>NZ_CP085530.1:3062500-3362500 GCF_020616155.1 Vogesella sp. XCS3 | reverse complement strand
CGGACACGCCGTCCATGCCGTTAGGCAGGCGCTGGCCATGCCAGTGCACGCTGGTATGCTCCGGCAACTTGTTGGTGACGAAGATACGTACGCGGTCACCTTCGACAACCTCAATGGTCGGCCCCGGGCTCTGCCCGTTGTAGCCCCACAGCTGGGCAGTAAAGCCGGGGGCCATTTCGCGTTCTACCGGCTCGGCGACCAGGTGAAACTCCTTGACGCCATTGTTCATTCGCCAGGGTAGCGTCCAGCCATTAAGGGTTACCACCGGGTTGTACGGGCGGCCGGTATCGGGAATCAGTGGTGGCGCGGTTTCTACCGAGGTCTGAATGACGGGCTCCGGTAACGCAGCCAGTGCCGAACGGGCGACAGTAGCACCAACGACGGCGGTGGCAGCGCCCGCAAAAAATTGGCGGCGGGATTGATCAATACTCATGCCTTATCCTTTCAATGTCCCGCAGCAGCAGGGCTATCGCCGCTGCCTGCGGCCAACGTTACAAAGCTTTCGGGCTGTCCACCCAGCAGAACCAGTTGCAGGTCTGCCTCTGCCAGCCAGAAGTCGCGAATGGCGTTGATGGCCCGGACCCTTGCTTCCGCAAAGGCTCGCGCCTCGTCCAGCAATTCCCAGGTATTCATCAGCATGCCGTTGTAACGCAGCACCGTTTCGTCATACACAAACTGCTTCAATGTCTGTATCTGCTGCTGTTTGCTAGCCAGCGCATGGGCGGTACGGTAGGCGCGGTAGGCCATCTCTGCATTGGGCAGCGCGGTGACTTTTTCACGGTGAGGCAGCGTATCTCGCACCTGAGCCAGCCGGCTTTGCATGGCTTGCTCGCTCAATGGGGTAACCGGCAGTTCGGGCAGTGCGGCTGGCAGCTGCAAGCTGGGTGGGGTGGTGCGAGCCCATTGCTGTATTGTCTTGAGTAGCGCCATCTCGTTCTGCGCCACGGCATACTGGTCGCGCTGCCACTGTTGCTGCGCATCAAGATGAATCAGCTGCCGCTGCGCCGCCTGTAGCTGGCTCCAGTTACCGGTTTTCGCCATACGCTCACCCAGCTCGGATGCGGCTTCGGCGGCTTTCAGGATTTGATGCTGATAGGGCTGCGCTTGTGTTGCAGCAACGGCGGCTAGCAGAACCTTGCGCGAACCATGAGCAATCTCGATCAGTTCTGCAGCGTCTTCCACTCGGCGCAACTGTGTCAGCGACAAGGCCTGCCACTGCCCAGTCGCTAGCAGCTCGGTTTGCTCGGCGCCAAGCTGGTTCAGTGATCTCGCCAGTTCAGGGTGAGCTTGCCAAGCAAGGCGTACTCCCTCGGCGAGTTGCCCAATCTGCAATGGGGCAGCTTTGGTGACAGTCGGCACGGCAGCGACTGCCTGCTGCTGTTCCCATTTCAAAACATCTGCATGCCCACGCGGGAATTCGGCCACGTGCCGGTTGGCTTGCCGCCACTCGCTTTCCGGGGCTTGCTGTGCCTGCGCCAGGCTGGCCAGCAGTGGCAGGATGGCAAGCCATGTTGTGTGTTTATTCATACTCCACTCTCCTTTTCTGCTATCGACCAAGCCTTGCGGCGCGTTGGCAGAAAATCAGGTCCGTATTCAGTACGCCTAGTCTGACCGACGGCAGCCAACAACAAACTGACAGTCAGATTACAAATCTGTCATCTGGCGCATTCCATCGCGGGAAATGGCAAACTGTCGGCTTGATACGGGAATGGCGATGAAAATTCTGATTGTCGAAGACGAACTCAAGACCGGGGAGTATTTGCGCCAGGGGCTACGCGAGGCCGGCTTTACGGTGGATCTGGCACAAGACGGGCAGGAGGGGTTTTACCTTGCCCTGGAGGGGATGTATGACCTGCTGATTCTGGACGTGATGCTGCCTACCATGGATGGTTGGCAAGTGCTGACGCAGTTGCGGCTGCGGCATAAAACCATGCCGACCCTCTTCCTGACTGCACGCGACCAGGTAGAGGACCGGGTCAAGGGCCTGGAGCTGGGCGCAGACGATTACCTGGTCAAACCCTTTTCATTCGCAGAGTTGCTGGCCAGGGTACGCACCATCTTGCGCCGTGGTCGCAGTCCGCAAGATACGACAACGTTGCAGATTGCCGGGCTGGAGCTGGACCTGCTACGGCGACGGGTCTGTCGCGAAGGCAAGCGGATTACGTTGACTGCCAAAGAGTTCGGCTTGCTGGAGCTGCTCATGCGCCGCCAAGGCGAGGTCCTGCCGCGCAGCCTGATCGCTTCCCAGGTGTGGGACATGAATTTCGATAGCGATACGAATGTCATCGATGTGGCCGTGCGCCGGTTGCGGGTAAAAATTGACGACGGCTTCGAACCCAAACTCATTCATACCGTACGCGGCATGGGTTACGTACTGGAAGTACCGGAGACGGATGCATGACGTACCGTCTGTCACTCACGGCCAGACTGACATTGCTGTACGCGCTGGTATCCGTTCTGTTACTGGCAGGCCTGGGCGTGCTGGTCGGCGTGATGGTGAATCGCCACTTCGATGAGCAAGATGCAGATGACCTGCGCGACAAGATTGGCCTGATTCAGGAAGTCATGCGCACCACGGCCAACCTTGGCGCTTTGGCTACCCGGCTCGATGACGTGGTACATAACCACCGCGACCTTTACGTGCAATTACAGCGCCTGGGCTACCCCGTGTACACTTCCCCCGTGCCCGCGGGATTTTACTTTCCCGATACCCAACCGATCACAAACCAGAGCATGCAGAGCTGGCAGCACAAGGGCGCCAACTACCACGGCCTGTGCAGTAAAGGACAACTGGCAGATCAGCAACGGACCGAGCTGACCATCTGCGCCGTGATTGACACCAAGAGACATGAGCACTTCATGCATACCGTCGGTCACTCCCTCTTGGGATACATCGTTCTCTCGGCTTTACTGGGCGGTTTGCTGGCTTGGTGGGTAGCACACAATGGTCTGGCCCCGCTGCGTGACATGAAAGCCAAAGCGCAGCAAATCACCGGGCAACATCTGGACGCACAAATGCCGGTTGACTCGGTACCTCCAGAAATGGCCGATCTCGCACATACCCTCAATGCCATGTTGCGCCGGCTGCAGAACGATTTTCACAAGTTGTCAGAATTTTCTTCCGATCTGGCGCATGAGCTGCGCACGCCCATCAGCAATCTGCTGACCGAAACACAGGTCGCCATCGCCCAACCACGTAGCGCGGAAGCGTACCGGGAAATACTGGCATCCAATGCAGAAGAGTTTCAGCGTCTTGCCCGCACCGTGTCTGACATGCTCTTTCTGGCCAAAGCCGAGCATGGCCTGGTTTTGCCTAGCCGCGAGACGATTGTCATCGAGGATGAAGTCGCGGCACTGTTCGAGTTTTACGACGCGCTAGCAGAAGAGAAAGACATCCGCTTGCAGCAAGCTGGTCACGGTCAGTTGCAAGGTGACCGTCTGATGCTGAGACGGGCACTCAGCAACCTACTGTCCAACGCACTGCGCCACGCCTATCCCGGTAGTGTCGTCAGCATCGTCATGGCAGAAGACGCTACCGGCTGGGCCCTCCAGGTACGCAACGAAGGGGACGCCATACCCGAAGCGGTCATCCCCCGATTGTTTGACAGGTTCTACCGCGCAGACCCTGCACGCGTCGCGGGGGAGTCCGATGGCGCAGGCTTGGGCTTGGCCATTACCCGGTCGATTGTCGAGCTGCACGGTGGGCACATTACCGTCGACTCAGCCGCGGGTGTGAATTGCTTTACCTTGCGGTTTCCTAACTGATAGTTAGCCGAGGCTTTGTTGCACAAATCAGTGCTTGCGTCCGTCCGGTAGAATGACCGCATGAGCAAGCCCCTTCCTCCCAAGTACCAAACCATCAACTGGCAGTCATACAACCAGTCCCTCAAGCAACGAGGGCAGCTCCTTCTCTGGCTCGACAAAGGCATGAACTGGTTGGCACCGGCTACCGGCAGGCGGGGACGGCAGCTAACTTTTTCTGATGCTGCCATCCAGTTCTGTCTCACCATCAAATGCCTCTTTGGCCTGGCGCTACGGCAAGCCACAGGTATGGTCGAAAGTATGTTGCGCCTGGCTGGCCTTGACTGGGCCGTCCCCGACTTCAGCACGCTTTCCCGCCGCCAGAAAGACCTGCAAGTCCGCATCCCGGTACAGAAAAAGCAAGGTTGTCTGCATCTCTTGGTGGATAGCACCGGCATCAAGATGATGGGTGAAGGCGAGTGGAAGGTGAAAAAGCATGGCGCTGATTACCGCCGCCAATGGCGCAAGCTGCATCTGGGCATAGATGCGCAAACGCTGGAAATCCGGGCAATGGAAGTGACCGACAATCGCACTGGAGATGCCACGATGCTGCCAGAGCTGCTATCGCAAATTCCGGCGGGAGAGGGACTGGTAACCGTCACCACGGATGGGGCGTACGACACACGCCTATGTTACGCAGCGATTGCAGAGCGTGGGGCGGCAGCCATCATTCCCCCACGTCGAAATGGCCAATTCTGGAAAGGGAATTTACGGGGCAATCAGGCTCGCAATGAGTCGCTACGAGCGGTGAAGTATCTGGGGCGCGCGCTCTGGAAAAAGTGGAGTGGCTACCATCGCCGCAGCTTGGTCGAAACGAAGATGCACTGTTTCAAATTGCTGGCAGATCGGGTTAAGTCACGGGACTTTGACCGGCAAGTAGCGGAGCTTCAAATCTGTGCAGCGATTCTGAATCGCTTCACAGCACTGGGCACGCCGCAAACGGTCCGTATGGGATAAATCCGTCTGGGGATTGGGGTAGTTCGACCTACGGCTGATTTGTGCAACAAAGCCTCACAATGATCGATGGGCAGCCCAAATGACCTTAGTCACTATCTTTGGATTTTGGGAACACAAATACCGAGAGGATATTGCAAAGCAACTTGGAAAAACAAAAGATGAATTGCAAATTAATGAAATAGGAGATTTAAGGCATTATCGACATGCTATTGTTCACAACCGTGGTCGAGGGAATAAAGATTTCAAAAGTCTTAAAGTCTTTACATGGTTCAAAGAAGGTGAAGAAATACGCCTTAATACGCAGAGAGTCTATGAAATGACCGAGTCTATCAAGGCCGCCATCCTTCGATTAGAAAGTACATAACAAATCATTCAAGCCAACATGCAAATGACGCCACCTCTCTAACGTCAGAGCTCACAAAACATCAATGCCAACTGCTAGAGCAATACGATTGGCTGATATTAACGCTTACCACACCTGACGCCCACACCCCGTGCCCACCACTCGCTAGCAATAGCCCGGTGGGCACACCGCACTTACCCGCCCCACCCAGCCCGCCCTCCAACTGTATCCCCGTTTTGTGCCACTGCTGCCACTGATGGCCACAGTTTTGGCCCGCTACAATGGTTTGTATCCAATAAGACGTTTGCGGCCAACCTTGGCCGGCGAGGAGACACCATGACAAGCTGGCTGATGCAGGCCATTCGCAAGATCGAGGCCGATTTCAACCGTAGCAGCGACACCCACCTGATACCACTGGTGCTGCCGGCGGCGCCCGGCATCCAGCTGTATTTCAAGGACGAGTCCACCCACCCTACCGGCAGCCTGAAGCACCGGCTGGCGCGCTCGCTGTTTCTGTACGCGTTGAGCAATGGCTGGATTAAAGAGGGCACGCCGGTGATCGAGGCGTCCAGCGGCAGCACGGCGGTGTCCGAGGCTTACTTTGCCCGCCTGCTGGGTTTGCCGTTTATTGCAGTCATGCCGGCCAGCACCTCGTGCGAGAAGATTCGCGCCATCGAGTTCTACGGCGGCCGCTGCCACCTGGTGGACGACCCGGCCACCATCTACGACGAATCGCAGCGCCTGGCGCGCGAGCTGAACGGCCACTACATGGACCAGTTCACCTACGCCGAACGCGCCACCGACTGGCGCGGCAACAACAATATTGCCGATACCATCTTCCGCCAGATGGCGCTGGAGCCGCAGCCGGAGCCACGCTGGATTGTGTGCGGCGCGGGCACCGGCGGCACCAGCGCCACCTTTGGCCGCTACGTGCGCTACCAGCAAAAGCAGACGCAAGTGTGCGTGGTGGACCCGGAAAACTCGGCGTTTTACGCCAGCTACGTCAGCGGCGACGCGCACTGTAGCTGCGAGGGTGGCTCCGGTGTGGAAGGCATTGGCCGCCCGCGGGTGGAGCCGTCGTTCATCCCCACGGTGATCGACCACATGATCCGCGTGCCCAACGTGGCCAGCTACGCCGCTATCCACTTTCTGGAAGAAGTGCTGGGCCGCAAGTGCGGCGGCTCCACCGGCACCAACTTCTACGGCGTATGCCTGCTGATGGCCGACATGCTGCAGCGTGGCGAGCAAGGCAGCATCGTCACCATGATCTGCGACGACGGCAGCCGCTACCTGAACAGCTACTACAACCCGGCGTGGCTAGCCGCTGGCGGCCACGACATCCAGCCGTGGCTGCACAGCTACCGCCGCTTCTTTCACGATGGCGTGTGGCAGCCGCCGCAGTAAGCGCCTTCGCTACCCACAAAAAAGCCGATGGCACCCGCCATCGGCTTTTTGCTACCCCAGACGCCGTGCGGCCAACCTTAAGCTTGCTGGTACCAGCCACGGCTGGCGTTGACGACGCGTACCACCAGCAACATCACCGGCACCTCGATCAGCACCCCCACTACCGTGGCCAGTGCGGCGCCGGAGTGCAGGCCAAATAGGCTGATGGCGGCGGCCACCGCCAGCTCGAAAAAGTTGGACGCGCCAATCAGTGCCGACGGGCAGGCCACGCTGTGCTGCTCGCCCAGGCGCCGGTTCAGCCAGTAGGCCAGGCCAGCGTTGAACAGTACCTGGATCAGGATGGGCACTGCCAGCAGCACGATCACCAGCGGCTGCGCCAGAATGGCCTGGCCCTGAAAGGCAAACAGCAGTACCAGCGTCAGCAGCAGCGCCGCCATCGACCACGGCTGGATGGCGGCCATGGCGCGCTCGAACGCAGCCGGGCCGCGTGCCAGCAGCCACTTGCGCAGCGCCTGCGCCAGTAGCACCGGCAGCACGATGTACAGCAGCACCGAGGTCAGCAGCGTAGCCCACGGCACGGCGATGCTGGACACGCCCAGCAGCAGCGCCACCAACGGGGCAAAGGCAAACACCATGATCAGGTCGTTCAGCGCCACTTGCGACAGCGTAAAGTACGGGTCGCCCCCGGTAAGCCGGCTCCACACAAACACCATGGCGGTGCACGGTGCGGCCGCCAGCAGGATCAGCCCGGCGATGTAGCTGTCCAGCTGGTCGGCTGGCAGCCACGGCGCAAACAGCTGGCGCACGAACAGCCAGCCCAGCAGCGCCATGGAAAACGGCTTGACCAGCCAGTTCACAAACAGGGTCACGCCGATGCCGCGCACGTGCTGGCGCACCTGGTGCAGCGCGCCAAAGTCGATCTTCAGCAACATGGGGATGATCATCACCCACACCAGCACGCCCACCGGCAGGTTGACGCGGGCGATTTCCATGGCCGCCAGCGCGGCAAAGCCCTGCGGCCACAGCTGGCCCAGGCCGAGGCCCACCACAATGCAGGCCGCCACCCAGGCGCTGAGGTAGCGCTCGAACAGGCTCATACCCTTGGCCGCAGACGGCGGCCGGGTGTCGCAAGTGCTACTCATGCCTGCGACTCGCCGCTCAGCGCATCTGGCCGGCCAATGTTCTGCACCGCATGCTGCAGCGCCAGGCGGTCCAGCTTGTGCAGGGGCAGGCTGAGGAACAGGCGCAAGCGGGTGGTGATGTCACGGTAGGTACGCACAAAGGCCTTGTGCTGCGTGGCTTCGTCGCCACTTACCGCAGCCGGGTCGGCAAAGCCCCAGTGCGCCGTCATCGGCTGGCCGAGCCAGGCCGGGCAGGCCTCACCGGCTGCGGCGTCGCACACGGTAAACACAAAATCCATTGCCGGCGCATCGGGGCCGGCAAACTCGTCCCAGCTCTTGCAGCGCGCGCTGGCAGCGTCGTGCTGGTGCTGCTGCAGCGTGGCCAGCGTTTGCGGGTGCACAAAGCCGCGCGGGTGGCTGCCCGCACTAAACGCACGGAAGCGGCCTTCGCCCAGCTGGTTGAGGATGGCTTCGGCCATGATGCTGCGGGCACTGTTGCCACTGCAGATGAACAGCACGTTGTAGACCCGGTCGCGCATGATGTCAGGCTCCAGGGTGGTCATAGCAAACGGGGAAACCGGAGGCGGGCAGCACGGCACGGCCAGCTCCGGGCACTGCTGCGGCTGGCCGGCGCAGCATTCGTCGGTGAGGTAGGCCAGCAGTTGCTGCATCAGCGCCAGGTTGGCGCGGTAGCGTTGAAAGCGGCCTTCTTGCGCCACCGTCACCAGCCCGGCGTGGCTCATGCCTTTCAGGTGGAACGACACATTGTTGGCTGGCAAGTCGAGGTTGGCCGCAATCTGGCCGGCCACCATGCCTTCGTGGCCCTGGCGTACCAGCAGGCGGTAGATGTCCAGGCGCACGCCGGAGGCCAGCGCTTCGAATAGTTTGACGGCGCTTTCTTTGGGCAGGCTCATGCGTTTTCTCGGGCAGGGTTGGCCGCGTGCTGCGGCAGGGCCAGCGACACCAGCGCGGCCACGGTAATAAACACAGTAGATAGCCACAGGCAGGCGGCCAGGCCGTATTGCTGGTACACCCAGCCGGACAGCACGGTGCCGATCAGCCGGCCCATGGCGTTGGACATATAGTAAAAGCCCACGTCCAGCGACACGCCGTCGGCCTTGGCATAGCTGACAATCAGGTAGCTATGCAGCGAGGAGTTCACCGCAAACAGCACGCCAAACAGCGCCAGCCCGCCCAGTACCACCCAGCCAGCAGGCCAGCCTGCGGCCAACCCTAAGGCCATGGCAGCGGGCAGGCCGGCCAGCATGGCAGCCCATGCAAAAGCGCTGCGCCCATCCGGCACCCTGCCCTGCTTTTTGCCGGTAATGGCTGGTGCCAGCGTTTGCACCACGCCGTAGCCGATAACCCACGCCGCCAGAAAGCCGCCTACCTGCCAGACATCCCAGCCAAACACGTTGCCGAGGTACACCGGCAGCGCCACCACAAACCATACGTCGCGCGCGCCAAACAGGAATAGCCGCGCCGCCGACAGCCGGTTGATGGCCGGGCTTTTGGACAGCAGCTCGCGAAACTTCGGCTTGGCCTTGGCCATGCCCAGGTCGGGCCGCAGCTGCCACAGGCTGAACAGCCAGATCGCCGCCAATAGCGCCGCCATGCCCAGCACCGCGTCGCCAAAGCCCAGCGTAGCCAGCAAGGCACCGCCCAGAAAGAAGCCCACGCCTTTCAACGCGTTCTTGGAGCCGGTCAGCAGCGCCACCCAGCGGTACAGCGTGCCCTGCTCGCCGTCCGGCACCAGCAGCTTGATGCTGCTTTTGGCAGACATCTTGTTCAGGTCTTTGGCAATGCCGGACAGTGCCTGGCTGGCCATCACGTACGGTACGGTGAGCACGGCGGCCGGTGCGGCCAACATCAGCAACGCCAGCACCTGCAGCGCCAGACCCAGGTTCATGGTGCGGTTCAGCCCCAGCCGCGCGCCCAGATAGCCGCCCACCAGGTTGGTGACCACGCCGAACACCTCGTAAAACAGGAACAGCGCGGCAATCTGCAACGGGGCGTAGCCCAGCTGGTGAAAGTGCAGCACCACCAGCATGCGCAGCGCGCCGTCGGTAAGGGTGAACGCCCAGTAGTTGGCCGTCACCAGCAGGTACTGGCGGATGGCCGGCGATAGCGTGGAAAGCGCCTGCATCGCTTAGCCCTGGTCGGCCAGGCCCACCAGCCGCGCCAGCTCCACGGTGCGGTTGGCGTAGCCCCATTCGTTGTCGTACCAGGCGTACAGCTTTACCTGCGTGCCGTTCACTACCATGGTGGACAGCGCATCGATAATGGACGAACGCGGGTCGGTACGGTAATCGATAGATACCAGCGGGCGCGCTTCGTAGCCCAGAATGCCCTGCAGCGTATGGTTGGCCGCATGCTGCAGCGCGACGTTGACCTCCTCGGCGGTGGTGGCGCGCTCTACCTCGAACACGCAGTCGGTCAGCGAGGCGTTGGCCAGCGGCACGCGCACGGCGTGGCCATTGAGGCGGCCGCGCAGCTCGGGGAAGATCTCGGCAATAGCGGTAGCCGAGCCGGTGCTGGTGGGGATCAGGCTCATGCCGCTGGCGCGGGCGCGGCGCAGGTCTTTGTGCGGCTGGTCCAGAATGCTCTGGGTGTTGGTCAGGTCGTGGATGGTGGTGATGCTGCCGTGGCGGATACCGAAGGTTTCGTGGATCACCTTCACCACCGGCGCCAAGCAGTTGGTGGTGCACGAGGCAGCGGTAACGATGCGGTGCACGGCAGGGTCGAACAGCTGCTGGTTCACACCCATCACCACGTTCAGCGCGCCTGGCTCTTTTACCGGCGCGCTCACTACCACGCGCTTGACGCCCTGTTCCAGGTACGCCTGCAGCACGGCTACAGTTTTCATCTTGCCGCTGGCTTCGATCACTACATCGCAACCGCGCCAGTCGGTATCGGCAATCGCCTTGTTGTGGCTGACGCTGATGCGCTTGCCGTCAATAACGATAGCGCCGTCCACCGCGCTGGCCTCGTGGCCCCAGCGGCCGTGCACCGAATCAAAATTCAGCAAGTGGGCGTGGGTTTCCGCGTCGCCGGCCGGGTCGTTGATGTGCACGAATTCAAACTCGGGCCAGGCCCAGGCGGCACGCAGTGCCAGGCGGCCGATGCGGCCAAAACCGTTGATACCGATCTTGATGGTCATAGTGGGGTGTCTCGCTAAAAGGTTAAACGGCGTCGTACTGGCCAATCCAGGCCTGGTGCACCGGGTGCTGTATGGCCTTGGGGCGCAGCGCCTGTACCTGCGCGATGGCAGCGCTGCGCGGCACACCCAGAGCAATCAGGATGCGGGCAGCGACCAGGCCGGTACGGCCAGACCCGCCCTTGCAATGAATGGCCAGGCACTGGCCAGCCCGCAGCCGCGCCAGCAGATCGGGCGCGGCGGCTTGCCAGGCACTATCGAAATCCGCCAGCGGTGCGCGCTCGTCCGCTACCGGCAGGTGAAACCAGGCCAGGCCCAGTTGGCCACACGCAGCGCCTATATCATCGGCGCCGTTCTGCTGTAGCTCGGCAGCCGGCATCAGGCTGATGACACCGCTGGCACCGGCCTGCTGCAGGGTATGCAGCGCCTGGCTCAGGCTAACAGCCTGGGTACCGGGGCACGGTGTCAGCAGTAAACAGCCATCCACAGCAGGGATGGCCAGCGTATCGAAAGGGTGGGTCATGTCTGGTCTCCGGCCAAATCAATATTACAAGAATCATTGAAATAAAGTCTAGGCGGGCCATGTGACAGCAAGATGAAGGCAGCGAAAGGGGACGTAGACGACGGCAAATCGCGTGTAGCGTCTGCACGGTGGCGTGGGCAGCTCTGGCACAGTGGTGAGCCAGCTGCGCGCGCGGAAAAACTATAAAAAAAGGGGTACGGCCCACCACCGTACCCCCAAACACACACACATCAAGAGGAAATCACACGCGCATGCCGTGGCATGCGTTTAAAGCTTACTTATCGTCGTTCGCCTTTTTGATAAAGATGGCGATACAGGTCAGCACGATGACTGTTGTGACAGTGATAACGATAGCGCTCATCATGCCTACGTCGTCAGAGAGAAGTTGTTTCCACAATTCCATGATATTGCTCCCCCGGCAGCCCGGTATTCGATCTGGATGCAGTCATCTTACCCCTGCGCTTTTCATGGGCTTTGACCCAAGTCAAGCGAATCGCTCTATCAAAATGTAACGTATCGTATGTGTGCGCAAAGCGCGCACACCCTGCTTTAAGTCCATGATAGAAATAAAAAAAGAGCAGGAATAAACCCTGCTCTTTTGATTTGGCGCAATATTTTCTAGCTGTAGCTGAGCTTGCCTGCCTTGCCCCAGAACACGCGGTAGGCAAACACCGTATAAGCGATGATGGTGGGCAGCACCACGGCAGCACCGGCCAGAATCACCCACAGCGCTTCCGGGTCGCTGGCAGCCTGCCAGATGTCCAGCCGGCCGATGACGATTTCGGGAAACACGCTATACGCCAGCCCCCAAAACGCCAGCAGCACAATACCCACGGTGCAGGCAAACGGCAGCCAGCACAGCGCGTCCTGCCCGGCGCGCTGGCGTGCGGCCAACCTGGGCAGGCTGGCGGCCAAGAGGCCGAACAGCGCCACGCTGATCAACGGCAGCGGCAACAGCAGCAGGAAATCCGGCAACACGAACCATTTATCGGCGATGCGGCTGCTGGCCAGCGGCGTAGCCACCGACACCAGCAATACTGCCAGCGCGGTACCGGCCAGCGCGTACTGCGCCCAGCGCGTGGCACGCTGCTGCAGGCGGTCGCTGCTCTTCATGATCAGCCAGCCGGCACCCAGCAGCACGTAGGCCGCAGTTAGCCCCAGGCCGGTCAGCAGCGCAAAGCCCCAGGCGCCCGCCCCGGGCGCAAAGCCGGTCAGGTAGCGGCCCAGCATCACGCCCTGGCTAATAGACGCCAGCAGCGAGCCGGCAGCAAACGCCAGGTTCCACGCCGGCTGGTGCTGCGCCTGCGCCTTGACGCGGAAGTCGAACGCCACCCCGCGCAGGATCAGCCCCAGCAGCATGATGGCCACCGGCAGGTACAGCTCGCCCAGGATGATACCGTGTGCCATCGGAAACGCCACCAGCAGCAGCCCCACGCCCAGCACCAGCCAGGTTTCGTTGGCATCCCAGAACGGGCCGATGCTGGCGATCATGGCGTCGCGCTCGTCGTCGTTACCCAGCGGTAGCAGCACGCCAACGCCCAGGTCGTAGCCGTCCAGCACCACATAAATCAGCATCGACAGCGCCATCAGGCCGGCAAAGATCACCGGCAACCACAGTTCGGCATTCATGGCTGTGCTCCTTCAAGGTTGGCCGCAGGCGCTGCCTTGCGCGCCAGATAAAACACCACCGACACATAGCTGGCCAGCAGCACTGCGTACAACGCCAGGTACATCAGCAAAGTAGACAGGATCATGCCGCTGCCCACGCTGGATGCGGCGTCGGCGGTGCGCAGGATGCCGGTGACCAGCCACGGCTGGCGGCCGATTTCGGTGACGTACCAGCCGGCCACCGTAGCTACCCAGCCAGAGAAGGTCATCGCCACTAGGCCACGCTGCAACCACGGTGCCAGTTGGCCGCGACGCAGCTGCCACCACGCCAGCCAGCTCACCGCCAGCATCAGCATGCCTACCCCCACCATCACGCGGAAGCTCCAGAACACCTTGGCCACGGGCGGGTGGGCGTTGGGGAATTCATTCAGGCCGCGGATCTCGCCATCGGGGTGATGGGTAATGATCAGGCTGGCCAGTTTGGGTATGCCGACCTCGAAGCGGTTGCTTTGCGTAGCTTCGTCCGGCAGCGCAAACAGCAGCAAGGGCGCGCCACGTTCGGTGTGCCACACGCCTTCGATGGCGGCCAGCTTGGCCGGCTGGTGCTGGAAGGTGTTCAGCCCGTGCATGTCGCCTACCAGCACCTGCAACGGAATCAGCAAGGCCGCCAGGCTGACGCCGGTTTTCAGCGTGTGCGCCACTGCGGCGGCGCGGTCACCGCGCAACCAGCGGTAGGCCGACACGCCAGCCACCAGAAACGCCACCGTCAGGCCGGAGGCCAGCAGCATGTGGGTCAGGCGGTAGGGCATGGACGGGTTGAAAATCACCGCCAGCCAGCTTTGCACGTGCACCTTGCCGGCGATCACCTCTACCCCGGCGGGGGTCTGCATCCACGAATTCAGCACGATGATCCAGAACGCCGACACCGTGGTGCCGAACGCCACCAGAAAGGTGGCCAGCGTATGCACGCGGTTGGACACTTTGGCGCGGCCGAACAGCATGATGCCCAGGAAGGTGGCCTCCAGGAAGAAGGCGGTCAGCACCTCGTAAGCCAGCAGCGGCCCGGCCACATTGCCCACGTGCTGCATGAAGCCCGGCCAGTTGGTGCCGAACTGGAAGCTCATGGTGATGCCGGACACCACGCCCAGCGCAAAGGTCAGCGCAAAGATTTTTACCCAGAAGCCGTAGGCGTCCATCCACGCCTCGTCGCCACTGCGGTTAAAGCGCGCCTTGAAGTACAGCAGCACCCAGCCCATGGCAATGCTGATGGTAGGGAACAGGATGTGGAAGGTAATGTTGGCCGCAAACTGGATGCGAGCCAGGATGACCGGGTCCAGGCTGTCCATGGCTAATCCTCCTTGCCACTGTCACGCCCGGCCAAACGGCCCAGGCTCTGGGTGAACTGCAGCACCTTGCCCACCTGGCTGCCCAGCTTCATCAGCTTTTCCAGCGTTTCCACGTCCATGTCGCGGATGTCGGCAAACCACTTGGTGACCAGCTCGATCAGCTGGTACATCTCGTTCATGCGTGCCTGGGCGTGGCGTTCGGCCTCGCCGGACGGGGTTTCCATGATGGCGCCGCGCAGCATGGTCAGCGTGGGCTCGACTTCTCGCTTTTGCCGCTCTTCGGCCAGCGTCTTGAAAATGGCCCACACGTCTTCCGGCGTGCTGAAGTACTCGCGGCGGTCGCCTGGCAAGTGTTGCAATTTGACCAAGCGCCAGGCCTGCAATTCTTTCAGCGCCATACTGGTATTGGAGCGCGAACAGCCGATGGCCTCCACGATGTCGTCCGCGTTCAGCGGCCGGTCGGAAACATAAAGCAGGGCGTAAATCTGCCCTACGGTGCGGTTAATGCCCCAGTGGCTGCCCATCTCGCCAAAGTGCAGCACAAAAGATTGGATCAGGGGTGGCAGGTTCATGTGTGTGGCCTTTTTGAATTTTCAGTACTTTCTGAAACTTTGATATGGATCATAGTTTCAGAAAATAGGCCTTGTCAATGCACGCCTGACACGATAGCCCGCGTGAAAACAATGTTGCTTTATCAAATGATTGCAGTTGGACGATACTCATAAGTATCGACACTACTGATTTCCCTCATGCCCACAGCCCCCTCTCTGCGCCATGCACTGCTAGACGACACCGCAGCTGCACTGGGCAAGGATTACCTGCAACAGCTGGTAAACAGCCTGGCCCGGCACAGCGGTGCACAACTGGTTTTTATCAGCCAGCAACTGACGCTGCCCGTTCGGCATGTCGAAGTCATTATCGCCAACACTAGCGCCCACCCTGGCCGCTATGCGCTGGCAGGCACGCCATGCGAGCAGGTGATCCTGCAGCAGCAGGCTGTCGTGCACCATAGCGGGGTGAACCGGCACTTTGCAGCCGAGCAAGACACGGCCTGGCAGAGCTTTGCCGGCTGGCCCTTGCTGGATAAACACGGCCATTGCATGGGGCACCTGGCGCTGTTTGACGAGCGGGCAAACGTACTGCCCGATACGCTGCTACAAGATATCGCCCCCTTCGCTACCCGCGCCGCCGCCGAGCTGCAAAGGCTGGAACACGAGCGCATCAGCAGCTCGCGCGCCAGCTGGGATGCCCTGCATTCGCACTTTCTGCGCCAGTACATTCAGGGCAAGCCGCTGCCCACGCTGCTGGGCGACGTCGTACTGCACATCGAGCAAGCCTTGCCTGGCTGGCTGTGTTCCATCCTGCAGGTAGACGATACGCAATGCCTGCGCCCGCTGGTGGGCCCATCATTACCGCAAGCCTATACCGCCTTGATAGACGGCCTGGCCATCGGCCCCATGGTGGGCAGCTGCGGGGCGGCGGCGTGGCACCGCAAACGGCTGGTAGCCGAAGATCTGCAGCAACACCCTAACTGGGCACCCTACCGCGAACTGGCACGCCAGTTTGCGCTGGGCAGCTGCTGGTCCGAACCCATCATCGACAGCAAGGGCAAGGTGCACGGCACTTTTGCCGTCTACCACCACGCCCCTAGCGCGCCCACGCTGGAAGCCATTACCGTCATTGAAGACACCGCCCGCCTGCTGGCCGTGCTGATGGAAAACGACGCCAACCGCCAGGCACTGGATAGCCGTACCCAGTGGTATCAGGCCATCTTGCAGAACGCCGCCGACGCGCTGTCCATCATCGATATGGAAGGGCGACTGCTGGAGGCCAGCGATTCGCTGTGCAAACTGCTGGGTTATAGCCAGGCCGAGCTGCGGCAATTACGGCTGTGGGACCTGGTGGCTCACCGCGACGAAGCAGAACTACGCGAGCAATTGCAGCACACCAGCGAACAAGGCGAGACCTTCGACAGCTATAACCGCACCAAAAATGGCGACATCATCGAGGTGGAAGTGTGCGTACGCCGGCTGATACTGGATGGCCAGCCGGTGATCTGGGGCTCGGCACGCGATATCAGCCTGCGCAAACAGCAAGAACGCCAGCTACGCGAGCAGGCCACCATCGACTCGCTCACCGGCCTGCACAACCGCCCCACCCTGCTGGGCCAGCTGGACGCGCTGCTGGCCAGCCCATCCCGCCCTGGCCTGGCCTTGCTGATGCTGGACCTGGACCACTTCAAACAGGTAAATGACAGCTACGGCCATGCCTGCGGCGATGCCACCCTCACCCATATTGCCAGCCAGTTGCGCCAGCAGCTGGGCCCGCATGACTGTGCCGGCCGCCTGGGGGGCGAAGAGTTTTGCATACTGCTACCGGGCACTACCGCGCAAGCGGCACAACGCTACAGCCAGCACTTGCTGGATACCATCGCACAGCAACCTCTGCAATTTGGCGGGCATAGCATCGCCCTTACCGCGTCTATCGGCCTGACGCTGCTGGAGCCTGGCGACGATAGCCGCAGCCTGCTGGCGCGTGCCGATATGGCGCTGTACCAGGCCAAGCACCAGGGCCGCAACCGCATGGTGATGCTGCCGCCGTGACGCGCTAGCGCGCATCCCGTAAAATAGCTTGCCGCGCCCCGCCAGACGGGGCGTTGCCTTTTGCGGCCAACCTTTTTCAGTACGGAACGATCGATGACCACGCCTCAGCACACGCCCATGATGCAGCAATACCTGGCCCTCAAGCGGGACCACGCCGACAAGCTGCTGTTTTACCGCATGGGTGACTTCTACGAGCTGTTCTACGACGACGCAGAAAAAGCCGCCCGCCTGCTGGACATCACCCTTACAGCCCGCGGTGCCAGCGGCGGCCAACCTGTCAAAATGGCCGGCATCCCCTACCACGCCGCCGAAGGCTATCTGGCGCGGCTGGTGAAACTGGGCGAATCGGTGGCCATTGCCGAACAGATCGGCGACCCGGCTACCAGCAAGGGCCCGGTAGAGCGCAAGGTGGTGCGCATTGTTACCCCCGGTACGCTCACCGACGCCGCGCTGCTGGACGACAAACGCGACAACCTGGTGCTGGCCGTGAATATGCACAAGGGCACGCTGGGCTTGGCCTGGCTATCGCTGGCCAGTGGTGAATTCAAGGTGATGCAAACCGGCGTGGAAGAGCTGCACAGCGAGCTGGAACGCCTGAAACCGGCCGAGCTGCTGCTGGCCGACGACACCGGCCTGGCGGTATTTGACAGCATCGGCACCCCGAAAAAGAAACTGCCGCCGTGGCAGTTCGATACCGAATCGTCCACGCTGGCGCTGACCCGCCACTTCGGCACCCGCGACCTGGCCGGCTTTGGCGCCGACACGCTGCCGATAGCGGTAGGCGCCGCCGGTGCGCTGCTGGAATACGTGAAATCCACCCAGGGCGTGAACCCGGCGCACATTGCCCAACTGTCGGTAGAAGAGCCGGGCGAGCTGATCCGCATGGACGCTGCCACGCGCCGCAACCTGGAGCTGACCGAAACCATCCGCGGCGAAGCCTCGCCCACGCTGGCCTCGCTGCTGGACACCTGCGCCACCAGCATGGGTAGCCGCATGCTGCGCCACTGGCTGCACCACCCGATCCGCCGCCACGACAAGCTGCTGCGCCGCCAACAGGCCGTGCGCGCGCTGTTGGCCGCACACCAGGATATTCACACCCAGCTGCGCGAAGTAGCCGATATCGAGCGTATTACCGCCCGCGTGGCACTGCGCACCGCACGCCCGCGCGACCTGGCCGCGCTGCGCGACTCGCTGCGCGCACTGGCCGGTGTCAAAACCATCGCCGCCACACTGGACGCGCCGCTGCTGGCCGAGCTGGTACAGCTGCTGCCAGCCGACTCCCCGGTAGAAAGCCTGCTGGCCACCGCCATCCTGCCGGAGCCCGCCGCCTTCCTGCGCGACGGCGGCGTGATCAACCACGGCTACCACGCTGACCTGGACGAGCTGCGCGCCATCCAGACCGACTGCGGCGACTTCCTGCTGGCGCTGGAGCTGCGCGAGAAAGAGCGCACCGGCATCAGCACGCTGAAGGTAGAGTTCAACCGCGTGCACGGTTTCTACATCGAGGTATCGAAAGCACAATCGGACAAGGTGCCGGACGACTATCGCCGCCGCCAGACGCTGAAAAACGCCGAACGCTACATTACGCCCGAGCTGAAAACCTTCGAAGACAAGGCGCTGTCGGCGCAGGACAAGTCGCTGGCGCTGGAAAAGCAGCTGTACGAAGCGGTACTGGACCAGCTGGCACCCCATATCAGCGAGCTCAAGCTGATGGCGCAAGCCGTGGCCGGGCTGGACGTGCTGGCCGCCTTTGCCGAACGTGCGCAAACCAATCACTACGTGCAGCCGCTATTCGTCAACGAGACACGGCTGGAAATCATCGGCGGCCGCCATCCGGTAGTCGAGGCGGAGGTAGAACGCTTTATCGCCAACGACACCAGGTTGGCCGCAGAGCGCAAGCTATTGCTGATTACCGGCCCGAACATGGGCGGTAAATCCACCTATATGCGCCAGAACGCACTGATTACCCTACTGGCGCATATCGGCAGTTTTGTGCCGGCCGAGCGCGCCGTGCTGGGCCAGATCGACCGCATTTTTACGCGTATCGGTGCCAGCGACGACCTGGCCGGCGGCCGCTCGACCTTCATGGTGGAAATGACCGAAACCGCCAACATCCTGAACAACGCCACCGACAAATCGCTGGTGCTGATGGACGAGGTTGGCCGCGGTACGTCTACCTTTGATGGCCTGGCGCTGGCCTGGGCCATCGCCCGCGCGCTGATCGAAAAAAGCCGCGCCTACACGTTGTTTGCCACGCATTACTTCGAGCTCACCAGCCTGGCGAGCGAGTACAACAGCGTAGCCAACGTGCATCTGTCGGCGGTGGAGCACAAAGACCGCATCGTCTTCCTGCACCACGTGGAAGACGGCCCGGCCAGCCAGAGCTACGGCCTGGCGGTGGCGCAACTAGCGGGCGTCCCACCGAAGGTGATCCGCGAGGCGCGCCGCTATCTGACCGAGCTGGAAAACGAGTCGGCCGCCCGCGCGCAGCCCGACCTGTTCAGCACACCGGTCGTCATCCAGCACGAGCCGGAGCCACACCCGGCAGTAGAACTACTGGCTGATACCGACGTGGATGACCTCACGCCACGCCAGGCGCTGGAGCTGCTGTATACCCTGAAAAAAATGGCAAAATAAATTCAGGTAATCTGCACAATGTTTCCTACAATGGATTTAATACCACCAACGACAAGGAGATATAAGCACTATGTATGCAGAAGGTACTGCCGTCTCGTCCGCCCTGGCTCGTCTGTTTGGTTCGGCTAATGGTGGCGAGGCACTGCCGCTATCCGGCATTCGCGAGCGTGCCAGCAAGGAACTGTCGCAGTTTGCCAGCCTGGTACGTAGCGAGCTGGCACCGCTAGGCATCGCCATTCCACCGGCCATCAGTTTTGTCAGCTGCAATCATTGCGCGCTGACACTGGAAAACGAGCACCCGCAGCGGGAAGCCATTCTGGGCTGGCTGGAAGGTAACGACCGCATCGCCAAGTACTTCAAAGAAGTAGAAGTACTGTTCGAGCTGGTACGTGCAGCAGAAAACGCCGGCGATGTTTTCCCGGAGGACAGCTGCTTCCACGTAGGGCTCACCAGCGCCGGGCCTGTAGCCTACTTTGATAGCCATCGTTGCGGCGAGTAAACCCGTAGCGTAGCCACCTTATTTGTACGCAGCCCCTTCCACACAGTGGAAGGGGCTTTGTCTTATGGGGCGGCCAGGCCAGCGGTGGCGACTGTGGCCGGATAACGCTGGCAGAAACGCATTTCGACAGGATACGGGTAAAAATCTTCGATAAAGCCATCACGGATACGCTGCTGCTTGTACTGCCAGAAGCGTACGTCCAGCAAGTCGCTGTGGTAAGCCAGAAAAATGCGGCGGATCTGCGGGTCACCCAGCAGGAAGGTGGCAAATTCTTCCGGAAACACATCACCGTGCGCTACCGGGTACCACACCTCGCCTGACAGCTCCATCTCGGGGTTTGGCGCTGGCGGAATGCGACGGAAGTTGCAATCAGTCATGTATTCAATTTCGTCATAATCATAAAAGATCACCCGGCCGTAACGCGTCACACCAAAGTTTTTGAACAACATGTCACCCGGGAAAATATTGGCCGCCGCCAGGTCCTTGATGGCGTCACCGTATTCGCGGATTACCCGCTCTTTCTCTTCTGGCGTACAACTCATCAGGTACATGTTCAGCGGCTTCATGCGCCTTTCAATATAAACGTGGCGAATCACGATGGTGTCGTCGCTCTCTTCAATAGACAGCTGCGCCTGGCTGCGCAGCTCGGCCAGCAAGGCCGGCGTAAAGCGCGCTTTGGGGAAAGCTACATTGGAAAACTCCAGCGTGTCCGCCATGCGGCCAACCCTGTCGTGGCGCTTTACCAGCTGGTATTTGCGCTTTACCGTGGCGCGGTCCATGTCCTTGGGCCCGCCAAACACATCCTTGATCAGCTTGAATACATAGGGGTAAGACGGCAGGGTAAACACCAGCATCACCAGGCCGCGTATACCCGGCGCCACGGTGAACTGGTCGCGCGAATGCTGCAAATGCTGCATGAAGTCGCGGTAGAAGGTGTTCTTGCCCTGCTTTTGCAGGCCCAGCATGGTGTACAGCTCGGCCTTGGTTTTGGTGGGCAGCATGCTGCGCAAAAACTGTACGTAAGCCGAGGGTACGTCCATGTCTACCAGGAAATAGGCGCGGCTGAACGAGAACAGCACGCCAATGCGCCACGGCTCCAGCAGCACGGTATCGAGGTACAACCGCCCCTGCTCGTCCTGCAGTACCGGTACGGCAAAGGGGTAGATCTGGCTGCCGTTAATCACCTTGCCAAAAATGTAGGCACTCTTGTTGCGGTAAAAGGCGCTGGAAAGTACCTGAATCTGGTAGCTGGCCTCGGCCTGCGGCCAACGTGCGGCAAAGTGTTCATGCACTGCACGTACCACATTGGCCAGGTCGCGCGCCAGGCTGGCAAACGGGCGCTGCCAGCCAAAATCAGCCACGATGCGGCGCAGCACACTGCGCAGGCTGCTGCTACCCGGGTAATAGCTGCGGTAAGACGGCGGGTCGGATTCGATGTACTCGGTGGAAATTGCCGGCCGGATGAAGATGAAATCGTTATTGAAATAGTCGCGGTGCAGGATGCGGGTAAACACCGAATTGAAGAAGGTCTCCGCCAGCTCCGGCTGCTTGTGGTTGGTCAGCAGGCCAATGAAATACAGCTTGGCTTGCTGCCAGATTTCGTCGTCCAGCAGTGCCGCGTGCAGCTCGGTATTGAGCCGAACCACGGTTTCGCTGACGCGTTCGTCGTAGTACTGGATGCGCTCGCGTACCAGCTGCTGCACGCCTTGCCAGTCGGCCAGCTCGAACAGGCGCTTGGCCTGGCGGCTGGTGGCCTGAAAGCGCCGGTAGTGCCGGTTGAAGCCGTCTACCAGCGCCAGGGCGATATCCCTGGCCACCGGGTTGTAGTACTCGGGTATCTCCATCGCGCGGCCCCTGCGTGGCCCGCCAGCGCGTGGCGGGTGGCGTTCGTCTTGACTGCAGAGGGCGGCGCGTGCGCTATGGCTTATTTTTTGGCAAAGCGAAAACGCGGCGCCGCCCGTGGCGGTGCTGTCTCTGGCGCCGGCGCCTGCCGGCCGGTATGGCGCGCGGGGGCTTTGGCAGCCGGTTTAGCATGCCCCGTTCGCGGCAGGTCGGCAAGCGACACCTCCAGGCTGCGCATGTCACCCGGCTGCAAGCCATCCAGCCGCCACGGCCCCACCGCCACACGCACCAGGCGCAAAGTGGGCAGGCCAACTTTGGCCGTCATACGCCGTACCTGGCGGTTCTTGCCTTCGCTGATGATGATTTCCAGCCAGCCATCGGGTACGGTTTTGCGAAAACGCACCGGTGGCTTGCGCTCCCATAGCGCGGGCGGCTCCGGTAGCTGGCGCACCTGCGCGGGCTGGGTCACAAAGTCGCCCAGGTCTACCCCATCGCGCAGCGCCTGCAGCTGGGCCTCGGTCACCCGGCCTTCTACCTGTACCCAGTAGGTCTTGGGCTGCTTCCAGCGCGGGTCGCTGATGCGGTGCTGCAGCTCGCCATCCCCCGTCAGTAGCAGCAGGCCCTCGCTATCGGTATCCAGCCGGCCTGCCGGGTATACCCCGGGCAAGGCAATGTGGTCTTTTAGCGTGGGGTGCAGCTCGTGCTGCGAAAACTGGCAAATCACGCCATAGGGCTTATTGAACAGGATGAGTTGGGACATGGGGCAGCCAAGCGTAAAGAAAATATGCGCCGGATGATACCAAGCGTGGCCGGTAGCGGCCACGCCGCACCGCTGGGCTTGCTGTGCAGCGCGGCATGGAAATCCTATTGAACCGTACACCATGCGGCCAACGTCATTCAGATTCGAACAGGTGTTTACATTCAAACCCGCAGCAAAGTTCGGATACGCTACAATCAGAGCCAGCAATGAGAGGTATAATTCATTTTTGAAAAGTCACCCGAAAGCCTGCATTCCGCCTAGCCCCCTGTCTTCCCCTGACAGGCAGCCAGTACCGCAGGTTTTCCCATACCTTTCACTTGCACAGGCGGGATGCTGCCCCGTGCCAAAGCTGCCCCGCGCAATCGTTCTGGCGTCAAAAAATAATCATGGAGATAGAGTAATGCCTTCGGAACAGCCGACCATCATCTACACCCTGACCGACGAAGCTCCAGCGCTGGCTACCAGCGCCTTCCTGCCGGTCGTACGTACCTTTACCGGCGCAGCCGGCATCAACGTAGAGACTGCCGATATTTCGGTAGCCGCCCGCGTTCTGGCCGAGTTCCCGGCAAACCTGACCGACGAGCAAAAAGTACCGGATACCCTGGCCGAGCTGGGCAAACTGACCCAGAACCCGGACACCAACATCATCAAGCTGCCGAACATCAGTGCATCGGTATCGCAGCTGATGGCTTGCATCAAGGAACTGCAAGCCAAGGGTTATGCCATCCCTGACTACCCGGAAAACCCGACGACTGACGAAGAGAAGGCCATCAAGGCCCGCTACGCCAAGTGCCTCGGCTCCGCTGTAAACCCGGTGTTGCGCGAAGGCAACTCCGACCGCCGCGCCCCGCTGGCAGTGAAAAACTATGCCAAGAAGCACCCGCACAGCATGGGCGAGTGGAAACAGTCGTCGCAGACCCACGTTTCCCACATGCACCACGGTGACTTCTATCACGGCGAAAAGTCCATGACCCTGGACCGCGCCCGTGACGTGAAAATGGAGCTGGTGACCCACAGCGGCGAAACCATCGTGCTCAAGCCGAAGGTTTCCCTGCTGGACGGCGAGATCATCGACTCCATGTTCATGAGCAAGAAAGCGCTGTGCGAATTCTACGAGCGCGAAATGGAAGACTGCCGCGAAGCCGGCATTCTGTTCTCGCTGCACGTCAAAGCCACCATGATGAAGGTGTCCCACCCTATCGTGTTTGGCCACTGCGTAAAGATCTACTACAAAGACGCGTTCGAAAAACACGGCAAGCTGTTTGAAGAGCTGGGCGTGAACGTGAACAACGGCATGGCCACGCTGTACGAAAAAATCGCCACGCTGCCGGCCTCCAAGCGCGAAGAAATCGTGCGCGACCTGCACGCCTGCCAGGAACACCGCCCGCGCCTGGCAATGGTGGACTCTGCCAAAGGCATTACCAACTTCCACTCGCCAAACGACGTGATCGTGGACGCCTCCATGCCAGCCATGATCCGTAACGGCGGCAAAATGTGGGGGGCCGACGGCAAGCCGGCCGACTGCAAGGCCGTGATGCCGGAATCCACCTTTGCCCGCATTTACCAGGAGATGATCAACTTCTGCAAATGGCACGGCAACTTCGACCCGCGCACCATGGGTACCGTACCGAACGTGGGCCTGATGGCCCAGAAAGCGGAAGAATACGGCTCGCACGACAAGACCTTCGAAATCGCCCAGGATGGCGTGGCCAACATCGTTGACCTGGCTACCGGCGAAGTGCTGCTGTCGCAAAATGTGGAGCAAGGCGACATCTGGCGT
This sequence comes from Vogesella sp. XCS3, assembly GCF_020616155.1. Taxonomy (NCBI): domain Bacteria; kingdom Pseudomonadati; phylum Pseudomonadota; class Betaproteobacteria; order Neisseriales; family Chromobacteriaceae; genus Vogesella; species Vogesella sp. XCS3. Next base: position 3,338,119 of record NZ_CP085530.1, on the reverse strand, counting down.
ATGTGCCAGGTCAAAGACGCCCCGATCCGCGACTGGGTAAAACTGGCTGTGACCCGCGCCCGCAACTCCGGCATGCCGGCAGTATTCTGGCTGGACCCGTACCGCCCGCACGAAAACGAACTGATCAAGAAGGTACAAAAGTACCTGAAGGATTACGACACCTGCGGTCTGGAAATCCACATCATGTCCCAGGTACGCGCCATGCGCTTCACCCTGGAGCGTGTTGCCCGCGGCCTGGACACCATCTCGGTTACCGGCAACATCCTGCGTGACTACCTGACCGACCTGTTCCCTATCATGGAACTGGGCACCAGCGCCAAGATGCTGTCCATCGTGCCGCTGATGGCCGGTGGCGGCATGTACGAAACCGGTGCCGGCGGTTCGGCCCCGAAACACGTACAACAGCTGCTGGAAGAGAACCACCTGCGCTGGGACAGCCTGGGCGAGTTCCTGGCACTGGCCGTGAGCCTGGAAGAGCTGGGCATCAAGACCGGTAACACCAAGGCCAAGATCCTGGCAAAAACCCTGGACGAAGCCACCGGCAAGCTGCTGGACAACGACAAGTCGCCGTCGCGCCGTACCGGCGAGCTGGATAACCGTGGCAGCCAGTTCTACCTGGCCATGTACTGGGCACAAGCGTTGGCCGCACAAAGCGACGACGCCGAGCTGCAAGCCCACTTTGCCCCGGTAGCGGCCGCCTTTGCCGCACAGGAACAGCAGATTATCGACGAGCTGAAAGCCGTACAGGGCAAACCAGCCGATATCGGTGGCTACTACCTGCCGGACGCAGAGAAAACCCGCGCCGTGATGTGCCCAAGCGCCACGCTGAACCAGATCCTGGCCAGCGCCCGCGCCTAAGCCCCCACCCTGCCGCACACAACGCCAAGGCTTGCCTTGGCGTTTTTTTATGCCCGACGCCACGCGGTGGCAATCAGACCTTGGCGCTTTGCGTGGCACGTACCATAACAACGACAGGGTGTTGCCAACACTAGCTGCAATATTGCACGCCATTTACCCCACGGCTGGCGCGAACAGATTAGCCCTGTTGCAGTCTGATAGCCGGCACGCCGTGGCAGCTGCCACAACATGTCCGCATGACACAGGAGAGAACAGCATGAGCGTATCGCATATCAAGGTGCCGGCCGGTGGCCAGAAGATCCTGCCAGGCCAACTTGTACCCGACCAGCCCATCATTCCGTACATTGAAGGCGACGGCATCGGCGTCGACATCACCCCGGTGATGATCAAGGTCATCGATGCGGCGGTGGCCAAAGCCTACGGCGGACAGAAGAAGATTCACTGGATGGAGGTATACGCCGGCGAGAAGTCCACCCGCCTGTACGGCCCGGACGAATGGCTGCCACGCGAAACCTTCGACGCGCTGAAAGAATACGCCGTATCGATCAAGGGGCCGATGACCACGCCGGTGGGCGGCGGCATCCGCTCGCTGAACGTGGCGCTGCGCCAGGAGCTGGACCTGTACCAGTGCGTGCGCCCGGTGCAGTATTTCAAAGGCGTGCCGTCACCGCTGAAGCAGCCGGAGCTGGTGAACATGGTGATCTTCCGCGAAAACACCGAGGACATCTACGCCGGTATCGAGTGGGCCCACGGCAGCGAAGCGGTACAGAAGGTGATCCGCTTCTTGCAAGACGAAATGGGCGTGAAGAAGATCCGCTTCCCCGCCAGCTCCGGCATCGGCATCAAGCCGATCTCGGTGGAGGGCAGCGAGCGGCTGGTGCGTGCCGCCATCCAGTACGCCATCGACAACCAGCGCAAGTCGGTCACCATCGTGCACAAGGGCAATATCATGAAGTTTACCGAGGGTAACTTCCGCGATAGCGCCTACGCGCTGGCCAAACGCGAGTTCGGTGGCGTAGAGATCGACGGCGGGCCGTGGCTGAAACTGCCAAACGGCATCGTGATCAAGGACGCCATCGCCGACGCCTTCCTGCAGCAGATCCTGCTGCGCCCGGCCGAGTACGATGTGATTGCCACCACCAACCTGAACGGTGACTACATATCCGACGCGCTGGCGGCGCAGGTGGGCGGCATCGGTATCGCGCCGGGGGCCAATATCTCCGACCAGTACGCCTGCTTTGAAGCTACCCACGGCACCGCGCCCAAGTACGCCGGGCTGGACAAGGTGAACCCCGGCTCGCTGATCCTGTCTGCCGAGATGATGCTGCGCCACCTGGGCTGGAAGGAAGCCGCCGACCTGGTCATCCACGCCATGGAGGCCGCCATTGGCGACAAGGTAGTCACCTACGACTTTGCCCGCTTGATGGACGGCGCTACCGAGGTGTCGTGCTCTGAATTTGGCGACGCCATGATCGCGCGCATGTAATACCACCCTGTACGACCACAGCAAGGCCCTGCCGCCAGGCAGGGCCTTGCCACGCGTACCTGCGGCCAACGTTGGCCGCGTCAGGCCCAGTCCGGCGCCATCGCCCGCACCGTATCCAGCACTTGCTGCTTGGGTGCGTCGCTGCGCTTGCCGGCGCGCCAGGCCATCATCACCTCCCACTGCCATAGTGGCAGGTCGCGGATGGCCAGCTTCACCAGCCGGCCTTCGCGCAGGTCGCGTTTGACCGCCACCTCGGGCATGAAGGTCAGAAAGCCATGTTCCATCGCCAGCTCGCGTGCGGCACTGGCCGGCTGGATGGCGTGCAAGGGGCCACTGGCGGTGCGCTGCTGACGCAGCATGGCCAGCAGGGTGTCGCAGGCGTCGCCCCAGTACTGCGGCGCCAGCCGCGCATTGGCTACCTCTGCCAGCGTCAGCTCCCCAGCTTGCGCCAGCGGGTGGCGCTTATGTACCACCGGTACGATAGGCGAGCACCAGATGCGCTCCATCTGGATACCGGCCATTGGCGGGCACTTCAGCACAAAGCCCACCTGTACCCCATCGGTAAGTAGCCGCTCCATGATGGCGGGCGAATGATCAGTACTGCAGCGGATCTCGAACGGCGCCTCGGCCAGCGCCACCAGCACCGGGCCAAACACCACCGACGCCAGCGATGGCAGGCAGGCCAGCGTCAGGCGCGGCAGTGCCGGCACGCCCTGCACCGCGCGGCGGCCATCGTCCAGAATGGCCAAAGCTTGCCGCGCCGCCGGCAAATAGGCCTCGCACGCCGGCGTCGGCACCGCGCCGCGGCGATGGCGGCGGAATAGCTGCGCGCCAACATTGGCCTCCAGCACCGCCACGCGCTGGCTAACCTGCGGCTGCGACCAACCACGGCGCGCAGCCGCCTGGCTAAAGCTGCCGCAATCGACGATATCGATCAGCAGGGCGAGGTCATCCAGTGAAATAGCCATAATGAAAAGCCATAGAAAATATTAGCAGTTAACGGCTTCTATGATAGCTGATGCCGCATGACAATGAAGGCCACTTCACACAGGGGCACATCATGGCTTCGGCAGAACAGGCGCGGCGCTTGGGCAGGCGTTTCATTATGCTCGACAACGTCTTGGTGGTATTCGGCTTTTTCAGCGTGTTTCCGCTGATCAGCATCCACTTTGTCGACCAGCTGGGCTGGGCCGCCGCGGCAGTGGGTTTGGCGCTGGCCATACGCCAGCTAATGCAACAGGGGCTGGGCTTACTGGGCGGCTCGCTGGCCGATCGCTACGGTGCCAAACCGCTGATTGTCGGTGGCATGCTACTACGCGCCGCCGGCTTTGCCGCCATGGCCATGGCGCAAACCCCTGCTACCCTGGTGTTTTCCTGCATTCTGTCCGGCCTGGGCGGCATGCTGTTCGACCCGCCCCGTGCTGCCCTCATCATCAAACTGACCCGCCAGCACGAGCGCAACCACTTCTACACGCTGCTGATGATGTGGGAGAGCGCGGCAGCGGTAAGCGGTGCCATGCTGGGCTCCTGGCTACTGCATTTTGACTTCTGGTGGGTAGGCATGGGCGGCTGTGCGGTGTTCGTACTAGCGGCTGCGGCCAACCTGTGGCTGCTACCGGCCTACCGCGTGGCCAGCGGCAAAGCATCGCCCTTAGCCTCGGTACGCATCGTGCTGGCAGACAAGCGCTATATGCGGCTGGTACTGACCCTTAGCGGCTACTACGTGCTGGGCGTGCAGATCATGCTGCTGGTCCCCATCGTGCTCAAACAGATGGCGGGTACGCCGCAGGTGGTGGGCTGGCTGTACGCCATGGAAACCACGCTGTCGCTCACCCTGCTCTACCCGCTGGCCAAGCTGGGCGAACGCTACCTCAGCCTGGCACAACGCATGTTGCTGGGTATCGCGGTGATGACGCTGAGCTTGCTGCTGATGGCGCTAGCGCAAAGCCTGTGGCTGGCCATGCCGCTACTCGCGTTGTTCTATACCGGTAGCCTGATCACCGAACCGGCACGCGAGGCACTACTGGCCAGCTACGCGCAAAGCGAAGCACGCGCCAGCTACAGCGGCACCAGCCGCCTGGGGCTGGCACTGGGCGGGGCCACCGGCTACCTGGGAGGCGGCTGGCTGCTGGATATCTCGCGCAGCCTGGCCATGCCAGCCCTGCCCTGGCTGATGCTCGCCGCCATCGGCAGCCTGACCTTTGCAGCACTCTACCGCCAGCTTTTGCACGCGGGCACCGCGCCGATAGTGGCTCAGCCTGTCTGATGACAGACGCAAAAAAACCGCATCGGCTTGATGCGGTTTTTGTCAGCAGCGTTCCCGCTACATCCGTCAGCTAGCGCAAGCTTAGGCTTTCTGGATGTTGGAGGCTTGCTTGCCTTTCGGGCCTTGAACGACGTCAAAGCTTACACGCTGGCCTTCGGTCAGCGATTTGAAACCTTGCATATTGATCGCGGAGAAGTGCGCGAACAGGTCATCGCCGCCTTCGTCCGGAGTGATGAAGCCGAAGCCTTTAGCGTCGTTGAACCACTTAACAATACCAGTTGCCATGTGTAACTATCCTTAGCATGCATAAAGTAAACAGGGTGGTGAGCCCTGACAGTCCAAGCTTACAAACGCTGCAGCAGGTAACGGTTTACACACAGCCAGCGATGCAAAGCCAAGCACCGTCTGTATTTCTACGCCTAGCGTGTGACAACGTCAAGACAAGCCGGTAAAAGTTAAGGGGCTTGAAAAAGCAGCCATACGAACCAAAATTGAAATAAGCGCGAATTCGCAGAAGGTTCCCATGTCTACGCAGCACAAGGATGATGTCGTGACAGCGGCCCGCAAGGCCGAGGTCAAACCCCCACCGATGTATAAAGTATTGTTATTGAACGACGATTTCACCCCGATGGACTTTGTCGTTGAGGTACTGCAGCATTTTTTTCACATGAATGCCGAAAAAGCCACAATCGTGATGCTGCAGGTCCACAATGAAGGTAAGGGTCTTTGTGGCATTTATACCAAAGACATCGCTGCCACCAAGGTAGAACAAGTTTCGCAGCACGCACAAACGCACCAGCATCCACTGCAGTGTGTCATGGAGGAAAACTGATGATTGCCCAAGAACTGGAAGTCAGCCTGCACATGGCCTTTATGGATGCACGCCGCAAACGGCACGAATTCATCAGCGTGGAGCACCTGCTCCTGGCGATGACTGACAACCCGTCTGCAGCCGAAGTCCTCCGCGCCTGCGGCGCCAACATCGACCAGCTGAAAAAGCAGCTGGGGGACTTTATCGACGAACACACCCCCACCGTGCCCGGTGAGGCCGAAGTGGAAACCCAACCGACACTGGGATTCCAGCGCGTGATCCAGCGCGCCATCCTGCACGTGCAGTCGTCCGGCAAAAAAGAAGTCACCGGTGCCAATATCCTGGTGGCCATCTTTGGCGAGAAAGACTCGCACGCCGTGTACTACCTGCATCAGCAGGGTATTTCGCGCCTGGACGTAGTGAACTTCATCTCGCACGGCATCACCAAGCAAAACGCCAAACCGGCCGCCAGCCAGGAGCCGCACCACGATGCCTCTGGCGAGAATGAAGGGGAAGATAGTGGCAACGCCCCGGGCGGCGCGCTGGAAAACTACACGCAGAACCTGAACCAGCAGGCGCGCGACGGCAAGATCGACCCGCTGATCGGCCGCGAGCACGAGGTCGAGCGCGTGATCCAGATCCTGTGCCGCCGCCGCAAGAACAACCCGCTGCTGGTAGGTGAAGCCGGCGTGGGTAAAACCGCCATTGCCGAGGGCCTGGCGCGCCGTATCGTGGCAGGTGATGTACCGGATGTGCTGGCTAAAGCCACGGTGTATTCGCTGGATATGGGTGCCCTGCTGGCGGGCACCAAATACCGTGGTGACTTCGAGCAGCGCCTGAAACAGGTGATCAAGCAGCTGGCCGAAGACAGCCACGCCGTGCTGTTCATTGACGAAATCCACACCCTGATCGGCGCCGGTGCGGCATCCGGTGGCACGCTGGACGCCTCCAACCTGCTAAAACCGGCCCTCTCCAATGGCAGCCTGCGCTGCATTGGCGCTACCACTTATGGCGAATATCGCGGCATCTTCGAAAAAGACAGCGCCCTGTCGCGCCGCTTCCAGAAGATTGACGTACCCGAGCCATCGGTAGAACAGACCATCGAGATCCTGAAGGGGCTGAAAAGCCGTTTCGAGGCGCACCATGGCGTGAAATACACCTTGGCCGCGCTGTCGACGGCAGCAGAGCTGTCGGCGCGTTACATCAACGACCGCCACCTGCCGGACAAAGCCATCGACGTGATCGACGAGGCCGGTGCGGCGCAAAAAATCCTGCCGAAGTCCAAGCAGAAGAAGGTGATCAACAAGGGCGAGATCGAAGAGATCATCGCCAAGATCGCCCGTATTCCGGCCAAGACCATCAGCAGCGATGACCGCAACGTGCTGAAAAACCTGGATCGCGACCTGAAAAACGTGGTGTTTGGCCAGGACAAGGCCATCGAAGCGTTGGCCGCAGCCATCAAGATGTCGCGTTCCGGCCTGGGGAACCCGCAAAAGCCGATCGGCTCCTTCCTGTTCTCCGGCCCCACTGGCGTGGGCAAGACCGAGGTGGCCAAGCAGCTGGCCTACTTCCTGGGCGTGGAGCTACTGCGCTTTGATATGTCCGAGTACATGGAACGCCACGCGGTCAGCCGCCTGATTGGCGCGCCACCGGGCTATGTCGGCTTTGAACAGGGCGGCCTGCTGACCGAACAGGTCACCAAGCACCCTTACGCGGTACTGCTGCTGGACGAAATCGAAAAGGCGCACCCGGACATCTTCAACGTGCTGCTGCAGGTGATGGACCACGGTACGCTGACCGATAATAACGGGCGCAAGGCTGACTTCCGCAATGTGGTGATCATCATGACCACCAATGCGGGTGCCGAGTCGCTGTCCAAATCCAGTATCGGCTTTACCAACAGCAAACAGGCCGGGGACGAAATGGGCGATATCAAGCGCCTGTTCAGCCCCGAGTTCCGCAACCGCCTGGATGCCATCATCCCGTTTGGCATGCTGAACGAGGAGATCATCCTGCAGGTGGTGGACAAGTTCCTGATGCAGCTGGAACAGCAGCTATCCGACAAGAAAGTGGAAATCCACTTCAGCGACAGCCTGCGCAAGTTCCTGGCGAAGAAGGGCTTCGACCCGCTGATGGGCGCCCGTCCGATGGCGCGCCTGATTCAGGACACCATCCGCAAGGCGCTGGCCGACGAGCTGCTGTTTGGCCGCCTAGCTGGCGGCGGCGAGGTCACCGTCAATCTGGACCAGGACGACAAAGTGGAACTGGTGTTTGCCGAAACCCCGGCAGAAGCCACGGCATAATCACTATTGCCCCCGACAGCCCCGGTAAACTACCGGGGCTTTTTTGCGGCCAACCTTAGCCGCGCGGGTGGTGCGCCGCGTGCAGCGCCTTCAGCCGCTCGCGGGCCACGTGCGTGTAGATCTGGGTGGTAGACAGGCTGGCATGCCCCAACAGCAGCTGAACCACGCGCAAATCGGCGCCGTGGTTGACCAGATGGGTAGCGAAGGCATGCCGCAGCGTATGCGGGCTGAGCGGCGGCGCCCCGGCTTGTTTGCCGTAGCGGGTTATCAGGTGCCAGGCCATTTGCCGGGTCATAGCCTGTTTGCGGTTGCTGACGAATACGTCTTCGCTACGCGCCGCCCCCATGATGAGCGGCCGGCTTTCGGCCAGGTAGCGGCGCAGCCAGTGCTCGGCCACCTGCCCCAGCGGCACCAGCCGCTCCTTATTGCCTTTGCCCACAATGCGCACATAGCCTTCGCCCAGATACAGCTGACCCAAAGTCAGGCCTACCAGCTCGCTGACACGCAGGCCGGTGGCGTACAGGGTTTCGATCAGGGCACGATCGCGTAGCCCCAGAGGCGTATCGGTATCGGGTGCGGCCAACAAGCCGTCCACATGCGCCTCCGACAGCGTACCCGGCAGACGCAGGCCCAGCCGGGGCGCTTGCAGGCGAGCCGACGGGTCGTCTTCACGCAGCTTCTGCTGGCACAGGTAATGGTAAAAGCGCCGCGCAGCCGACAGGCGCCGCGCGCGGGTAGCCGGCTTGTCGGTATCGATCAGGCCCAGCATCACCTGCTCCAGCGCCGGCGTATCTGCTGTGTCCAGGGTATGGCCAAATGGCTGCAAGGCCGCCTCCAGCCGCAACAGGTCGCGGCGGTACGCCGCCAGGGTATTGGCCGACAGGTTGTCGGCCAGCCAGAGAGTGTCAAGAAAGGCGTCGAGGTAAAGCGATTTTGCTGCCTGTTGCATGGATGCGGCCAACCTGGTTGCCAATGAAAAAAGCGCCAGCCGAGGCTGACGCTTTCAGGGTACGACAAGTTAAACCCGATGGGCTTACTTGCGAACCAGCTTTTCCTTGATACGTGCGGATTTGCCGGTACGACCACGCAGGTAGTACAGCTTGGCACGACGCACAGCACCGCGACGCTTCACTTCGATGGAAGCTACCAGCGGGGAGAAAGTCTGGAAAGTACGCTCAACGCCTTCGCCGGAAGAGATCTTGCGCACGATGAAGGAGCTGTTCAGACCGCGGTTACGGATGGCGATAACAACGCCTTCGTAAGCCTGCAGACGCTCGCGGTTACCCTCTTTTACTTTTACCTGAACGATAACGGTATCGCCCGGTGCAAATTCAGGGATGGTTTTACCCAGACGGGCGATTTCTTCCTGTTCCAGTTTCTGGATCAGATCCATGTTACTGCTCCTTGTTTTTGAGGAGATCTTGTTCCTGCTGGTACTCTGCCAGCAGCCGAGATTCCTGTTTGGATAAAGTGCGGTTTTTCAGCAAATCCGGGCGGCGCTCGAAAGTGCGGCCCAGCGACTGCTTCAAACGCCACTTGGCGATCATGGCATGGTTGCCGGACATCAGGACATCCGGTACGCGCACACCACGATATTCTTCAGGGCGGGTGTAATGCGGGCAGTCCAGCAAGCCATCCACAAACGAATCTTCGTAGGCAGACTGGGCGTCGTTCAACACCCCAGGCAAGAGACGCACCATGGCGTCCATCAGGACCATCGCCGGCAGCTCGCCACCGGACAACACATAATCACCTACCGAAATTTCTTCATCGACTTCACGATCGATCAGGCGCTCGTCCACCCCTTCATAACGGCCACACAGCAAAATCAGGCCTGGCATGCCAGCCAGCTTGCTGACTTTGTCGTGCGTCAGGGGGGCACCCTGCGGCGACAGATAAACCACGTGTGATTTATCAACACCGGCAGCGGCCTGTCGTGCGCGCGCTGCTGCAATCGCTTTTTCCAGCGGTTCAACCAACATCACCATGCCGGGGCCGCCACCATAAGTGCGGTCGTCTACGGTGCGATGGTTGTCACTGGTGAAGTCGCGTGGATTCCACGCTGAAAACTGCCAGATCGATTGTTCAATTGCCCGCCGGCTTACGCCAAAGCGGGTAATTGCGTCAAACATCTCGGGAAACAGCGTAATCGCATCAAGCTGCATTAATAATCCAGACCCCAGTCCACGGTAATCCGTTTTGCGGCCAGATCTACATCGACAATGTAATCGGACACAAAAGGTATCAGCCGCTCATCCGTATCACCACGGACAACCAGGACGTCATTGGCGCCGGTTTCCATCAGCTCGGCAACTTTGCCCAGCACGATGTCTTCCTTGTTCACCACGTCAAGGCCGATCAAATCAATCCAGTAATACTCATCATCTGCCGCTGCCGGCAGCTGATCGCGGGCGATGGCAATTTGCATGCCACGCATCCCTGCGGCGATTTCCCGATCGTCAACGCCATCAAATTTGACAACCAGACCCTTAGGCTGGGCGGAGCCATCCGTAAAGGTATAGGGTTTCCATTCGCCGTCTTTTTTCAACCACCATTGCGGGTAGTCGAAAAGACTGTCGGCGTACTGGGTATCCGCCTGGACTTTCACCCAGCCACGAACGCCAAAGGCGCCGCGGACAAACCCCATTACAACTAGATCAGCGTCACGCATGCGCCTTGCTTCCGTACTGTAGACTGATCAAAACTGATCAGGCAGCCTTCGGCTGGTCTTTCAGCAGCTTGGCTACGGAGTCGGTCACTTGCGCGCCAACGCCGATCCAGTAGTTAACGCGGTCCATGGCCAGACGAACGCGCTCTTGCTTGTCGTTAGCGACAGCATTGTAGAAACCCAGACGCTCGATGAAGCGGCCATCGCGACGGTTGCGGGAGTCGGTAACAACGATGTTGTAGAACGGACGGTTCTTGGAGCCGCCACGTGCGAGACGAATTACTACCATTGTCGATTGTCCTTAAATATACGGAATCGTAGAAAAGCCCCCGATTCTATGGCATTTTTCCCTTACGCTGCAAGTGCTTATTGGCTGTTTTGCACAGGAAGCGCTTGCAGCAGGTCTTTAGTGACGATAGTCAGGGCCCGGTCTTCCGGGTGTACCTGCACCACAAAGCCTAGGCGGGACATGAGTTTAAGCATGCCTTTGTTACCCGCCAGCACCTCGCCCACCATCACTTTCAGGCCCTGTTCACGTGCAGCATCAAACAGCGCATTCATCAGGATTACACCAATACCTTTGCCCTGCCAGTGGTCTGCCACCTCCAGTGCGAACTCGCAGCTTTCGTTATCCGGGTCGGTCACGTAGCGGGCTACCGCCAGCTGCTCCTCGCCCTCTGCGGTTTCACGGGTCATGGCCAGCGCCATTTCACGGTCGTAGTCCAGCTGGGTAAAGCGTACCAGCATGGTTTGCGACAGCTGCTTGATACTGGACATATAACGGTTATAGCGGCTTTCTTCCGACAGGTTACGCACAAACTCCTGCGTCATGTAGGCGTCTTCGGGGCGTACCGGGCGGATATTAACCGGGGTACCGTCCTTCAGCATCGAGCAGTGCACCATGTGCATGGGGTAAGGCATGATGGCCATGTGGCCATACGGTTTGGTGCGCTTGACCGTCTGCACGATGATGCGGGCGTCCAGGGCAATGACGCCGGATTCGTCGGCCACCAGCGGGTTGATGTCCATCTCGCGCACTTCGGGCAGCTCGCACACCAGTTCGGACACGTGCAGCAACACGCTCTTGAGCGTATCGATATCCACGCCCGGCATATTCTTGAACGGGCCCAGAATCTTGCCAATGCGGGTTTTGTCTATCATGCGCTCGACCAGATAATGGTTCACCGGCGGCAGGCTCAGCGCCCGGTCTTGCATGATCTCTACCGCAATGCCGCCAGCCCCGAAGGTAATCACCGGGCCAAACGACGCATCGTGCGTTACCCCTACCATCAGCTCGCGTGCGTGGCGGCGTTTGCGCATGGCTTGCACGGACACGCCTTCTATGCGCGCATCCGGCTGTGCTTCGCGCGTGCGGGTCATGATGCCGGCAAAGGCTTCGCGCAAGGAGTGTTCGTTACTGATATTCAGCTCTACACCGCCCACGTCAGACTTGTAGATGATGTCCGGCGAGTCGATCTTCAGCACCACGGGGTAGCCGATTTCTGCGGCCAACCCTATGGCTTCATCCACATCCTTGGCTAGCGTGGTGCGGTTTACCGGGATATTGAACGCGGCCAGCACCTCTTTGCTTTCGCGCTCGGACAACACCGAGCGCCCCTCCAGCAAAGCGGTCGTAATGACGGCCCGGGCTTTCAGTACGTCAGGCACCACCTGCTCGCCCTCCAGTGGCGCAGGGGTCTGCAGCAGCATTTTCTGGTTATGGTGGTAGGACGCCAGGTTTCGGAACACCTCGATGGCAAACTCGGGCGCGCGGAAATGCGCGCACTTGGCCTTGGAAAACAGCTCGCGGCTTTCCGATACCTTGGCGTCGCCCAGCCACGACAGGAACATCGGCTTGCTGCTCTCTCGCTGTAGCCCCACCATCAGCTGGGCGGTGGTCAGATGGTCGGTGCCCGCTTGCGGGGTGAAAATCACCAGGACGCCGTCCACGTTCGGGTCATCCAGACAGGCTTTGACGGCGGTACGGAAGCGCACCGGGCTGGCGTCGCCGATAATGTCCACCGGATTGCCGTGCGACCAGTTCGCCGGCAGCGACTCATTCAGCAGCTCCAGCGTGGCCGGCGCCAGCTTGGCCAGCTCCACGCCGTACATATAGGCACTGTCTGCGGCCAACACGCCAGGGCCGATACCGTTAGTAACGATAGCCAGGCGCTTGCCGGCCACGCGATAGTTGGCCGCCAGCACCTTGGCCGCGGTAAACAGCTGAGCAATGGTGGCCACGCGCAGCACACCGGCACGCGATAGCGCGGCGTCGAACACGTCGCCGCTTTCCACCAGGTTGGACGAGTGCATCAGGCCGGTAACGTCGTCTTCGTAACGGCCGGATTTCACTACCACCACCGGCTTGGTACGCGCAGCCGCACGCAATGCACTCATAAAGCGGCGGGCGTCGTGCACGTGGTGTACGTGCAGCAAAATACCCTGGGTAAAGTTGTCAGACACCAGGTAGTCCAGAATCTCGCCAAACTCCACATCCAGCGCCTCGCCTACCGATACCACGCTGGAAAAGCCGATGCCCTTGCTATCGGCCCAGTCCAGCATGGCGGTACACAGCGCCGACGACTGCGACACCAGCGCCAGATTGCCGGCCTTCACCTTACTGGTGTAGTTGCTGGCATTGAAGCCGGCTACCGGGCGCATCAGGCCCAGCACATTCGGCCCCAGGATGCGGATGCCGTAGTGCTTGGCTATCGACACCGCCTCGTTCAGTGCCTCGCGCTCTTGCGCTTCGCTATCGCCAAAATCCTTGGCCAGCAAGATGCCTTTCACGCCCTTCTTGCCGCAGTCTTTCACAATGCCGGGCAAGCTGCGCAGCGCGGTGGTGACCACCACCATATCCACAGGGCCTTCGATCAGCTTGACCGAGGTATAGGCCGGTATGCCGCCCACCACGCGGTGGTGCAGGTTCACGGGGTAGAGCTTGCCCTGGAAATTACCGGCCAGCAGGTTGGCAAAAATCGCCTGCCCCACCGAGCCTGGCGTATCGCTGGCACCCACCACGGCCACATTGCGCGGTGAAAACAAAGGTGTGAGGTAATGCGGTTTCATGATTTATCCATCCTGATGGTTTGGCGGCATCTTGCCGCAGCAGGCACGACCTTGCCATAAGGGCATTCCTGCGTGCTGCGTGGTACACGCATAGTATTGACAGTTGCATCAAGCGTATCAAGCCAGTAGCGCTGCTTGCACAATATTGCTAATCTTCGCGGTTTCGCGGTGCAGCAATGTTGTGCCGCATCAAACGATTACCCAGATCCGGAAAAGGCCAGTCCCTCACGGGAGAACCGTCATCATGAGCAAACGCGTCGTTACCCTTGCACACTACTATACCCAGCCAGAAATCCAGCAGATGGCCGACAAGGTCGGCGATAGCCTGGAGCTGTCGCTGTTTGCCCGGGAATCCAAGGCTGACATCATCGTGTTTGCCGGTGTCCGCTTCATGGCCGAGACCGCCAAAATCCTGAACCCGCAGGCCGAAGTGATTCTGCCGGATGCCGGCTCCACCTGCTCGCTGGTGACACAAACCGACGTTGCTGCACTGCAACAGTGGCGCGAAAGCCACCCGGACCACGTGCACGTGTCATATATCAACTCGTCTGCCGCGCACAAGGCGCTGTCCGACTGGATCGTTACCAGCCGCAACGTGGACGACATCATTGCGCATCTATATGAAGAAGGTAAGAAAGTCATCTTCTCGCCAGACCGCAATATGGGCGCCTACCTGAACTACCAGTACGGCTACGACATGCCGCTATGGTCTGCCGTGTGCGAAGTGCACGACAAATTCAACGAAGCCGCGCTGAACGAAGCCCTCACCGCCACCCATGGCAAGGCCCACCTGATTGCCCACCCGGAAAGCCCGCTACCGGTACTCAAGCGTGCCCAGTACGTTGGCTCCACCTCCGGCATGCTGAACTGGGTCAAAGCCTTCCAGGGTAGCAGCAGCGAAGTGATCTTTGTCGCCACCGAAGACGGCATCCTGTACAACATGCGCCTGGCGCGCCCGGATCTGGACATCCGCCAGGCACCGATCTACGCCGGCTGCCAGTGCAACTCCTGTCCTTACATGAAGATGAATACCATCGAAGCGGTAAAGCGCGCCCAGCAAGGCGAAGGCACCCGTATCGACTACCTCTCCGAGGCGGAAATGGACGCAGCGCGCCTGCCGATAGAACGTATGCTGGACTTCAGCCAGCGCTACTACCAGTAAGCCCATGCAAAACCACACAGCCCGCCCGATGCGGGCTGTTTTTGTTTATGCAACAGGCACGGCGGTTTGCGCCATGCCGATACGCGGATACAATCGTTAAGTCTTGATGGAAAGCTACGATGAAAATTCTGATTAGTAACGACGACGGTTATTTTGCACCAGGCTTGGCAACGTTGGCCGCACACCTCTCCACCCTGGGCGAGGTGGTCGTCGTGGCGCCCGAGCGCGACCGCAGCGGCGCCAGCAACTCGCTGACGCTGGACCGTCCGTTATCGGTCAGGCAGGCTGCCAGCGGGTTTTACTACGTCAACGGTACACCAACCGACTGCGTACACGTTGCCGTCACCGGTTTTCTGGACTTCCGCCCGGACATCGTCGTATCCGGCATCAACCACGGCCCTAATATGGGGGATGACACCCTGTATTCCGGTACCGTCGCAGCGGCTACGGAAGCGTTTCTGCTGGGCATACCCGCCATCGCCGTATCGCTGGCCGGCAAAAACCGCCACTTCGACACCGCAGGCCAGGTTGCCACCGACCTGGTACGCCGCTTTCAGGCCCAGCCCTTCAGCCGCCCCATGCTGCTGAACGTCAACGTGCCGGACATCCCTGCAGAACAGTTGGCCGGCACCGAGGTAACCCGACTGGGGCGCCGCCACCACGCCGAACCCGTCATCCGCGCACAAAACCCGCGTGGCGAAGCTGTGTTCTGGGTGGGGCCGGTAGGCCCGGAGCAAGACGCCGGTAACGGCACCGATTTTCACGCCATCCGCCAACAGCGCGTGTCCATTACGCCGCTGATGATAGACCTGACCGCACGCGATCAACTGGATGAAATACAAACATGGCTCAATCCCTAGTTGCAGGCAGCAATTTCGGCATGTTCTCCGACCGTACGCGCATGCGCATGGTCGAGCGGCTACGCCAGAACGGCATTAGCGAGGAACGCGTGCTGGCCGCCATGTACGAAGTACCCCGCCATCTGTTCATCGACCAGGCACTGGCAACCCGTGCCTACGACGACGTATCGCTGCCTATCGGCCAGGGACAAACCATCTCGCAACCGCTCACCGTGGCGCGCATGACAGAAAAGCTGCTGGAAGGCCGCGCCAAACCGGGCCGCATTCTGGAAATCGGCACCGGCTGCGGCTACCAGACCGCCGTACTGCTAAAAACCGGGGCCGAGGTGTTTTCGATTGAACGACTGGGCGGCATTCTGGACAAAGCCAGACAGAACCTGCGCCAAGCCAAGCTGGTACATGCCCGCCTGGTGCATGGCGATGGCCACCTGGGGCTGCCGGATGTAGCACCGTTTGACGGCATCATCATTACTGCAGCGGCACGCCAGGTTCCCCCGGCACTACTGGCACAGCTGGCCGATAACGGCCGCCTGGTGTTACCGGTAGGCGATCAGGAGCAACACCTGTGGCTGTACGAGAAAACTGCAGAGGGCATGCGTCAGACCAAGCTGGAACCAGCCAAGTTTGTCCCCCTGCTGCCAGGTAAGCAGTAAACAAAAAAGCAACACCCACCCCTATAGATTTTTGTCTGACAATTTACAGCAGGCAGATAGCTGACATATAAAATCGATACTCAATGCAAAACATCTTGTTAAAAAAACTGGCTCTAATCGGCAGCAGCGTCGCAGTAGTCTCGCTAATGGCAGGCTGCGCACAGCTGCACCAGGAAAACGCTGCAGAAATCGTGAAAGGCACACCCACTACGCAGAAACCGCGTAGCGATGCCCCCACCAAGCCGGCAGCCAGCACGCCGGCCACGACCGGCAAGGCCAGTACACAAGCCATTGCACTGGGTACGACCCCGCAAGCCAGAGTAGTCGCGGGCCAGACAACTCACACTGTTCAAGCCGGTGAAACCCTGTACCGCGTTGCTGTGAATAACGGGCTGCGCTACCAGGATCTGGCTGAATGGAACAATTTGGACGGTTACACCATCAAGGTTGGCCAGGTAATCAGGCTGACCCCACCCGATGCACCGCGTACTGGTGCAGCGGTAACCGCCCCAGCCGCCAGCAGCACTACCAGTGTAGTGAAGCCGGCAGAAACCAAACCGGCAGCAGGCCAAGTGCCGGTTGAAGCGAAAGCACCGACCAACGGTGCCGACGCTCAGGCAGCCAGCAAGGCTTATCCGAAAGCCCTGAAGCTGCCGTACTCGGAGGAGGCCATCAAGAGCCTTCCGGCCCAGAGCGAAGGAAGCGGTAAACCTGCCGTAAACGTACCACCCGCCAAGAACACGCCGGATAAACCGGTAAGCAAAGTAGAAGCAGCAACACCCGTCGCTCCGGCAGTTACCCCTGCCGAAGCCAGCAGCCCCAAAGCTGCCTCTACCGGTGTGGTATGGGCCTGGCCTACCCAGGGTAACGTGGTTCGCGGTTTTTCGGACCAGAATAAAGGTATCGACATTGCCGGCAAGGCAGGACAGCCGGTGAATGCCGCCGCCGATGGCAAAGTGGTGTATAGCGGTAGCGGTTTGCGCGGTTACGGGAAGCTCATCATCCTGCGCCACGACAAAACCTTCCTGTCGGCCTATGCCCACAACAGCCAGTTACTCGTGAAAGAGGGCCAGTCTGTCAAGAAAGGACAGAAGATTGCCGAAATGGGGAATACCGATGCTGACCAGGTGAAACTGCACTTTGAAATCCGTCAGCTAGGCAAACCTGTCGACCCGAGCAAATTTCTGGAAACCAGACCCTGACCGGACCCAGTCCTGATCAGGAACGCAAGCGGGGGAATTATCATGAGCGACGATCTTGATCTGCTGGAAGAAGTACTGGACGAAGAAGTAGAGGCCGAAGACGAGCCCCGTGCCGAAGCCGAAGACGCAGAAGAAGCAGCGGCCAGCAAAGGCTTTGAGGATATTGCCGATGTCACCCAGATCTATCTGAACGACATCGGCAGCAACGCCCTGCTCACTCCGGCCCAGGAAGTCGAGCTGGCCAGGCGTGTGGTACAGGGTGACTTCAGTGCGCGACAGAAAATGATCGAGCACAACCTGCGCCTAGTAGTAAACATTGCCAAACACTACATCAACCGCGGCCTGGCGCTGCTGGACCTGATTGAAGAAGGCAATATCGGCCTGATGCACGCGCTGGAAAAGTTCGACCCGGAACGCGGCTTCCGTTTTTCCACCTACGCCACCTGGTGGATACGCCAAAGTATTGAACGCGCGATCATGAACCAGTCGCGCACCATCCGCCTGCCGGTACACGTCATCAAGGAGCTGAATGTCTACCTGCGCGCTGCACGCCATCTGGAAAGCCAGATGGGTCGCGAGCCGACGCTGGAAGACATTGCCCACCTGACAGGCAAGCCGGTAGACGAAGTTCGCAAGGTGCTGAACCTGAACGAACGCATGGCATCGCTGGATGCACCACTGGATATCGACCCGATGCTGTCCATCGGCGAATCCATCCCGGACGAGCAGCACGAAGAGCCGGATATCCAGCTGCATAACGCACAAATAGAACACTTTGTGCACGACTGGCTGGGCCAGCTGACCGACAAGCAGCGCATGGTGATCGAGCGCCGCTACGGTCTGAACGGGCAGGAAGTCTGCACACTGGAAGAGCTGGCCGCCACCCTGAGCCTGACACGCGAACGGGTACGCCAGATCCAGATCGAGGGGCTGGAACACCTGCGTCGCATCTTGCGCCGTAAAGGTGTCACCAAAGACTACCTGATCTGAGCACATACAAACACACACACCACCGGCAGCCTGCGCTGCCGGTTTTTTATTGTGCTACGCCAGCCACGGCTAGCGTTTGCGGCCAACCTTGGCAGGGCGAAATGCCCGCACCTGTCGCCACAAATGCCGCCAGGCCGCAGCGTCACCGCCCTGCGGGCCGTATTGCAAGCGTTGCCATTGCTGTAGCAGCGCAGCCAGCGCTTGCTGATCATCCTCGGCCAGCCGCGCGGCACGGGCCTGTAGCTCGGCAGCCGTATCCCCCGGCGTAATGGCCAGCCCGGCGCCACGCAAACGTTGCCCCAGCGCCTGCCATACCCGCTGCGCCACACTGCGCCGTCCTCGGCGGCCATAGAGCACATAGGCGGCCAGCGGCAGCAATACCAGCGCCATGCCGCCCAGCAAGGCTTTCACCACGTTGGCCGCAGACACCTCGCCCAAGCCCAGCTGCTGGAACAGGTTCTGCTGGCTGGCCGCATCGTAGCCCACTACCCAGCGCTGCCAGCTGAAGTTGGCCAGCTGCCACTGCTGACCAACCCACTGCGCCCAGCCCGGCGGGCGGCCGCCGACCAGCGGCATGCGGGGCGCTACCTCACCCAGGGTATTATCGATACCGGCATCTACCCGCTGCGGAGCCACCAGCGCGGTAGCGTCCACCCGCCGCCAGCTACCGTCTACCCATACCTCGCTCCAGGCATGCGCGTCGGACGAGCGTATCTGCCAGAAGCGCCCCTGCGCATTGAACTCGCCACCCTGAAACCCCACCACCACCCGTGCCGGCAAGCCTGCCGCCCGCGCCAGTACGGTAAAGGCCGATGAAAAGTGCTCGCAGAAGCCCTGGCGGCTATCAAACAGGAAACCATCCACCACATTGCCGGCTAGCGTAGGCGGGTTCAGCGTGTAGCGCAGGCCTTGCTCGGCCAGCCACAGCTGCAGCGCCTGCAAGCGCGCGGCCGGTAGCGGATGGCGCCCGGCCAGCGCCTGCCCTGCCTGGATGGTGCGCGGGTTATCGGCAGGCAGCTGTAGATAGAATGCCTGCTCACGCTCGTCCAGCTCGTCGCGGTACTGGCTGCTGGCCACACTCTGCACGCTATAGCGCAGCCTGGTGGTGTTGGCCGCGTCGACACGGCGCAGCTTTTGCTGATAGCCCAGCACCACGCCCTCCCCCGCCTCCACGCCCTGCTCCAGCATGGGCAGATAGCCCTGGAAGGGTTCGGCTACCACATCGTAGCGCAGCGGCTGGGCCTCACCACTTAGCGCCACACCACGGGGCAGCGCCAGGTTGGCCGTCGTCCAGCGCGTGCCATCAAACTGGTCGAACACCATCACACGCCAGTACAGCTGGCTGACGCGTGGCTGGCTACCGCGAAATTCGGCAGTGAACACCGGCTCGCGCGAGGGAATCATCTTGCCGATAGCGCCAGGGCTCATGCTGTCGGCCAGGCCGGTGGTGGCGCCCTGCTGCTCGGTGGGCATGCTCCACAGCGGGCCGGGCAGGCGCGGCATCACCACAAACAGCACCACCATCAGCGGAAACGACAACAGCAGCGCCCGTGCTGTCACCGCCGGGCTCAGGCGGGCATCTTCACCCGATAGCAGCACCATGGCCCAGGTCAGGGCAAACAGGGATAACAATAGCCAGATGGCTGACAGTGGGCTTTGATCAAACAACAGTGGCGTCGCCGCCAGAAAAAAGCCCAGCGCCAGCAGCACGCGCCAGTCGCGCAGGCTGGCGGTTTCCAGCGCCTTGCCACCTACCAGCAGCAGCAAAAAGGCCACACCGCCCTCCCTGCCCACCAGGGTGCGCAAATTCAGCCATAGTGCCGCCACCGGCAACAGTAAGCCCAGCATCAGCCAGAGGCGGCGTGGCAAAGGCCGGCGCTGCCATACCAACGTAGCTCGCCAGGCCAATAGCAAGGCGAACACCAGCGGTACCCAGCCCGGCAAGTGCAGGAACAAAGGCAACGCCACCAGCGCCAGCGCCGCCAGCACGGCAAAGCTGGCCAGCCTCAGCTCATCCGCCAGCATCGCGCACTCCAAAACGGGCCAACGCCAGCAAGGCAGGCTCGCTGTTACCCGCCTCTACGCAGTACTCACCCTGCGGCAGGCGCAGCAGCAAGCCGGCACCGGCGCGGGATGCCTGCAACACGTGCCAGCATAAGTGGGATAATCGCTGTTCGGGCGGCACGTTGGCCGCATAGTCGTCCCAGCTCAGGCTGGGCTGCCCGCCCGCGACGGCCGGGCTGGCAAACTCGCGTGCCGCCAGGCTGCCGCGCCGGGCGTACACGCGCCAGGCAATGCGGCGCAGGCTTTGCCCCGCTTGCCAGGGAGCCAGCCCGGCAAAGTCGTCGCCACCGGCTTCGATGGCTGCCGACTCGCCATCGCCACCGTGCCAGGCCAGCTCGCGCGGGTCGGCCAGTGGCTGCGGATATACCCACAGCGCCGCCTGCAAACGTACATGACAAAACGCCCGCACCAGGCCCAATGGCGCCTCGGACCATAAGCGCAGCACCGGCATGGCCAGCTGCCCGCGATAAGGCGCCGCCAGCGGCAAGGCATAGTCGCCGGGCGTGGTGCATTCTGCCAGCACGGTGTCTGACTCATACCAGCGCACGCGCAAACGCCGTGGCTGGGTATCGGGCCATTGCAGCTGCAACAGAAAACGCGCCTCGTCCCCGGCAAACACGTTGGCCGCGGCACGCGCCTGCAGCTGCAAGCCGGCCAGCTGGCGGTAGGCCAGCAATACCGACAACAGCATCAATGCCACGATCCAGAACGACAGCACGTAGGCCAGGCTCACCGCGTAGTTCAGCGCGCCTATCCACACGGCCAGCGCCACCAGCAGCATCATGCTGCCAAAGCGCGTAGGCAGCAGATAGATGCGCCGCTGCGTCAGCCGTGTCTGCGCCTCACGCGGGGTGTGGCGCAGCACCCACTGCTGTAACGCCTTACGCCAGCGCCACATTGCCCAGTATCCGCAGCAGCAGCGCGCTGCTATCGCTACCCGGCAGGCGCGGTGTCAGCCGGTGCGCGGCCACCGGCACAAACACGGCCTTGATGTCTTCCGGCAGCACATGGTCGCGGCCATCCAGCAGCGCCCAAGCGCGCGCTGCGGCCAACAAGGCCAGGCCGGCGCGCGGGCTCAGCCCGTGCAAAAACAGCTCGGGCTGGCGCGTGGCCTGCAGCAGCGCCAGCACATAGCCGGCCAAAGCCGGCGACACATGCAGGCTAGCCGCCTGTTGCTGCAGCTGTAGCAAGTCTGCCGCACTCAGTGCTGCGGTCAGCTTGTGCATGACCTGGCGGCGGTCGCCACCTTGCAGCAGCTTCAGCTCGGCATCGGCTGGCGGGTAGCCCAGCGAGATGCGCATCAGGAAGCGGTCCAGCTGTGACTCTGGCAGCGGGAAGGTACCGCGCTGGCCGTCAGGGTTCTGCGTGGCAATCACAAAGAAGGGCTCGGGCAGCGCATGCGTTGCACCATCGGCGGACACCTGGTGCTCTTCCATCGCCTCCAGCAGCGCAGACTGTACCTTGGG
Organism: Vogesella sp. XCS3; assembly: GCF_020616155.1. NCBI lineage: Bacteria > Pseudomonadati > Pseudomonadota > Betaproteobacteria > Neisseriales > Chromobacteriaceae > Vogesella > Vogesella sp. XCS3. Next base: position 3,316,261 of record NZ_CP085530.1, on the reverse strand, counting down.
CGAGGCACGGTTGATTTCATCAGCGAGCAGCAGCTGCGAAAACACCGGCCCGGGGCGGAACTCGAAGCGCCCTTCCCCCGGCAAAAACACACTGCCGCCCAGCACATCGGCCGGCAGCAAGTCACTGGTGAACTGCACGCGGCGGTAGTCCAGCCCCAGTACGGCAGCCAGGCTATGTGCCAGGGTTGTTTTGCCCACGCCGGGCACATCCTCGATCAGCAGGTGGCCACCGGCCAGCAAACACGCCAGCGCCAGCCGGGTTTGCTGTGGTTTCCCCAATATCAAGGCATTAAGTTGACGATACGCAAAGGTGATGGATTGCATTCGGGCCTGCTTACGCGCACTATTTATTAAAAAATCATATATCCCTTTTGCCTCGGCAAAGCAATAAGGAAACGCTTGTGCTTAACTGGTTGAAATCTCATATTACCGGCGGCGGGCTCACCGCCTACATCACCCATAGCGACTGCCTGCAGCACAATATGGGGGTAGGCCACCCGGAATGCCCGGAACGGCTGGTTGCCATCAAAGACCAACTGATGGCGTCGCAAATCTTCGACAGCCTGCAGGAGGTCGATGCGCCACAGGTCAGCGAACAGCAGCTGGCCCGAGTGCATCCGCCACACTACGTAGAGTACATCGAAGCGTGCGCGCCATCGGTCGGTACCTTCCGCGTCGACCCGGATACCGCCATGAACCCCGGCACCCTGCCCGCAGCGCAGCGCGCGGCCGGTGCGGTAGTCAAAGCGGTAGACATGGTGATGAACAAAGAGGCGCCCAATGCTTTCTGCGCCATACGCCCGCCCGGCCACCACGCCGAAAGCAACAAGGCGATGGGCTTCTGCTTTTTCAATAATATCGCGGTAGGCATTGCCCACGCCCTGTCGCAATACCGGCTGGAACGCGTGGCCATCATCGACTTTGACGTACACCACGGCAACGGCACCGAAGAAATCTTTCACGATGACCCGCGCGTGATGATGGTGTCCATCTTCCAGCACCCGTTCTACCCCTACAGCGGCGACAACCCCATGGGCAGCAATATGCACCATGTACCGATGAAGGCCGGTAGCGGCAGCCGCGAGTTCCGCGAGGCGGTGGAGTATTTGTGGCTGCCGCAGCTGCGCGAGTTCCAGCCGCAGATGATTTTCATCTCGGCTGGTTTTGATGCCCACCGCGAAGACGATATGGGTTCGCTGGGCTTGGTAGAAGCCGACTACGAATGGGTAACACGCCAGTTGATGATCGTGGCGGCAGAATGCTGCGAAGGCCGCATCGTGTCGGCGCTGGAGGGGGGATACGACCTGTCTTCGCTGGCGCGCAGCGTGGCGGCGCATGTAAAGGTGCTGTCGGACGGCTAGCCCTGCCCCATTGACATGGAAAAACCGGCCACCAGGCCTAATGCCAGTCAGTTAGGCGAATATGCTTGGCAATCAAGTGGGCGAGCGTGAGTGAAGCGCCTCATCCCGTTGGCGCGAGCCGGCCAAAGTGGTGCGCCCCAGGTTTTAAGACGCCGATTTGTTTGAGCCGCGTGACGTTAGCACGCGGCGAGTTCGGCGGCGCCTGGGGCGTGCCATTTTGGCCGGGGTTTCGAGCAGCCCCGGGTTGCGGGGTCTGCGTGCAAATCTTTGATTTGCTCAGCGATAGAAAAGGGGGCGGCAATCCGCCCCCTTTTCCGTCTGCCGGGCGGAACCGGCATCCAAATATCGTCCGCGTAGCGGACACACTAGCGCTGGTCAACGAAACAAACCCCATGCCAGTCAGCGTTAACTGACTGGCATTAGCTACCAGGCCGGTTTTTACGTGATTGCCACGTCAAACTGGCGAGATCACCCGCAGCCACTGCGGGTGGCGCCAGTACACCCAGCGCTGGCGCCAGCGTGGCAGATGGTCGACAAACACGCGGCCGGCCAGGTGGTCCAGCTCGTGCTGGATGGCCGCCGCCTGGAAATCGCAGGCCGTCAGGCTAAAAGGTTGGCCGCAGCGGTCCAACGCAGCCAGCTCGATGACTTCGGCGCGGGCGATGCTGGCGCGGTAGCCCGGCACACTGAGGCAGCCTTCCTTGCCGCGTACCCGGCCGCGCTGCGCCACGATACGCGGGTTGATCATCACCAGCGGGGCGTTGCGCCCGTCGCTGACATCCACCACCGCCACGGCGAATGTTTCGCCAATCTGGTTGGCCGCCATACCTACCCCGTTGCGGGTGGCGTACAGCGTATCCAGCAGGTCATCCACCAGATACTGCACCGCTTGGACATCGTTTACCGGCAGGGCCTGGCGGCGCAGGCTGGGGTCACTCAGGGGCAGTATCGGGCGAACGGTCATGGCTCAGGGCTGTTTTTTGTCTCCCGGCTCGGCTTGGCCAATCTTGTCTTCCTGGCCGGTCAACAGGTTTATCAGGTTCGATTTGTGGCGATGTACCACCAGAATCGCGATGATAATGCTGGTGCCCCAGTACACACTTTGCGGTCCGACAATAAAGAACGCATAAACCGGCACCAGCACACAGGCCACAATGGCAGACAGCGAAGAAATCTTCACCACAAACGCCATGAACAGCCAGGTAGCCAGTGCGGCCAAGGCCAGCCAGCCATTGAACGCGGCCAGCACGCCTACCGCGGTAGCCACACCCTTGCCACCCTTGAAGCCGAAGAATACCGGCCACATATGGCCGGCCAGCACCGCCAGGCCCGCCATGGCCACGGCCTGCTCGCCCAGGCCGTAGGCCGGGCCGAACTGCTGAACCAGCAGCACCGCCACCCAGCCTTTTAGGCCATCACCCAGCAGGGTCAGTGCAGCGGCCAGCTTTTTGCCGGAACGCAGTACATTGGTGGCGCCGGGGTTTTTGGAGCCGTAGGTACGCGGATCGGCCATGCCCATCAGCTTGGTCACGATCACGGCAAAAGACAGGGAGCCAATCAGATAGGCACCCAAAATAAAGGCAAACGCTGTTGTGGTCATGGCTTATCCACTAGAATGCAAGGCTTGGCATTTTACGGTATCGGGCACTAAACCCAAAGCCCGCAACGATGGACATTATCTTTTTGCGCGAAGTGCGCGCCGACACGGTCATCGGCGTATACGACTGGGAGCGTACCGCGCCCCAGACGGTGCTGCTGGATATCGAGTACGGCATCCCCAGCGAAGTGGCCTGCCATAGCGATGATATTGGCGACACCATTCACTACGGCGAGGTGGTCGAGCGCGTGCGAGCCTCGCTGGCTGCGCAGCACTTTTTGCTGATCGAAGCGCTGGCCGAACACATCGCCAGCATTGTGCGCGACGAATTCGGCGCACCTTGGGTTCGTGTCGCCGTCACCAAGCTGAACATCCTGCCCGACGTCAAACACGTGGGCGTGATGATAGAGCGCGGCCACCGCTCGCACTAAGCCAGCTACCAGACAAAGCAATGCGGCCAACCTTTTCGCCAAGGTTGGCCGCATTGTCGTATCGCTTACCGCGCCCGGGCCGGCTCAGGCGTCGTCGCGGTTACGCATGAAATCGGCAGTATTGTAAAACGCCTCGATCAGCCTGGTTTTCAGCCAGTCTTCGCACACCAGCTCGTTCACCGCCTGCGTCATGCACTGCATCCACTGGTCGCGCGCTACGCTATCCACGGCAAACGGCATATGGCGCATGCGCAAGCGCGGGTGGCCAAAGGTATCCATGAACAGCGGCGGGCCACCCAGCCAGCCGGACAGGAACATGTACAGCTTCTCGCGCGAGCCGGCCAGGTCGGCCGGGTGCATATCGCGCAGGCTTTTCACCGACGGGTCGGTATCCATGATGTCGTAGAAGCGGTCAGTCAGCCAGCGCACCACGCCAGCGCCACCCAGCAGCTCGTAAGGGGTCATTTCCTGCATGATGGTTTCCTGCAAAACAAGGGCTGCATGGTAGCACGCCGTACGCGGCCAACCCTGCCCCACATCAATAAAACCGGCATGGCCAGGCCGCGCTACGTACTAGCCGTGCAAAAACGGAAACGCGATCTGCGGCGCCTGCCCGCTCATCAACCCGGCCAGCGCACGGCCAGAGCCCGGCCCCTCGGTCCAGCCCAGGGTACCGTGGCCGGTATTGAGCCACAAATTGCTGTAACGATAGCGGCCAATCAACGGTACGTTGCCGGGCGAAGCCGGGCGCAGGCCGGTCCAGAACTGCGCGGCATCCCAGTCGCAGGCGGCGGGGAACAGCTGCTGCGTGCGGCGTACCAGCGCAGCACAGCGCACGGGGTTCAGGTGGCTGCTGTAGCCGGACAGCTCGGCCGTGCCGGCCACCCGCAGCGTGTCACCCAGGCGCGAGAACACCAGCTTGTGCGACTCGTCGGTAATGCTGACCTGCGGTGCCAGCGCGGCATTGGCCAGCGGCAAGGTCGCCGAATAGCCCTTGGCCGGGTACACCGCAATGTGGTGGCCCAGCTGCGCCAGCAATAGCGGGCTATGGCTGCCCAGCGCCAGCACGTAGGCGTCGGCCTGCAGCGTATCAAAGCGGCCATCCGCGCCGGTAACCGACACCCCGGCAATGCGCCCACCCTGCGGCTGCAGCGCATTGATGCGGGTGTGCCAGGCAAACTGCACGCCCGCGTCGGCACAAGCCGCCGCCAGCTGGCAGGTGAACTGGTGTACGTCGCCCGACTCGTCGCTTTCGCACCAGGTAGCGGCCAACAGCTGCGGGGCAATGGCCGCCAGCGCCGGCTCACGGGCCACGGCGTCGTCTACCGACACCACGCGGCGCGTCACGCCCTCGGCCGCCAGCAGTTTGCAGGCGGTCAGCGCGTGCTCAACCTCCTGGCGCTGGAATAGTAGCGCCAGAATGCCTTGCTGGCGGTGCGCATACTGTAACGGCAGCTGCTGGCGCAGCTGGGCGAAGGTCTGCTGGCTGTAACGCCCCAGCGCCACCATATGGCGCAGGTTGGCCCCATGGCGCCCTGGCAGGCATTCGCGCAAGAACTGCAGCGACCAGCGCCACTGCGCCGGGTCCAGATGCGGGCGGAACCACAAGGGCGCATCTTCACGCAGCATCCAGCGCAGCACGCGCCACGGGGTAGACGGGTGCGCCCACGGCTCGGACTGGCTCACCGAAATCTGCCCGCCATTGGCAAAGCTGGTCTCGCGGGCCGGGCCGCTGGCACGGTCTACCACCACGACCTCATGCCCTGCCTGGCGTAAAAACCACGCCGTAGAAATACCGATAATGCCGGCACCCAGTATGGCAACCTTCATCTCACCCCCTTGGCACACAAGAAAAAAGGCCCACAAGGGGCCTCGCCGGCAAGCATGGTAAAGCGATGCAGGCAGCATGCCAAGCTGCCGTAAACGTCAAGGTTTGCGGCGTGCCAGCTCGTATACCGTCTTGCCGCGCAGGGCAAAATAGTCCGAGGCGAAATAGAAGTTTTCCGAGTGGCCGACAAACAGCAGGCCGTGCGGCTTGATCAGCGGGTGAAACTTCTTGAGCACCGCAAACTGCGTATCGCGATCAAAGTAAATCATCACATTGCGGCAGAACAGCGCATCGAACTGTTTGCGCATCGGCCAGTTGTTATGCACCAGATTCAGCTGGCTGAAAGTAATCATGCTGCGCAGCTGCGCCTTGGCCTGATAGTTGCCATCCGGCAGCTTGTCAAAGTAGCGCGCGGCGTAACCGGCCGGCAGCTTGGTAATCTTGTCGGCGCTGTAAATGCCCTTGCGGCCAACCTCCAGCACGCTGGTATCTAGGTCGGTAGCCAGAATATTGATATTGCCACGCCCGCCCAGCGCTTCCAGCGCCGTCATGGCGATGGAGTACGGCTCTTCACCGGTAGACGACGCCGCGCACCAGATGCTGATTTCCTGCCCGGCCGGCAGCGTCTTCAGGTAGTCGCCCAGCATGTGGAAATGGTGTTCTTCGCGGAAGAAGAACGTCAGGTTGGTGGTGAGCGCGTTCACAAACAGCTCAAATTCGCGCTTGCCCCCCGCACTTTGCAAAAAGTCGACGTAGGCGGCAAAACCATCCAGCTTCAGCTCGCGGATACGGCGTACCAGGCGGCCGTACACCATGTCTTTCTTGGTGGGGTTCAGCGAGATGCCCGCTTCCTTGTAAATCAGCTGCCGTACACGTTCGAAATCCTGTTCACTGAACGCAAACTCGCGGGTGAACTCCACCTTGGGCAAAATGATGGGCGGAATCTTGTTATGCATGATGTTTCTCCGCAAAAGCAAAACCCGGGTAAAACCCGGGTTTGTGCATGAGGCAACGCTCGGGTTTACACCGAAAAGGACGAGCCGCAACCACAAGTGGTTTGTGCATTCGGGTTGCGAATCACAAACTGGGAACCTTCCAGGCTTTCCTGGTAGTCGATCTCTGCACCTACCAGATACTGGTAGCTCATCGGGTCTACCAGGAAGGTTACGCCAGCACGCTCAATAGCGGTATCGTCTTCATTCGCGATTTCGTCAAATGTAAAACCGTACTGGAAGCCGGAGCAGCCGCCGCCGGTAACGAAAACGCGCAGTTTCAGGTCCGGGTTGCCTTCTTCGGCCACCAGGTCACGCACCTTGTCGCAAGCGCTGTCGGTAAAGTTGATCGGGGACGGGGTTTCGGTAGCAGCAGTCATCTCACAAGCCTTTCGGTACAAGGACGGGCCGCGCCAGCGGCCCTTCATCCTACTATTTTAGTAGGATATTGGGCCGGCTGGCGAGTTTTCAACATCAGGGCATCAGCGGCACGATATCCAGGCCGGCATTTTCCGGCTGGCCGAACATCAGGTTCATCACCTGTACTGCCTGGCCGGATGCGCCTTTGACCAGATTATCTTCTACCACCAGAATCACCAGCAAGTCGCCATTGCCCGGGCGGTGCACGGCGATACGGGCGGTGTTGGCACCACGTACCGAGCGGGTTTCCGGGCAGCTGCCAGTCGGCAGCACATCCACGAACGGCTCGCTGGCAAAGCGCTGCTCGAACAGCTGCTGGAAGTCCACCTCGCGGCCTTCCGGTTTCAGGCGCGCGTAGATGGTGGAATGAATACCGCGGATCATCGGCGTCAGGTGCGGTACAAAGGTCAGCTTGACCGGCGCACCATGGATAGCCGACAGGCCCTGCTCGATTTCCGGGCTGTGGCGGTGGCCTTTCACGCCGTAGGCCTTGAAATTGTCACCCGCTTCAGCAAACAGGGTGCCCACCTCGGCCTTGCGCCCGGCACCGGACACGCCGGACTTGCAGTCGGCGATCAGGGTATCGGTTTCGATGTACTGTTTGCCGCCTTCCAGCAGCGGCAGCAGGCCCAGCTGTACCGAGGTCGGATAGCAACCGGCCATGCCGATCAGGCGCGCCTGCTGGATGGCTTCGCGATTCACCTCGGGCAGGCCGTAAACGGCCTCGGCCAGCAGGTCGGTACAGCTGTGTTCCATGGCGTACCACTTGGCAAACACGGCCGGGTCTTTCAGGCGGAAGTCTGCCGCCAGGTCGATCACCTTCACGCCAGCCTCCAAGAGCTCGCGCGCCTGGGCCATGGCCACGCCGTGCGGGGTGGCAAAGAACACTACGTCGCACGCCTTCAGATCGGTTTCGTCGGGCGTACTGAACGCCACATCCACACGGCCGCGCAGGCTGGGGAACATCTCGGCCACCTTCATGCCGGCTTCCTTGCGCGACGTGACCGCCACGACTTCGGCACCCGGATGGTTGGCCAACAAACGCAACAGCTCGACACCGGTGTAACCGGTACCGCCGACAATGCCCACCTTGATCATGCCAGGCTCCTTTGGATATAAAAAAATGTCGCAAAGGCGACATGGTAAGGAGTGCGGCAGTGCAATGCAACAAGGAAAACAACTCGGGTCAGCTGTTGCCAAGCAGGCCTTTCCAGGCTACGCCGGGCGGCCAGTATTGCGGCCAACCTTGGCAGATAACACCCGCGCCAAAAGAAAAAAGCCACCGCGAACGGTGGCTTTTTTTGTCTCGCAACAAGCAAATTAACGCTTGGAGAACTGCTTGCGACGACGTGCTTTGCGCAGACCCACTTTTTTACGTTCCACTTCACGGGCATCGCGAGTAACGAAGCCGGCGTGGGACAGAGTAGGTTTCAGCTCAGCGCTGAAGTCGATCAGGGCACGGGTGATGCCGTGACGGATTGCACCAGCTTGGCCGGTTTCACCGCCGCCGTTCACGTTAACCATGATGTCGAAAGACTCCAGGTGCTCGGTGATTTGCAGTGGTTGACGGATAACCATGCGACCGGTTTCGCGAGCGAAATACTGGTCAACTGGTTTGCCGTTAACGATGATCTGGCCGGAGCCTTTTTGCATGAACACACGAGCTACGGAGCTCTTGCGACGGCCGGTACCGTAGTAGTATTTACCGTTCATCTATACTTGCCTCAGAAATCAGATTTCCAGCACTTTTGGCTGTTGCGCAGTGTGCGGGTGCTCGGTGCCGGCGTATACCTTGAGCTTCTTGATCATGGCGTAACCCAGCGGACCCTTCGGCAGCATACCTTTAACGGCTTTTTCCAGAACGCGCTCCGGGAACTGGTTTTGCAGTTCGGTGAAGTTGCGCTCGTAGATACCACCTGGGTAGCCGGAGTGACGGTAGTACTTCTTATCCAGTGCTTTGTTACCGGTAACGCGCAGTTTCTCTGCGTTAACGACAACAATGTAATCACCGGTATCAACGTGCGGAGTGAACTCCGGCTTATGCTTGCCGCGCAGACGACGAGCGATTTCAGCAGCGAGACGGCCCAACACCTTATCTTCGGCGTCGACCACGAACCACTCGCGCTTTACCTCATGCGGCTTGGCAGAAAAGGTCTTCATGGAACTCTTCCATCGTAATTCTTGAAAGTTCCGGATTCTATTACAGAGATACCCTGCTGTCAAACCTAAGTCACGATTCAAGGCCTTGTCGGGCAAAGAGAAACCGTTTTCGGTACACATTGGGCAAAAAGGCAAAAAAAGAGCGCAATCGGGCTTGCCTGATTGCGCCAAGTTCCACCTATAGAAGGAGGATGGAGGAGACAACACCAAAACGCACACTTTCACGCAACGTCCTGATGTGTCTTGATTATGGAATTGCGCTAGACACTTTGCAAGGCAATTTTGTGCATTGCACCAAAAAATGTTTACCGCACGCTACAAACCCTTTGCAAAGCAGCTGTAGCAGGCTGGCATTACAGCTTGAGCGCCGTTTCCAGTGCGATTTCCATCATGTCGCGGAAGGTAGTCTGGCGCGCCTCGGCGTCCATGGCCTCGCCGGTAGGAATCACGTCCGATACCGTCACAATGCCCAGCGCGCGCGCGCCGTATTGCGCGGCAACGCCGTAGATGCCGGCTATTTCCATTTCCACCGCGTTCACATTCATGCTCTTGAGCGTGTCCAGCAGCTGCGGCTGCACGCCGTAGAACAGGTCGGCCGAAAACACATTACCCACCTGCACCTTCTTGCCCAGCTGGGCTGCGGTTTCTACCGCCGTGCGCAGCACCTCGAAGTCGGCAATGGCGGCGTAATCGTGATCCAGGAAACGCATGCGGTTGATCTTGCTGTCGGTGCAGGCGCCCATCGCGATGACGATATCGCGCAGGCCCAGCCGTGCCGCGTCTACCGAGCCGCAAGAGCCGATGCGGATGATGGTTTTCACGCCAAAGTCCTTGATCAGCTCGGTGGTGTAGATGCTGGCCGACGGAATACCCATGCCGTGCGCCATCACCGACAGGCGCTTGCCCTTGTAGGTGCCGGTGTAGCCGAACACATTGCGCACGCTGGTAACCTGTACGGCATCGTCCAGGTAGGTTTCGGCAATCAGCTTGGCACGCAGCGGGTCACCCGGCATCAGTACGGTGTCGGCAAAATCGCCCAGTTCGGCGCCAATATGCGGTGTAGCCATGTTTTATCTCCTTGTTTTGATCGCGACGGCCGGCTGATACACGGGAGCCACAGGCCGGAGGGTGCTCTGCCCGCCGTCGGAGATGGTATGCGCCAACACGTCCGCTCCTGTACGTGTATGTTGGCCGCAGTCAAAAACAGGCCGGCGACGGGTGCCATGCGCCCCCTGCCACCGGCAAAGTACCTTTCAGGCCCTAGCCCAGAAATGACGTGCCGTACGCCATGGCCGGCACGCCCAGCCAGCTGGCCACGCTCTGGCCGATATCGGCAAAGGTGGCGCGCTCGCCCAGGCTGCCAGGCGCTACCTGCTTGCCGTAGCACAGCACCGGAATGTGCTCTCGGGTATGGTCGCTACCTGGCCAGGTGGGGTCGCAGCCGTGGTCGGCGGTAAGGATCACGATATCGTCGTCGCCCATGGCGGCCAGCAGCTCGGGCAGGCGTGCGTCGAACTGCTCCAGCGCACGGGCGTAGCCGGCCACATCACGACGGTGGCCGTAGCTGGAATCGAAATCGACAAAATTGGTAAAGATGATGCTGTGGCCAGGCGTGGTCTTCAGCGCCGCCAGCGTGGTATCCCACAGCTCGTCCAGGCCGGTAGCCTTGTACTTTTGCGTAATACCGACGTGGGCGTAGATATCGGCGATCTTGCCCACCGACACCACCTGCCCGCCCGCCTCTGCCAGTTTTTGCAGTACGGTGGGGGCTGGCGGCTCTACCGCCAGGTCTTTGCGGTTGCCGGTGCGGCTGAACTGGCCCTTGCCACTGCCGACAAACGGGCGCGCAATCACGCGGCCGATATTGTACGGCGCCAGCGCCTCGCGCGTGATGCGGCACAGCTCGTACAGGCGCTCCAGGCCGTAGGTTTCCTCGTGGCAGGCAATCTGGAACACCGAATCCGCCGAGGTGTAGAAAATGGGCTTGCCGCTGGCCATGTGCTCTTCGCCCAGGCGGTCGAGGATCTCGGTGCCGCTGGCGTGGCAGTTGCCCAGGTAGCCCGGCAGGCCGGCCTTGGCCACCAGCTCGTCCAGCAGCGCCGGCGGGAAGCTGTTTTGCTTGTCGTGGAAGTATCCCCAGTCGAACAGCACCGGCACACCGGCGATTTCCCAGTGGCCGGACGGCGTGTCCTTGCCGCTGGACAGCTCGCGGGCGTAACCGTAGGCCGCTACCGGCGCTGCCGGGTCCATGCCCTCGGGGAAGTAGCCGGATGACAGTTCACAGGCGTGACCCAAGCCCAGGCGTGACAGATTGGGCAGCTGCAGCGGACCGCTGCGGCCAACGTTGGCCGCACCGCTGGCGGCGGCACGGGCGATACTGCCCAGGGTATTGCTGCCTACATCGCCAAATTTATCGGCGTCGGCACTGGCGCCGATGCCCAGGGAATCCAGTACCAGAATGATGGCGCGTCGGTTTGTCATGGTATTGCCTCGTCGTGTTGGGCGCGCAGTACACGCTGCGCTTTATCTGTGTTTTTAGCACGCTGGCGGCGGCAAGGACAGTGCCCGCCAGACCAGCTAGTCATCCATAAAAAAGGTTGGCCGCATCGCTGCGGCCAACCTTGCCGGGCGCACAAACCACCCTTGGCGCCGCTTAGTAGCCGCTATGCTGCGTCACCGCCCCGTCCTGCACTACTGCTTGCAGGTTGGCCAGCAAGCCAGAGGCACCAAAGCGGAAGTTGGCTGGCGTCAGCCACGCTTCGCCCATGATATGCGCCGCCTGCTGCAGGTAGAGCGCAGCATCGTCGGCCGTGCGCACGCCACCGGCCGCCTTGAAGCCACAAATCCGGCCGCTATCGCGGATGGCCTGCAGCATGATGGCGGCGGCCTCCAGCGTGGCGTTAACGGCCACCTTACCGGTGGAGGTTTTCAGAAAGTCCGCCCCCGCGGCCAGCGCAATGTCGCTTGCCTGGCGGATCAGCGCTGGCGTGGCCAGCTCGCCGCTTTCGATAATCACCTTCAGCAGTTTGTCGCCACAGGCCGCCTTGCACGCCGACACCAGCTCGCGGCCAAGCTCGGCGTTGCCGGCTTGCAGTGCGCGCCACGGAAACACCACGTCCACTTCGTCGGCACCGTAGGCGATGGCAGCGCGGGTCTCGGCCACGGCAATCGCCACGTCGTCATCACCGTGCGGAAAATTGGTCACGGTGGCAATGCGTACGCCGTTGGCACCGGCACGCGCCAGCGCACGGCGCGCGTGCGGCACAAAGCGCGGGTAAACGCACACGGCGGCTACCTGCCCCGCGTCGCTGCGCGCCTTGGCGCACAGTGCGTCTATGGTGGCCACGCTGTCGTCGTCATTGAGCGATGTCAGGTCCATCAGCGACAGCGCCAGCTGCGCCTGCTGTTTCAGGTCTTGCATGATGCACTCGGTTAACAGTGATTGCAGGCCCATCCCGGGCCTGGCGCCGGCAGGCAGGCTGCCGACGAGAACACGCGGCGCGGCCAGGGTTGGCCGCACGCCGCTTACACGCGCCGCGCCTCGTGCACGCCGCGTACTTCCATGATGTGCGCCAGCACGCGGCTGATATCGCGCACCTGCCGCACCTCTACGGTAAAGCGCAGCTTGGCTTTTTGCGCCCGCGACAGGGTGTTCACACCGATTACGTTCAGCTTTTCGCGCGAGAACACGTCGGAAATATCGCGCAGCAGGCCGGGGCGGTCGCTGGCGTGGATTTCCAGGTCGATCGGGAACACGCCGTTTTTCTGGTCGCCCCAGTCAGCCGCAATCAGCCGCTCCGGCGCGTCGGCCGACAGGCGCTTAAGCGTAATGCAGTTGCTGCGGTGTATCGAGATACCGCGGCCGCGGGTAACAAAACCGGCCACGCTATCAGGCGGCGCCGGCTTGCAGCACTTGGCCAGGATGGTCATCAGGTTGCCCACGCCCTCGATCAGCACGCCACCCGAATCGTGGCCACCACGGCTGCGGCGCACCAGGTCTTCCGGCGCCACCTCCAGCGGCTGCTGCGGCGCAAAGCTCTCGATGGCGTTGCTGATGGCGCGGGTACCCAGCTCGCCGTGGCCCAGCGCGGCGTACAGCTCGTCCATGCGCGAGTAACCCAGCTTGTCGGCAATCTGCGCCAGGCTGGGCTGCACGTGCTGGTGGCGCGACAACTCGCGCTCGAACAGCTGGCGGCCGGTTTCACGCACCACGTCGGCGTTTTGCTGGCGCACGTACTGGCGGATCTTGCTGATGGCACGGTGGCTCTTCACCCAGCCTTCGTGCAACCAGTTCACCGACGGGCCGCCCTCTTTCGCGGTGAGGATTTCCACGCGCTGGCCGTTTTGCAGCGGCGTGGACAGCGGCACGATATGGCCTTCTACCTTGGCACCGCGGCAACGGTGGCCCAGGTCGGTATGCAGGCTGTAGGCAAAGTCGATGGCGGTGGCGCCCGAAGGCAAATCCAGCACGCGGCCCTGCGGCGTCAGCACGTAGATGGTGTCGGAGAACAGCTCGGTCTTGAAGGCGTCGGCCAGGTCGCTGCGGTCGGAGTCCGACATTTCCTCGCGCCAGTCCAGCAGCTGGCGCAGCCAGGAGATTTTCTCCTCGTACTGTGCGTCGCCCTTGCCGCCTTCCTTGTAGCGCCAGTGCGCGGCTACGCCGAATTCGGCGTGCTCGTGCATCTCGAAGGTGCGGATCTGTACCTCCACGCCGCGCCCTTCCGGGCCGATAACGGCGGTGTGCAGGCTGCGGTAATCGTTGGCCTTGGGGTTGCTGATGTAGTCGTCAAACTCGCCGGGTATCGGCTGCCACATGCTGTGAATCAAGCCCAGCACGGTGTAGCAATCCTGCAGGCGCTCCACCAGAATGCGCACGGCACGGATATCGTACAGCTCGGAAAAATCGAGCTTCTTTTTCTTCATCTTCTTCCAGATGGAATAGATGTGCTTGGGCCGGCCGGCCACATCGCCCTTGATGCCAGCGCCTTTCAGCTCGCCACGCAGGGTATCCAGCAAGCGTTCGATATAGTCGATGCGCTCCAGCCGGCGCTCGTCCAGCAGCTTGGCGATTTTCTTGTAGTTGTCCGGCTCGGTATGGCGAAAGCCCAGGTCTTCCAGCTCCCACTTGATCTGCCATACGCCCAGGCGGTTGGCCAGCGGCGCAAACAGCTCCAGTGTTTCCTGCGCAATCTGGCGGCGCAGGCCGCCCTCGGCCACCTGCGACAGGTAGTGCATGGTTTGTGTGCGCCACGCCAGCTTGATCAGCACCACGCGGATATCGGCCACCATGGCCAGCAGCATCTTGCGCATGGTTTCGGCCTGGCGGGCGCGGTCTTCCGGTGTGGCCAGGCGGTCCAGCCGCGCCAGCTCGGTGAGGCGGCGCACACGGTTGCCGCCATCTACCAGCGTCAGCACGGTGCGGTTGAAGGTATTGGGCAGCCACTCCTGCCAGTCTTCGCGGTAATCGGGCGCAGCAAACAGCAAGGTGGCGGCAATGGCGTCCGGCAGCAGGTTCAGGTCGGCCACGATGGCGGCGGCAGCCACCGCATGGCTGAACACATCTTCACCGGTATGCGGCAGCGTTTTGCCGGCGTACATGACGCGCGCAGCATCAAACGCACGCTGCAGCATGGCGCGCTCGGCGTCGGTCAGCGCGGCCGACAGCTGGGCCAGCCATACGGCCGGGTCGGCGGCATCGGCCAGAGTATCGGCTACGGAACGTACTACGGAAACCATCTTTCAGCTCACCATGCGGCCACGCCGCGACAGGGTTTAGGGGGTAATCGCCAGGGCTTGCAATAGCAGCTTGCGCACCGGCGCCGGCACGCCGGCATCCAGCGCGTCGGCCAGCGGCAGCCACTGCCAGCTGTCCTCATGACAGCTATCGGCCAACCTCTGCTGCAGCTGTACCGGCTGCGGCGTGATGGTGAGCCGGAAATGGGTAAACACGTGCACCAGCTCGGGCCACGCGGGCAACAGGTCGCCCACGGCGTTGGCCGCCAGCCAGCCATCTACCGCCAGCGTGCTATCGAACTCCGGCAGGCTGAGCAGCCCACCCCAGATACCTACCGACGGGCGGCGCTGCAGCAGCACACTGCCCTGGTGCAGGGCGATCAGCATCACCGTCTCGCGCTCGGGCACGGCTTTTTTCGGCTTGCGCTGCGGCAGCTCGGCAGTACGGCCACTGTTGGCCGCCACACAGCCATCCAGCATCGGGCAGGCGGTACAGGCAGGCTTGCTGCGCGTACACACGGTAGCGCCTAGATCCATCAGCCCCTGGGTATACGGCACCATATCGGCACGGCTGGCGGGAGTAAGCCGCTCGGCCAGCTGCCACAGCTGCGCCTCTACTGGCTTGTCGCCGGGGTAGCCTTCTACACCAAAGCAACGCGTCAGCACGCGTTTGACATTGCCATCCAGAATGGTTTCGCGCTGGCCAAAAGCAAACGCCGCAATGGCGGCAGCAGTAGAGCGCCCCACGCCGGGCAGGCGTTCGATATCCTGGCGCTGCCGCGGAAACTCGCCACCAAAATCGTGCATCACCATCTGCGCGGCCTTGTGCAGGTTGCGCGCCCGGGTGTAGTAGCCCAGGCCACTCCACAGTGCCAGCACGTCGTCCACCGGCGCTGCGGCCAAGGTGGCCAGGTCGGGGAAACGCGCCAGAAAGCGCGGGTAATAGCCCAGCACGGTGCTGACCTGCGTTTGCTGCAGCATGATCTCGGACAGCCACACACGATAGGCATCGCTCACCTGCCACGGCAGGCCGTGGCGGCCATACAGGCGCTGCCACGCCACCAGGCGGCTGCCAAACTGGGTTTCTAGCGTAGACACGGCTTAGCCACTCAAAATCGAACCGGCCATGTTAAACCAAAGCGCGGGGAGTACCAAGCAGGCAAGCCCCGAATAGGCTAGAATGGTGGATTGATTTCAAAGGATTACCGCACGATGTCCACATTCCGTTCCCGCCAGCGCGCCGCGCAACGCCGTCAGCCCACATCTTTTGCCGAGCGCAACGCACCACCTGCCGGGAATAACGCTCCGCCAGCAGGCCAGACCGGCAACAACCCGCGCTTTGGCAACGACAGCCGTGGTTTCGACAAACCACGCTTCGGCGGCGAGCATCGTCGTGACGGTGATGCCCAGCCACGTGGCGAACGCAGCTTCGACAAACCGCGTTTCGGCGGCGACAAGCCCCGCTTTGAAGGCAATCGCGACAACCGCGAAGGCGGCTTCAAGCGAGATGGCGAGTTCCAGCCGCGCGGCGAACGCAGCTTCGACAAACCGCGTTTCGGCGGCGACAAGCCCCGCTTTGAAGGTAACCGCGACAACCGCGAAGGCGGCTTCAAGCGCGACGGCGAGTTCCAGCCACGCGGCGAACAGCGCAGCTTCGACAAACCGCGCTTTGGCGGCGACAAGCCCCGCTTTGAAGGCAATCGCGACAACCGTGAAGGCGGCTTCAAGCGCGACGGCGAGTTCCAGCCACGCGGCGAACAGCGCAGCTTCGACAAACCACGTTTCGGCGGCGACAAGCCCCGCTTTGAAGGTAACCGCGACAACCGCGAAGGCGGCTTCAAACGCGACGGCGAGTTCCAGCCACGCGGCGAACAGCGCAGCTTCGACAAACCGCGTTTCGGCGGCGACAAGCCACGCTTCGAAGGTAACCGTGAAAACCGTGAAGGCGGCTTCAAACGCGACGGCGAGTTCCAGCCACGCGGCGAACAGCGCAGCTTCGACAAACCACGTTTCGGC
Organism: Vogesella sp. XCS3; assembly: GCF_020616155.1. Classification (NCBI taxonomy): domain Bacteria; kingdom Pseudomonadati; phylum Pseudomonadota; class Betaproteobacteria; order Neisseriales; family Chromobacteriaceae; genus Vogesella; species Vogesella sp. XCS3. The sequence goes on along the minus strand of NZ_CP085530.1, from coordinate 3,299,723 downwards.
GGCGACAAGCCCCGCTTCGAAGGTAACCGCGACAACCGCGAAGGCGGCTTCAAGCGCGACGGCGAGTTCCAGCCACGCGGCGAACAGCGCAGCTTCGACAAACCGCGTTTCGGCGGCGACAAGCCACGCTTCGAAGGTAACCGTGAAAACCGTGAAGGCGGCTTCAAACGCGACGGCGAGTTCCAGCCACGTGGCGAACGCAGCTTCGACAAACCGCGTTTCGGCGGCGACAAGCCACGCTTCGAAGGTAGCCGTGAAAACCGCGAAGGCGGCTTCAAGCGCGATGGCGAGTTCCAGCCACGCGGCGAACAACGCAGCTTCGACAAACCACGCTTCGAAGGCAATCGCGACAGCGGCTTCAAACGCGAAGGCGATTTCCGCCGCGAGCAACCCAACGATCACCAGCCACGTGGCGAACACGGGCTGGACAAGCCGCGCACACTGTTTTCGGTCAAGCCGGAAGATTACGCCCCGGCTCCGGAAGCCGCACCCGCAGAGCGCCCGCAAAAAACCTACACCCGTGACCGCGTAGCGGGCCGTGGCGGCAAAGCCCACCCCGACTACGTGGCACCAGAACCACGCGACAACGAGCAGGCACCGGTAGAAAACAAACCGGCTGGCGGCCCGGTGCGTACCAGCTTCCTGAAGCGCGTCAGCGACATCGACACCCCGGCGACGCCACGTAGCGACGAACCACGCCGCGAAAGTGGCTTCCAGCGCGAAGAGCGCAGCTTCGACAAACCACGCTTTGGCGGCGAGCGTCGCGAAGGCGGCTTCCAGCGCGAAGAGCGTAGCTTCGACAAACCACGCTTTGGCGGCGAGCGTCGCGAAGGCGGCTTCCAGCGCGAAGAGCGCAGCTTCGACAAACCGCACTTTGGCGGTGAGCGCCGTGAAGGCGGCTTCCAGCGCGAAGAGCGCAGCTTCGACAAACCACGCTTTGGCGGCGAGCGTCGCGAAGGCGGCTTCCAGCGTGATGCGGCCCCCGCCCGCACGCTGTTTGGCAAAGGCGAAGCCCGTGAACCAGGCCAAGGTTTTGGCAAGCAAGGCGGTGGCGACAAGGTTGGCCGCACGCCCTTCGTCAAAGCCCAGCCACGTACGCTGAAAGACGGCGAATTCGCCCTGTTTGCCAGCTGCCCGCGTGGCCTGGAAAAACTGCTGGGCGAAGAAATTGCCCTGCAAGGCGGCACCGAGCTGCAACTTACCGACGGTGGCGTGGCCTTTACCGGCACGCAAGAAGTGATGATGCGCGTGAACCTGCACTCGCGTACCGCCAGCCGCCTGCTGATGCAGCTGGCCATGGGCACCTTCCGCGAAGAGCGCGACATCTACACCCTAGCCAAGGGCATTAACTGGCCAGAGCTGTTTGATGTGGGCTGCACCATCAAGGTAAAGACCGATGGCCATGCCCGCCTGAAGAGCATCGACTACGTATCGCTGATCGTGAAAGACGCAATCTGCGACCGCTTCCGCGACCTGGGCGGCGAGCGCCCCAGCGTAGATACCCGCACCCCGGACATGCGCATCCGTGTGTTCCTGTCCGGCTTTGACGTGCAGATCTACCTGGATACCAGCGGCGAAGCGCTGTTCAAACGCGGCTGGCGCGACGAAACAGGCGAAGCCCCGCTGCGCGAAAACCTGGCAGCCGGCATCCTGCTGCTGGCCGGCTACAACGGCACCCAGCCACTGCTGGACCCGATGTGCGGTAGCGGTACCTTCCTGGTAGAGGCCGCCGACATCGCCCTGAACCGCGCCCCTGGCCGCGACCGTGGCTTTGCCTTCGAACTGCTGAAAAACCACAACGATCTGCTATGGCACAGCATCAAGAACGACGCAGAACTGGCCAGCCGTAAACTGGCTACCCTGCCGCTGTACGGTAACGACCGCGCCGCCCACATGGTAGACATCACCCGCCGCAACCTGGAACGCACCGGCCTGGCCGAGCTCGTTACCCTGAGCGTGGGCGACGCCACCGAGTTGGCCGCACCCGCCAAGCAAGGCCTGATCGTGTGCAACCCGCCGTACGGTATCCGCCTGGACGAACAAGACAGCCTGGCCGAGCTGTACCCGCAGCTGGCCACCTGGCTCAAGCGCCAGTTTGCCGGCTGGACCGCCCACCTGATGACGGCAGACACCCGCCTGCCCAGCCTGATGCGCCTGGCCGCAGACAGCCGCCCCATGCTGTACAACGGCGCACTGGAATGCCGCGTTTACGCCTTCACACTGGTAGAAGGTTCTAACCGCAAGGAAAAAGACGACACAAGCGGTCAGTAAACGGACACACCCGCTGCCATAGAAAACAGGGCGTGACATAATCACGCCCTGCCAGTAGTGCAACACATGGCACGCACATACCAAAAAGGCCTTACGCTCTGCGCAAGGCCTTTCTTACTGCCTGCGGCCAACCCTTGCCGGCGATCAGCCTCGACGATGACTGCTGCCGGCAACGCTAGCCCAGACTTTGTTTTTTACCGGATACCGCATACTGTAAAAGCTATGGATACCTCTTTCCTGTCTGCCACCATCCTGCTGATCCTGATTACCGATCCGCTGGGTAACATTCCCCTCTTCATTTCTGCCCTCAAGCAGGTGAAGCCGGAACGCCGCCGCCGCGTAGTCTTCCGCGAATGCTTTATCGCCTTTGCGGTACTGCTCACCTTCATGTTCTTTGGCAAAGGCTTCCTCGAGCTGATGCACCTCACAGACGAAAGCCTGCGCGTCGCTGGCGGCGTCATCCTGTTCCTGATCGCCATCAAGATGATCTTCCCCGGCGAAGGCAGCATGTTTGGCGGCGACAAAATGCACGGCGAGCCTTTCATCGTTCCGATTGCCGTACCGCTGATCGCCGGCCCCTCCGCCATGGCCACCGTGCTGCTGATGTCCACCCGCGAACCGGAACGCATGCTGGAGTGGATAGGCGCCCTCACCCTCACCATGCTGGTAACGCTGCTGGTCTTCCTGTTCTCCGGCAAAATCCACCGCGCCCTTGGCGAACAGGCCATCACCGCCCTGGAACGCCTGATGGGTCTGGTGCTGACCGCCATCTCCATCGAAATGCTGCTAGGTGGCGTGGCGGCTTACATCAAAAAACTGGCATAAAAAAATCGCCCCAAGGGGCGATTTTTGGAGAGCTAACCTTGCTAAATGGTTACCTCGCTTCATCACACCGTACCTGCATAAGAGACGCCACTACGCGTACATTCTCGTGCACAGATTCGTCGGAGCTGGCCACATCAAGCGGGAACCACTTCCATGCACTGTGCTGCTCCAACGCGCCACAGGGTGGGCAGAGCAAACCTATCTCCTCTCTGGAAACAGGCACGCGGTAGGCCAAATTTACATAATGCGTAGAAACTGCATCCGAAAAAGCACTGTCATCATAAAAATGATCCCAAGCACCCAATAAGGTAGCGCGCGATAGCCAAGACAACGGCATACCAAGTTCCTCGCTAGCAATACGCTGCATTGCCAGCTGAATGCCCTCATTTTTGCGAATACGCCCACCTGGTGAAAACCAGAAATCACGCGCAGGGCGATTATTTCTCATGCCCAATAGCAAAACCTCACTATCCTGGGTACGGTACGTCAGCATCAGGTCGATAGAAACCAGCGGTAATGCACTGCATGCAGCGACAAAGTCCTGTTCTGAAAGCAAGCTAGGCAAATTATTCTTACTCAACGCTATAGAACCTAAAATATTCGAATCACACGCTCGGTTGGGTATATAAAAGACGCTAAATACCGGTCAAGTACCTAACAGCACTAGAGAGATGCCACTTCATGTGCTTGAAACTTCTGTGGCTAGCACGCTGAGCATCATGAATGACACTTACCTGAGGCTGGAGAAGTACTTTCCAGCCAGCTTTCCATAATCGGGCACAGATGTCGACATCTTCAAAGTACATGAAAAAGCGTTTATCATCAAAGCCGGAAACCTGAACAAACGCCTCACGTCGAAAAATAACAAACATCCCTGCAGCCCAATCCACCGCAATAGTGTCATTACCCCAGGAATAACCGGGCTTCGTCTCTTTAAATACCACCCGGCGAAATAGGCCGCTTACCGTAGGAAAACGACGGACACTATCCTCAACGCTACCGGCAGCATTCAGTATCACAGGGGCGACAGCGCCAACCTTCCTATCATGCATAGGCTGCAACAATAAAGACAAATCAAGCTGGGTAAGCCTGACATCAGGATTAACGACTGCAAAAAATGATCCGGAAGAATGCAAAAGTGCAGCATTGTGGTTTTCGCCAAAGCCCTTCGGCACAGCATTTCGCACAATAACGGTCGGGTAGCCGGTGTCTTTGTAAAAGGTCTCATCCTCAGGCAGATTAACCGTAATAATCAACTCGACATCTGCCAAGGCAAGGCGCTTTAAATCAGCCACCAACAATTTGACCAGACGGGCTTGACCATGGCTCACAACAGAAAGACTAACTAGGGGCTTTTTCATTATTTTACCAATCGCGCTTTATGCTTTCGCACCGGAAATTTTATGGCCTCACACAGCCATGCTGCACCGTAGAAAAGCCAGCCGATCTGCCCTTCATTACGCAAGGTACGCAGCACATCTACATAGCCCTCGTGCATAAGATCAAAAGATGCAGTCAAACCGGAATGCCCTATCGCAGGCTTAAAGCCCGCAGCCAATGTCAGGTCAATACAGGCATAACCAGATGGCTGAAAGTGCTCCAGCCATGCCTTATAGTCATCCACACGCCGAAAACGCTCATCAAAACCGGTAAACTGGTCTTTTCGCACCATCACCGTAGGCGTAAAAAAGGGGTTCCCGTAAGCAAAGCGCCATTTATTAATCTGGCGCACCTGTACGCCTGTACTATCAGTAGAACCCTCACATGGCAAAGTATTAGCATCAAATGCATAGCCATGGCCTGTGAGTATTAAACCCTCTCGCTCCATGATGTCAAACTGTACCTGAAGCTTTTCTGGCAGCCAGACATCATCGGCATCAAGAAATGCAATGTACTTCCCATTCGCCAGCTTGATGCCCGCATTACGAGCAGCAGGTGCACCACGGTTCATTTGCCTAAGCACACGAACGGGGAAAGGCATCGTACCAATGACATCGCGAAGAAGTGGCTCGATAGGGGTATCACTACCATCATCAACCAGAATAACCTCAAGAGGCAATGCTGTTTGCATGGTGATCGATACCAGGCTTCGCTTCAACGTGTTCAAAGCATTAAAGCAAGGGATGACGACACTGACACTAAGCTGATTCATATACTAACTTAGCCCGCTTGTTAATATCACTATAAAAAATGGCCCAAAAGGTCAGCGTCATGAATAGTATATTATCAAGAAATGAACTACGCTGAAAACCGGACAGTAACAAAGTAGCCCCCAGCACTATAGGAAACCAACCATCGTGAGTTCCTGTTTTAAAATTCACCATCAGCTTCATGCAAAAACGCCAAAAAACAAGACAAAGCACAATCAAAAAACCAAATCCAGATTTTACGTACCAATTGATATAAGATACCGATATCCCATCAGGAAACCGACTCTCAACTTTCATATCATCAAATGGCAAAACATGGTACGCCCACGAATTAAATACATAAGCATACTCATCAGAGCGAACGCCCACTGAACTATTATGAACATAAGCAGCGTCTATGCCAGTCTTGATTTCATAAAGTTGTATAAATACAGACCAGAAAACCGTCGTAACTAGAAGCATCATGATACCAAGAAAAACTTTAGCTTTTATACGATCCAGCTGAATAGCCTTCAATATCATAACAAGCACACATAGCACCCATGCATTTGCACTTTCAGATAAAAAAACGCCCATAAGCAAAATGGCCGCTCCTAAAAATCTCGATGAAAAGAAAAAATAAAAGAAAGCAGGTACAAGCAGCATACCGTATGTCCCTGGCTCATCAAACATCGACTGAAGACGATATGGGAAAGGGGAGAATAACGTGTGACTAGAGTCAAAATCGCCATCCATCAGCCAAGTAGTCAGAAAATTAGTATGGTATACGCGATCGCCAATAGAAGAAACAGCACTCCATGAACTAAAGCTAGTCAATATCAAGCCTATAATTCCTAGCACCGTAAATAAAAGCACAGCTTCGGAATAAGCCTCAGAAAAGTTTTCCTCATAACGCTGGCAAATGCCAGTAGCTAAAAGCATGGCAACAAGACAATTAAAGAAAAGCTTCAAGAAGCGATAGCCTTCATCGTACTCACCATACAAGAATGCGGCAAAGGACAGCACAAACAAAAAACACACTATACCATAGAGTGGTAAAGCAACCCTATGACGATAGGTAACAAACACAAAGAAAGCCCACAGCAGCAAAATAAGCTGTGGAATGTATGGCACAAACTGCGGTATTACAGATGCGCCATTTGCAAGCAATATATATATCATTTTAGATAAATTAACGATAACGCACCAAAACCAGAACGATACTTCTTATCCTGGGTGAAAAAATAAAGTATGATATCAAATCATATTGAGCGAGATGTATACCTGCACCCAATTCTATCAAGACACATCCATCCATTACATAAAACAACGCTTATAAAAAGCAGGTAAGCTAAGACTTGATAACTCGTTATAGTGAAACTAACAACAAAAAAAGAAAGAAATGCAGCCTTTCCAAAGTTACTAGCAAAAATATTTCTCCAATAACCAGCGATGTAAAAAAATACTGAAATAGCGACTATTGAAACCAGTCCATAATTAAGCATAAAATTAAAAGAAGAAGAAAATGTGGGTGCATTCATATAGTCAATACCAGACTGCCACCAACCACCGGCCTCAGGAGAGTTATAAAAGAAATCAGGATAGTAATTAACTAACCAGTACCCTGACATACCTGGACCTACACCCCAAAGTACATTGTCTGAAATTGCAGATATTGATGCTACCCATGACCCAGTCCTAGTTATTGTACTTATGAAATCAGACAAGCCTAACATTCTTGAAAACAATAGCACGGAAAATAGCAAGCCCAAGAAAACAACAACAGCTTTAATAAGGCTGGATTTTCTAGTTTGAAAATCAAATGAAACAAAAAAAACCAATGTAGCAAAAAAAGCTCCAGGAGCGCCTGTAGTAACAAGACTAATAAACCAAAGACACAAATTTCTTATTCGGGATTTATCACGCGCATCAGAAAAAATAAAAGGCAAACAGAAAATAAGATACGCTCCCTGATAACCGGGCTCAAAGGATAACCCTCGCGTTCGCATTGGCCCCCAGTCATTGATACGAGCATGAAAAATGGCATCGATTGAATTCATAAGTTCAAGTCTGCCAAAACCAATCAATGAAGGAATAAAAGAAAGCAACAACTCAACGAACACATATGCACAAGATATATAAAAACCTCGCCTCACATAAATAGCCACCCTCTCCATTCCAACTTTATTTATAAAATAAACCAAGAAAGGGATAAGTGAAAACTTAATAACATCAGCAGCAAGTGTCTTAAACATCCGCTCCCCACCACACTCATCGACACCGCAGACCACAGAAGATTTATGATTATTCACAATCAAACTTGCAAAAATTGTTAGCAAGATAATCAATAAAAACTTCAATGAGTTCTTATCAATAAAAATAGCCCGTCCAAAGAAAGCACTTTCTGATAGCAAACATATAACTGCCAAAATAAAAAAAGGAAGAGACAAATCTAAAAAACTTGGCGTTATAAATCGCAACAGTGGAAAATCATTAAAGAAAGGAAGTGCGGCACATCCCAACAAGAAGATCCTACTAGAAAAATTAAGGTTTCGCATAGAACCCCAAAAACGAAAAAAGCTTCGAAATATCACTACAGCTCTATATATGGACGAATCAGTAAAAAAAACGCGCCTTTAATACTCGAGCCAATCTCCCCCAAAACACCATTCGTGTGCAAAAAAGGCGCACGAAACTAAAAGCAATAAAATATAATATGACTTTTTTTCGCCATTCATGCTGCAAATACTGCACATCATCTCTTATATCAACAGAGGCAAGTTGCGAGTACCACTTCGACCAGTATAAAAACTTATAATCTCTCACAGCTTGGGATTTCGGATGCACACCAGCAGTGGCATAAATATGCCGCAACCAACTAAGCCTGTTAGGAATAGACTCCTGACTACTGTCATTATTGCCATGAAAACGGTATTGCATCAGACAAGCATCAATCCATAGCATCGGCCCACGCGCCAGCACACTACTCAGAAAAGAAACATCAGCATGCTTCCCCCCCTTCGCGGCATCTAGGGTCAGGCCCTGTATCATGGCCGTGCGGTACATATAGCCAGGAAAAGGCGCAGGGCTTATCGTGCTTAATGAAAGATACGGCTCTAACAGGTCATAAGGCATGTGCAGCAATTTCCTGCCGGAAAAACTCCCCATAAAAGGCTGTCTGGTCAGCTTGGTGCCGCGCATGATACGAGCGTTGCAGCCCACCGCAGTTATATCGGGGTAAGCCACAAACTGCGAAACCATCTGGCTTAGATAGTCCGGCTCTAAAATATCATCGTCGTGAAATAATACCAGCAAGGGCTCAGTTGCCTCGGCAATAAGCGTATTGAAATGCTGCAATGCTGGCAAATTGGGCATACGCCGAATTACCCGCACAGTAGGAAATTCGTTGGCAAGCATTTGTGAAACAGTCTCGCTAACCGAATTATCAGAAACGATCACTTCAAAATTTTCATACTGCTGTGCTATTGCTGAAGCCACAGTCTCACGACAAAAATCCATGCGATCACGCGCAAGGATGAATATCTGTACGCGGGGTGTCATACTAGCGTTATTTTGAGCGACCATTACAAATCTATCACGTTTAACAGGCTATCACGATAAACAGCAGCACCCTTTTCCTGCAAGAATCTACGGCCTGCTTCTCTCATACCTTGCCAATCGTCATCACTCATGGCAGTGACAAAGTGGTACATCTCATCATAACTATTAAAGCGGCGCATATCGACAAAGGCATCCGCGGGTAATAGTGTGTCAATATCGGGAGCGCCCCAATACACAGGCACCGTGCCAGCATAGAGACAGTCAAATATTTTTTCGGTCACATAGCCAGACATAGGCATGTTTTCAAAACACAAACTAAATCTGTATTGGCTTAATGTTGGCCATTTAGACGTGCATGAACCTCGAAAAGAAGACTGGATAGCCATGAAATGGCGCCAGTATGGCCACCAACGGGCATGCCCGCCCCACCAACGCTCCCAGCCGCGTCCAAACAAATCTACGCCATCATACGCTGATAAAGCTGAAATGGCTTTGATTCGCTCACTGTAAAACTCGGGTTTACGATTGCCAGGATTATGACTACCAGCGATTACAACCAGCTTATTCAAGCGATTTTTGTTAGCCCAGAATTCGGGAAGAACATCACCGTAGGGTTGTGGCCAGAATATCTTACATAGCCTGTTCGTATCAACATCCGTTAATGAGTAACCATCGCCATGCGCATTATGTACGAAAACATTTTCGAACGCCGTAGTAAGTTCGGGCAGCGCCTCATACATCTCAGGCTGAACAAGTGGTGGTTCAAGTAAGATGAACCCACGCAATCTTACACTGCTATCATTCAGAAAAACCTTATAGCTTTCCAGCAGGCCTAACGACCAGTAATGGTTAATAGCATGCTTTTTACTGCCATCACGCAGTTTATCTGCAGTGTGTACAGGAATACCCTGGGCCTCGTAGTGCTTACGCAATGCGGAAAAAGGCAACAGCGTACCATCCCTGTTCAGGGAAGCGTTATCTGTATCAAAAAGCTTGTCATCCAGAAAGTGCTCACTGGATGGGTCAATGAAGATAGCCTGATTGCTCACGAAATATCCCCATTATCGGCAGCTAGTCCCATTTCACTGAACACGAAATCAAAACGCCGCGCAAAGGTATGCTCATTTACCGTACGATCGTAGCCAGCTTTGGCAATGTTTTCTCGCAGATCGGCATGCTCCAGATAATAGTGAACTTTAGCAACCATATCATCTGGGTCTGCATAAACAGCTATCTCATCACCTATTTGATAAGCACGCTCGATGCCCTCAACATAGTAAGATAGCTGAAAAGACCCACAAGCATTAATCTCGAAGTGGCGTGCTTTGATCTGCTCGATACTTTTGGGTGAGCGAAGTTGACGCAGACCATTTATTGGCCTGGAAGCCAGCATTCTTATATCCCAGCAACGTGAATTTGTCAGATTCAGGTTGATACGTGATTCACTAAAGATACGCACCATATCTTCATGAGCGACGATACCGCCTGGCCAACCAAATCCAGCAACGTGTACGTTGATACCAGCCTTTTTCAGACGGTCGATCAGCCATTCACGAGTAGGGTTCCAGCCTCCGACAAACGAAACATCATACTTTTTTTCTGTCGACACTGGCTTGTATAAGCGGTCATTTGCGCCAAATGGAAAGTGAATCACATGGGACAAGCCTAGCTTCTTATATTTGACATGACAGGTGTAGTCAGATGAAGTGAAGTAATCAAATTGAGGCGCCCAAAACCGGACAAAATCCTGACGCCAGTTGTCATCATGGAAAAAACACAGCGTACGTGTGTATGCACGCACATCTTGTACTGCTGCAGGATCCAGCTGGTCGGTGTAGGGTGAGAATATTGCGACATCAAATGCTTGTTCCCGGGCTTGCTGAACCAGTAAACGATTCATTTCATTCTTGCCATGCTGTTTCAAATTCTGCATGTAATCGAAAAGGACTACTTCATGCTTGGCAATTAAACTATCATAAAAGTTGAAATATTCGTACGAACGGCCTCGTGCAGGGTCGCCATAATCATATTCCATACAAACCAAGAGAATTTTCATTTCAGCCGCACTTTATCAATCAAGACAGATTTTAAGAAATACCAACCTACAGTAGCCCAGACAGCACCGATACCAATGCAGACCAATAAGGACGCAAAGAAATCAGGCTGAGCAATAATACTGCTTTGCAACCACAGGAACAGTGCCGTTGATAGCGTTAAGAAAAATGACATCAAGGCCAACTTTGACATTTCGAGTTTGGCATTAACATCACCAGCATAAGCAATCTTATACATATAAAGAAAAACAGCGACACCACCAACAAATACCGCGACAGGGGCCGCCACTATTCCGAAATTATTGAGCAAAGCGAAAAGCACAATATACGCACCTGCGGCACCGATTGCATTAGGTGCGATCAGCAATTTTGTAGTCATATGCCTGTGTGCATTAAGACTGACGATACCCACCATGACACGTGTCCACTCAGCCAAAGCACCCAGTACTATAAATTGTCCGACATCATGAAACGCAGAGCCAAGCATGAGACGCGGTAAAGCGGGAGAGGCCGCAATCAGTGCACTAAGAAATAACAGCGACGACGGGATCATAACTTCGGCATACCTAGCCCAAGCACGGTTTCGCTGCGTAGAACATGCAGCATTAACATCTTTATAAAACTGGGGTTGAAACCACGTTGTAAATATTGTTTCGGCCGCAGACATGAGTGACGATGCAATACCATAGCCAGCCGAGTATAAGCCCAGCTGTGCAATACCAAAGCTATCTGCCAAGAAAAAACGGTAACCTTGCATATGCAGCCATTGCAACAAAACAGCAATAGCTATTGGCCAACAAAACCTAGTGACATGCTCAAACTGGCTGGAATTAACCCACAAAGGAATAGAGCTATTCGTCACAACCTTTCCAAAGAAAATTTTATAGGCTACTGCAGAGCATACAACTTGCGACAAAAGGGTTCCCAGCAACCACATTTCTGCTGTAGGCCTTATGAACGCTGAAAAAAACACCGAAATAAAAAGCCCTAGCAAAAGAACAGCCAAGTTCAAAACTGCAAATGCACCATGCCTATCTATCATATTGAGAGATGGCACAAGAGTTTGTATAGCCGTATTGAATATCAAGGACCCGCAGACCAAAATTACAAACCAAAAAAGAGAAATACCCCCAATAAAAACACCAATAACGTGACAAATGCTAATCAGAATGGCAGCAAAGCATGAAACACCCAGCATATAGACCACATACAAACTGAATCTCTGTTTTGCATATCCTCCGCTTAACCATGCATGAAGTCTTCTATTAAAAAACATACCAACGGGGTTAATAAAAAATAAAGCGAAAAATGAGGTTGCTGTAGTGATCAGCGCAAAAACGCCCATTTGCGCTGGCGATAACAGCTGTGTCATTATTCGCACTGAAGCAAAAGCAATAATGAACTGAAGCACACGGCCCAATAATGAAATTAACATGCCACTTTAAAAATTTCTTGATAAATATGCTTAATATAAAATTAGCAAAACAAGATTACTTTATTCCAAGAAAGACGGATTATAAAGCTAAATTCATGCTTTACTGTGCCATGCCACCGTTCTTATTATTGCCTCATCAAGAGATATTGGATGATTTACTCCTAGATCAGATCGTGCATTTATAGTACTAGGGATGTACCGCTCTGGCGAAACCCCTGGTATAGCTTTTTGATTGATAGTCACTCTTGGTGGCAAGCTAAGAACAGTACAAATTCGATAAGCTAGATCGCGAATGGAAATTGCTTCTTCGGACCCCACGTTATATGCCGCACCCGGTTTTCCATTGAGTAAGATCGCCCACAACCAAACTGCCATGTCAGCCGAATACATATAGCTTCGCAATGGTGTTCCATCTCCTCGGATAAAAATTCCTTGCTGATTCATGGCAGCTGCAAGAAAGTTTCCTATGGCGAATTGCTTATCCAGTGGCAGATAAGGTCCAACAAAAGCAAAGCAGCGAGCAGAGCACACTCTGGTAGCACTGCGTCTACCAAATGAAGAAACCAGCCACTCGGATACACGCTTACCTTCACCATATGCCGAACTCTCCAAAAGCGAGTTGGGTGCTCCTAGGTAACATTCGCTCACTTTTTCAACTTCGCACGCCTGATTTCCATATACGGCACCTGAGCTTACATTCAGAAACGCTTTAGCACTCACTGCTTCGGTAAACTTAAGGACATGCTTTGTGCCACTAATACATGTATCTATAATTTCTTCGGGAGACACATTTGCCGCAACGTCCGTTGCTGCGTGAATAACGAAATCATAGTGACCATGTGGATAAGAGAAATTCCGAACATCGCCCTTAACCCAATCAACTTCCGCCGCATCAGCCAAAAAAGGCAAATCACGTATCGCACCATCGGGATTTCGGCTGAGTAAGGTTATTTTTACGCCAAGACTCAACTTTCGACTAATGAGGAGAATCGATAAGACTAACCACTTCCCAACAAAGCCGGTACCACCCGTAATAAATATTCTCGAGCCCGATAAGCTTCTCCATGTGGCTTCAGGCAACCCATCGTATATATACTGCTGATCCTCTTCAGATATCGGAAAAATAACACGATCGTTATGCACACTAGGTCACCTTGCAAATGAATGCGTTTACTTTTCTCTCAACAGAGATTAGATCTAACTCATGCTCTTCCAGAAGATACTCATACGAGCCACAATGCTCTGAAAATCTATCAGCGGAGGCAATACGCAAAATGTGAACGGGGCAACTCTCACTTGTTATTTCGGCGATCAGTGAGCCTAATCCCCCATATATGGAGTGCTCTTCCATTGTAATCATGCTTTTATGCATGCTAGCAATATGGCACACTTGCTCTACGTCAATCGGTTTAATTGAGGGTGCGCTCCACACAGACAGGTTTAATTTATCGCCAATGATACTGGCTATTTTTAGCATCGACCCTGTTGCTATAATTGCAGGTTTGGTACTATTCCCACTTCTGATCTGCAGTAAATGACCGAAATCAGTTATTTCAACATTGCCTGCATGAATGACGCCACGATCAGATTTCCCCATCCGTAAATAAACTGAACCCGATGAATTGTATGCTTTCATCATGCACGCTTCCATTTCGAACTTGTCTGCGGGCGAAAGAATATCTAAATTAGGAATCGCTCTTGTGCATGCAATATCTTCAAGGGACTGGTGACTAGTCCCTAAGTGACTATAAACAAATCCCGCACCATCTCCTAACAAAACTACTGGCAGGTTATCATGCGCGATATCAAGCTTTATTTGTTCCAACGTACGAACAGGTACAAAGGCAGCCAAACCATACACAAAAGGACGAAAACCTACTTTAGCCAAACCTGCGGCAAGACCGATCATGTTTTGTTCCGCTATGCCTGCGTTTATATACTGACCTGGGCATTTACTGCGAAATGAATCAAACAATGCATATCCATGATCACCGGTTATCAACAATACCTTCGGGTCTGCTAGTGCAATATCAACCAGGGCATCGGAAAAAGAATCTCTCACTGCATCACTCCAGATTTTGACAATTCAGCAATCGCATTATCGAAACTATGCTTATCCAGTCTAGTGTAATGCCATCGATTATTCGACTCCATAAAGCTGACACCCTTACCCTTGACAGTATTTGCAATGATAGCTTTAGGCTTTCGGCTTGTATTATGCCAGAGCGACTTTACCGCATTATCTATCTCACCTTCGTCGTGTCCATCGACTTCAATGACATCAAAACCAAAACTGTCAAATTTAGCTTTGAGATTGCCAAGCGACAATACGTCCGCTGTTGTCCCCATTGCTTGGAAGCCATTTTGATCAACAATGACCATAAAATTATCTAGGTTATGATGAGCAGCAACAAGCATTCCTTCCCAGATTGGCCCTTCATTCAACTCACCATCACCGACGAGAACATAAACTTTCTGATCGGTATTCAGCCGTTTGATACCCATCGCCAAACCAACACCAACAGAGAAACCATGTCCCAAGGATCCAGACGTCACTTCGAGACCGGGGAATCGTGAGTCGGATAAGCCTTTTAGTTCACTGCCATTACTAAAATAACCAGTAATGTGCTTACTTTCATCTAACCAGCCCAGTTCTCTCATACATGCATACTGCGCCATAACGCCATGCCCCTTACTTAGCACCATGTAATCACGTGACGGTGAGCGTGGATCATTATCTGGATAGCGCAGGAACTTCCGATACAGCACTGCTAATATTTCTATGATTGAAAATGCACACCCGATATGAACTGTCGAACCTGCGTATGCCATTTCAATAACAGTCTTACGCAAGCGTGCAGGTTGAAATGACTGATCTTTAGCCAGCATACGCATTCCTTTAAAAGTTGATGCCAAAGAACTCTTCGATTCTGTCCGCAATGTAATCCAGCTGCGGCTCGCCCAGCGCCGGGAAGGTACCCAGCCAGAATGTCTGGTTCATCACCACGTCGGTATTGGTGAGATCACCGCTAACGCGGAAGTTGCGGCCAGCCATGTAGGGCTGCTTGGTGAGGTTGCCGGCAAACAGCAAGCGGGTACCGATCTTGCCTTCTTCCAGGTAATTGATCAGGTCGGCACGTTTAATGCCGCTGCTTTCCTTCACAACCAGCGGGAAACCGAACCAGGACGGCTCGGAGTTGGGCGTGGCTTCGGGCAGATGCAGGAACTCGGCACAGCTTTGCAGACGGTTTTTCAGGTAGGCAAAGTTGGCACGGCGCTTGGCGATGAACTCATCGACGCGGTCCATCTGTGCCAGGGCACAAGCAGCCTGCATGTCGGAAATCTTCAGGTTGTAACCGAGGTGGCTGTAGGTGTACTTGTGATCGTAGCCATCCGGCAGATCGCCACCGAGCTCTTTCTTGGTCCAGCAGAAACGCTTATCGCAGGTGTTGTCTTTGCCTGGCGGGCAGTAGCAGTCACGGCCCCAGTCGCGGAAAGATTCCGCAATCTGCTTCAGTTCGGCATTGTTGGTGAACACTGCACCGCCCTCACCCATGGTGATATGGTGCGCCGGGTAGAAACTGAGGGTAGCGATATCGCCGAAGGTACCCACCAGCTGACCGTTATAGGTAGCGCCCAGCGCATCACAACAGTCTTCAACCAGCCACAGGTTGTACTTTTTGCACAGTGCGGTGACCACGTCCAGATTGAACGGGTTACCCAAGCTATGCGCCAGCATGATAGCTTTGGTTTTCGGGGTGATGGCGGCTTCAATCTTGCTGGCATCAATATTGTGCGTAGCCAGATCCACATCGACAAATACCGGTACAGCGCCAAACTGCAGGATAGGGTTGACTGTAGTGGGGAAGCCAGCGGCAACACCAATCACTTCGTCGCCCTGCTTGATGGCACGGTCGCCAAGCTTGGCGCTGGTCAGCGTGGAAAACGCGACCAGGTTGGCCGAAGAGCCGGAGTTGACGGTAATCAGGTACTTCACCCCCAGGAACTGGGCGAGACGCGCTTCGAACTGTTCGTTGAAGCGGCCGGTTGTCAGCCAGCCATCCAGCGATGCCTGCACCATCAGTTGCAGCTCTTTGGCGCCAATTACCTTGCCGGACACCGGCACGGCACTTTGGCCTGGCACAAACGGTTTGGGCGCATATGCGATGTCTGCATACTGTTGCACCAGATCGTTGATCTGATCGCGCAGCTTGTCCAGCTGCGGTTGGAACTGAATAGGAGAAGTTGTCATAGCCGTGTCTGATACAGGTTAATTTGTTTAAGGCACATAGCGCGCATATCCTGGCCATCCAGCCAGGCTTTATGCCACTCGGCAATGTGCTGAAGTGCCGTTTGCAACGGCCAGCGCGGCGTCCAGCTCAAACGCTGGCGGGCTTTGGAAATGTCCAGCTTCAGGTAGTTGGCCTCATGCGGATGGTCGCCCGCTTGCAAAGTCCATGTAGCATGGTTGCCCCATGCTTCGCACAGCTTTTCAACTATCCATTGTACCGGTTGGGCATCTTCATCGCGCGGGCCAAAGTTCCAGCCTTCGGCGTCCTGCTGCCCGTGCTGGTACAGGCGCTCGGCCAGCAACAAGTAACCGGAAAGCGGCTCCAGCACATGCTGCCAGGGGCGAATGGCATGCGGGTTGCGGATAGCCACCGGCTGCCCATTTTGCAGGGCACGCAGAATATCGGGCACCAGGCGGTCGAGTGCCCAGTCACCGCCGCCGATCACGTTGCCGGCACGCACGGTTGCCATGGCAATACCGGCTTGTTGCAAGAACGACTTGCGGTAAGCACTGCTTACCAGCTCAACACAACCTTTACTATTGGAGTAAGGATCGTGGCCGCCCATCGGCTCGTCTTCGCGATAACCCCATGCCCATTCCCGGTTTTCGTAGCACTTGTCGGTGGTGATGTTGACAATCGCTTTTACCGAGCCGACATGCCGGGCGGCTTCCAGAACATGCACGGTACCCATCACGTTGGTAGCGTAGGTTTCCACAGGCTGCTGGTACGACAGGCGCACCAAGGGCTGCGCCGCCATATGGAAAATGATTTCCGGCTGAAAACCGGCCATCACCGCGTGCACTTGTTCGTAATCGCGGATATCGACAACGTGATGCGCCATGTGCTCGGCAACGCCGGCAATATCGAACAACGCCGGGCTGGTAGGCGGCGTCAGTGCCAAGCCGCACACGTTGGCCCCCATGGACTGCAGCCACAGGGAAAGCCAGCTGCCTTTGAAACCGGTATGGCCGGTAACCAGCACACGCTTGTTCTGCCAGAATGCCGGGTTGGTTTGCTGCGGCGTCATGTTAATCCCACTTCTTCCACGGTGCCTTACCAGTAGCCCACAGCTCTTCCAGCAAATGCTTGTCACGCAGGGTATCCATCGGTTGCCAGAAGCCGTGATGCTCGTAGGCCATCAACTCGCCTTCTGCAGCCAGATTCATCAGCGGCTCTTGCTCCCAGACAGTTTGGTCGCCATTCAGGTGCTTTAGTACTTTGGGCGACAGCACAAAGAAGCCGCCATTAATCATGGCGCCATCACCTTTCGGCTTTTCCTTGAAACTAAGTACCTGGCCTTGCTGAATATCAAGCGCGCCAAAACGGCCCGGCGGGAAGGTAGCCGTCAGGGTGGCCGTCTTACCGTGCTTTTTGTGAAACTCGATGGTTGCTGCAATATCGATATCGCTTACACCATCGCCGTAGGTAAAGCAGAACGCTTCTTCATCTTTGACATAGTCCGCAACGCGGCCCAGGCGGCCACCCGTCATGGAATCATCGCCGGTATCCACCAAAGTGACCTTCCATGGCTCGGCGCGCTTTTCATGCACATGCATGGTATTGGCCTGCATATCGAAGGTTACGTCCGACATGTGTAGAAAGTAGTTGGCAAAGTATTCTTTGATGACGTAGCCCTTATAGCCACAGCATACAATAAAATCATTAATACCATGGGCAGAGTACATTTTCATGATGTGCCATAAAATAGGCTTACCACCAATTTCGACCATGGGCTTTGGACGCACAGCTGTCTCTTCACTCAAACGGGTACCAAGTCCACCAGCCAGAATAACTGCCTTCATTTCAACCATCCTTACTCATAAATTTAGTTAGCTGAACATACAAAAGCATCAGAGAAAAATCTTTTGGGTGCCAGCCCTGAGTCCATCAGTTGGTGTTTTGCACTATTAATCATTGCAGGAGAGCCACATGCGTAAACACAAACATTCTGTACGTCATGCAACAAGCGCATAGCTACATCCTGAACGTAACCACGCTCGCCAGACCAGGAATCATCAAACTGAGACAACACCGGAACATACCGGTACAAATCTGATGCCCTGCTCATATCCATGTAAAAATCACATTGCGCCCTGTTTCCCCATAGCACTGTAATAGACTTGGGTAACCGCTCGATGTTCGACAGTACGGAATCGACCATACTCTTCACTGGTGCGATACCGGTTCCTGTAGCCAAAAATAATAAATCCACATCTTGAATATCTCGCAGAGAGAATGTTCCAAGCGGACCATGGATCCGCAGCAGATCACCTATTTTGGCTTTTCTAAACCAATAGTCACTCATAACACCCCCCTTCACATTACGAATATGAAGCTCAACTTGCCTACTGACAAAATCCGCGGAGGCGAATGAGTAACTACGCCGAACACCAGAGGGACCAATGACATCAACGTATTGCCCAGGGATAAAATTGAAATTTGCACTTGATGGCAATCGGAGCTGCACCTTCAAAATATCAGGTGCAACCACTTCCATTTTATCTATCTTACATGGAAAAGTTTTTGAATCTGGAAATATACCGCACGATAAACTCTCAACATCCAATTCGATGTCTGAGATAGCAGATCGCACACACGTCAGAATCCAGCCATCGCTTTTCTCTTGCTCGGAAAGATTCAACTCAGGATGCAAAGCCTGAGTGGCACCACTCACTACCCGACACTTGCAAGACAGACATCTTCCTGCATTACAGCTGTATGGCAGTGTAATTCCAGAATTCTTGGCTCCAGATAAAATTGGCTCGCCAGGCGGAAGCGAAAAACTATCACCCGAAGCTATTTTAACTATAAAAGACATAAGTGATTAAATATCTTTCAACACTTCAAATGCCTCAGGCATCGGATAGTGGTGATTGCCAATAAATAAGCCATACTGGTCAATATGATTGGCATTCTTCAAATCGCCATGAACTTCAGAGTCAAAGTATTTGACAACTTCATTCTTTGCAAAGTTTCCTGCCACTATAGGGCGACATTCGAAACCAAGGGCGTTAAGCTTTGCAAGTAATTCTTTGCGAGTAAGCCTGCTACCAGGGCGAATGACCAGACTAAAACCGAACCAGCTGCTCGTACCAATTTCCTTCTGAATGATTATATCAGGATGATTCGATAAAGCACTTTGCAATAGCTTACCATTTTTCTGCCGCTCCCTAATAATAGCAGGCAAGCGCTTCACTTGTTCTACACCAAGCGCCCCCTCGAGTTCAAGAGGCCTAACGTTGTATCCTGGCAAAACAAAACGAAATGACTCCTCAAAAGGATCATCGCTTTTTGTACCGCAAACATGATTCTCCCTTGGAAGATTTCTTGTCCACCCATGCGCACGTAAAGATAGAAGAATATGATATAGCTCTTCATCGTCCGTAACGATCAAACCACCTTCCATAGTTGAGATGTGATGGCTAAAAAATGAGCTATAGCTCCCCATTACGCCAAAAGTACCTGCTTGCTTACCATTAAACTCAGCACCCATGGATTCACAGTTATCTTCCATGAGTGTAATATTGCGATCACCAATGATTCTATTAATTTCCGCATAATCATTCGGATTACCCAATAGGTTCACTGCAAAAATAAGTCTTGTCTTATCAGTTATAGCAGATTCGAGCTGCTCCAAATCAAAATTGAGTGTATCAAGATCGATATCTACAAATTTAATTTTTAAGCCGTACTGATAGAGTGGATAGTATGTTGTGCTCCACGAAACAGCGGGAACGATTACCTCATCACCACGCTGGAGTTTATAGTCAGGATTTTTTGAATAGAATAACGCACCAACCATAAGTAAATTAGCAGACGAGCCGGAATTTACCATTACACAATACTTACTACCAACGTACTCAGAAAAAACACGTTCAAATTCTTTAACATGCGCACCCATGGTAAACATCCCAGATGCAATTACTTTTTGCATCACATCAATTTCTTCCTGCCCCCAAGTAGCAGTTGCCAACGGAAATTTATAGCTCATCAACCATCTCCTGCAAATAAAATTTGAAAGTTTTCTCAATGCCAGATTTAAGATCATGCTTGGGCTGCCAGCCCCAAGACACCTGCTTTTCGACACTAACCAATTTACGAGCCATACCAACTGGCTTAGTTAGATCATGATGAAATGAACCCTTATAATCCATTACATCAGCAACCGCTTGGTAATATTCATTTATCGTATAATCATAGCCCAAGCCCACGTTCATCAAAGCAGGTAGGGTTTCGAATCTAACGACGGCCTCAACCAAACAATCAGCCAGATCACCGGCAAACATAAATTCACGACGAGCCGTACCATCACCCCAAATTTCCACAGTTGGCTCATTATTAATTTTAGCCTGATAAACCTTATGAATTATCGCTGGGATTAAGTGCGAGTGTGCAGGGTCAAATTTATCATACTGCCCATATAAATTACATGGGATTATTGTTTTGTATTGATAGTCAGGACTTTGTGCACTTATATAGCCACAAAGACGCGAAACTACTACTTTGGCGAGAGCATACCCTTCATTTGTGGGTTCTAGCTCCCCGCTTAAGACTTGATCCTCACGCAGTGGACTGTTGTAACCGCGCGGATACATGCATGAGCTCCCTAAATTTATAAGACGTCTCACACCCACAGACTTAGACGCCCATACAATATTCCTCCCCATATCAAGATTCTTCATTAGAAACTCGACTGGTTCTCTCATGTTAGCCTGTATACCGCCAACTTTTCCTGCTGCATGAATTACAAAATCTGGTTTAACTACCTGCAAGTACTCTTCTACATCAGTGTAATTACAAAGATCAAGCTCCTTGCTATTTGGCACAAAAATCTCATAACCCTTAGATGCTAAGTAGTCTTGGAGATTCCTGCCAACCATGCCCCCACCACCAGTAATAAGAACTCTCATATTATAATCACCTCATTACTCGATAGAGTGCGAAACATCATAACCATGCTGTTTCAGTAGCGCATGTTGTCGTGCTTGTTCAAGGTCATGCAATACCATTTCTTTACACATTTCTTGCACTGTTATCTCTGGCACCCACCCTAACTTCTCTTTAGCTTTAGAAGGATCACCGAGCAGTGTCTCAACTTCAGTTGGTCTGAAATAACGTGAATCAACTCTAACAACAATGTCTCCAACTTTTAGAGCTGGTGCTTTATCGCCAACAATTGCATCAACTATCGCATGCTCATCTACCCCACAACCCTCAAAACGCAATGAAATGCCTAACTCTGATGCAGACCATTGTATAAACTGACGGACACTATATTGCACACCTGTTGCTATCACAAAGTCTTCGGGGTGATCTTGCTGCAACATCATCCACTGCATTCGGACATAATCTTTTGCATGCCCCCAGTCTCTCAGCGCATCCATATTTCCCATGAACATGCACTTATCCAGACCTTGCGCGATATTAGCAAGACCGCGCGTTATCTTCCTTGTTACAAAAGTCTCACCACGGCGGGGGCTTTCATGATTAAACAAAATGCCATTACATGCATATATCCCATATGCTTCACGGTAATTCACAACTATCCAATAGGCATACATTTTTGCAACAGCATAGGGACTTCTAGGATAGAATGGCGTTGTTTCTCTTTGTGGGATTTCTTGAACTAAGCCGTAAAGTTCAGAAGTAGATGCTTGATAAAAGCGTGTCTTTTTTTCAAGACCAAGGATACGTATTGCTTCAAGTATACGCAGTGTCCCCATAGCATCAACATCTGCAGTATATTCAGGGCTTTCGAAGCTAACAGCGACGTGACTTTGCGCACCAAGATTATAAATCTCGTCAGGCTGAACTTCCTGTATGATACGAACCAAGTTACTTGTATCTGTCAAGTCACCATAGTGTAGTTTTAGGTTTACATTTTCAGCGTGTGGATCCTGAAAAATATGATCTACACGCTGAGTATTGAATGAGCTAGCCCTGCGCTTTACACCATGCACAAGATAGCCTTTCCCCAGTAAAAATTCAGCCAGATATGAGCCATCCTGACCAGTTATGCCAGTAATTAAAGCAACTTTCTTAACAGAATTTTCCATTCTATTCTCTTCCATATGGATCTTCAAATCGTACAATATCATCTTCCCCTAGGTATGTACCTGATTGAATTTCTATGATTTCAAGCGGTATCGTCCCAGGATTAGCAAGCCGGTGCACTTCGCCCAGTGGAATATAAGTCGACTGATTTTCAGTCAATAAAAAAACTTTATCACCATTTGTAATTTTAGCCGTACCTTTGACTACTATCCAATGTTCGGCTCGGTGATGGTGCATTTGAAGACTTAAACTAGCCTTCGGGTTAACTTGAATTCTTTTTACTTTAAAACGTCCACCTTCGTCCACGCTATCGTACCACCCCCACGGACGATGAACCTTACGGTGCAGTGTTTCTTCTTCACGTTTATTTTTACTCAGCACATTGACAATATGCTTAACATCCTGGCTACGAGATCTATCCGCAACAAGGATGGCATCGGGCGTCTCGACCACAACAATATCATTAACACCAACCAGACTTACCAACCGGCTTGTAGCATGCACCAGAGTATTTGAGCTATCCGTTGCTACTACATCACCAATATGGGCGTTACCGAAGCCATCCTTTGATAAAACTTTCCATACAGCATCCCATGATCCCAAATCGCTCCAGCCTGCATCAAGCGGAATCATCTTAACTGCAAATTGACTATTATGGCATTGCTCCATAACCGCATAGTCAATTGACTCTGATGGAACGGCGGAAAACTCATCTCTACTAGGCCTAATAAACTGTGAGTCAGTAGATTTCCCCTCCCATGCCAAACGGGTGGCATCAAGAATATCTGGTCGGAACTCATTGAGCGCACTTAACCACACAGATGCTTTCAGCACAAATATCCCAGCATTCCAGTAGTAACCATCCTCGGCAAGGTAGCGCTGTGCAGTAGCCTGATTTGGTTTCTCAACAAAGCGAGCTACGTTATAAGATGCACCTAATCTAGCCTCATTACTTACTTGGATATATCCATAACCTGTTTCAGGTACATCGGGTTTTATACCGAGAATAACTATTGCACCAGCTTGTGCCTCTTTAATCGCAGCTTGAGTAGCTTTAATAAAAGCATCAGTATCAACTACCGTCTGATCCGCAGGCGTCACAACAAGCACAGGATCTTCGCCGTCAGCAGATGCTGCTAGTGCTGCCAGGGTTAGTGCTGGCGCGGTGTTCCTTCCAACAGGCTCCAGCAGCGCAGAACAAGATTCAACGTTTATTTCTCGCAATTGTTCGACAACCAGAAACCGATGGTCTTCACCAGTAACAATGAGTGGAGGAGCCAACACAATCTCGGAGGTCTTTAGGCTAGAAAAACGCATCGCAGCTTGCTGAAACAAACTCTCACCGCCTGTCAAGCATAAGAATTGCTTTGGAAAACCGGTTCTCGACAGTGGCCATAGGCGAGTACCGGAGCCTCCGCACAGAATAACAGGCGCTACTTTAATCATATCTTGGGGTTTCTTTCTCATCTGATATTGCAACCTCTGCCTTTAGTGCGTCGATCTCAGCCTTCAGTGCGTCATACTCTGCCATTTTTCGTAGCAAAAACCCCTGTGTGATAGCCGCTTTCTCTACCATGCCTCGTGGAGTAAGCACATAGACATAACCAAATTTGTTCTTTGAGTTGGCGAAATTTTTCATCTTCACAAGACCTTTATCCATCAGTGCCTTTAAGCAATAATTGAGCCCCCCCACACTGATGCCCAGCCGCTCTGCCAGCTCTCGCTGGGTAAGATCTGGGTTTTCTTGCAAGATCCGCATCACACGGAAGTATGTATCTTCCTGTAGCTTTGCTTGACGACTGGTCACTAACGAACTCACTTTGACTGACAGGGACATGATTGCACTTCCGTTTTGCTACTACTTTGGCATTCCGCTAGCAACAATTTCTTGCAGCGGCAGCGCTAATGTTCTGTAAGAACTTGAACATTATACCCAGCAACTTTTTTCCGGGTCCACATCGTCATAACAATATCCCGCACAAACAAGCAGCAAAAGCCTGTTCGGGCGCGCCGCTCCAGCATGGCTTCGCCGTAGGCTTCCTGCAGTTCTTTGGGCTGTTTTTCGTACTGCTCGCGGATGTCCATCGGCTTGGCACGCAGGGCGTTCTCCATGCCGCGCTTTGCCTCATCGACCTAGGTTTCGATCTCGGAGGGAGGCCAGGTCGAAGGCGCGGGAGGCCCCTGCCACCGTGCTCTTGCCTTGAATGATCTCCATCACCAGCGCGGCTTTGCGCTTGGCGGTCCAGCGTTTGATATCGTCTTCCATGGTCATGCTCATCACGTGCTCCTGTGTGAATTATGACCTGTGCAGGTTTTTAGTGGGCCATTACAGCCATCCGCAGACGAATGGCATGGTAGAGCGCTTCAACGGGCGTATCAGCGAGGTACTTGCCGCACATCGCTTCGAGTCTGGGCAAGATATGGAGGCGACGCTGCTGCACCATGTCTTGCAGTACAACCAGCATCTGCCGCAAAGGATGTTGGCGCATCAGACACCATTGCAGGCGATGAAGCAGTGGCAAAAATCACATGCTGAACTGTTCAAAAAGTAGGTACCTAATCGTCCGAGGCTAGATACTTAGCAGGCTGTTGAAATACTGGCGTCTCGCACACCGATCAGCGACGATGCGAACAAGCACTCAAGATGGAAGGATGCCCAATGAATGGAACGGACGGTTATAACGGAGCGCTGTTCACCACTATATGGTTTGAGGAATTCGTTCCGCCCAACTATCCCCTGCTCCCCATCTGCACCTAGCTCAACCAAGCCCTCACCAATATGGATACCCGCCTCTCCGCAATGTACGAGCCCGAGGTCAAAGGCGGACGACCAAGCATTGCACCCTAGAAACGGATGCACTCCATGTTGTTTCAGGTGCGCTACAGCATCCGCAGCGAGCGACTGTAGGTCGAACAGATCTCCTACAACCTACTGTTCCGCTGGTTCGTCAGCCTCGCCATCAAGGACCCCATGTAGAACCACTCAGAACCGTGACCGGCTGCTTACCTTTGATGCCATCACCGAATTATTCAATACCACTGTCGAGATGGCCGCCAATACAGGGCTGCTATCTGGTGAACATTTCAACGTCAATGGTACCTTGATTCAGGCGTGGACCAGCCATAAAAGCGTGCGACGTAAGGATCGCGGCGATGACGATCGCCCCCCCAGACAACTGGCATGGAGAGAAGCGCAGCAACCCCAGTCATGCTTCGGCTTGAACTGACCCGGCTCCTGTAGGCAACTCTGCGCCATGACTTTAGCATGAAAGAATATCCATGAGCACACAGCATTCCCCCCAAAATTCAAAGATGAAGCCGTCAAGCAGGCCACTGAACGCAGCTACTCTGTGGCCGAGGCTTCAGTCCGGCTTGGGGTTTCCAGCCATAGCCTGTACAAATGGGTGACAGCAGTCGCCCGGGATAACTCAGAGAAACAGACTGCCGAGCTGATCGAGGCCACGAGCGAAATCCTTCGCCGGAAGGCGCAACCGCGTCGCACAGAAGAACGAGATATTCTAAGAAGAGGTTCTTCACGGATTACCGGGGAGGCGGCTTTGATCTTCAGGAAGAAGTACTGGCGGTCCCGGTAACCATAGGTCATTCGCTTCATCACCTTGATCCGGTTGTTGAGGCCTTCCAGCTGGCCGGGGTGCATCGGCCAGCGCACCCAGCTCAGAATGTCCCGCCAGTAGCCCGATAGCCGCCAATGATTCGATACCGCTTTCCTTGGCTTGCGCCAGCCAGTCTTTCCACGCCCGCAGCCACGCCCAACCCGTCTCCTTCAGCCCCGCTTTCATCACGTACACCGTCGCCAAGTCCTGATTGGCTGCCAGCAACTCGCCCAAATGGATGCGCTGCCCGTCGTTCTTCAGGTTCTCCGTATTGCGCAACAGCAACCAACGCGACTGCTTGATCACCCGACGGGCCGAGCGGTCATCGCACAGACGGTTGGCCTCGTCCACGCACACCCGGTCGATCACCTCCCACCCGTATTTGGCCACCACGTGAAACAGGTCGTAGACCACCCGTGCCTTCGGGCAGTGCGCCTTCACCGCCAGGTCGAAGGCGGTATTGATGTCCATGACGACGGTGGTGTAGCGATGGCCTTTGTAGAGCGCAAATTCGTCCATCACCAGGTGGCGCGGCTCAGGCTCGGACAAGGTGCCCAAGGCGGGGTAGCTCCAGCAGCCGAATAGTGTCTGAGTGCAAGCCAAACAGCGCGGCGACGTGACGAATCGGCAGCTTGCTACACCAGTGCGCGACGGTCTCGGCCAGACGGTAGGTCAGCCGGGTATAGCGGCCGAGCCAGCGAACTTATTCCTGCTTCGGGCCGCAGTACGGGCAGCGCACGCGGCGTAGCCTGACGCACAGCCAGACGGGGTGGCTGAGGATGGGCAGGTCGCGTAGAGTGCGCCAGCGGGACTTATGCAAGGGGCTGCCTACGCGCTGGCAGCCACTGCAACGGCGTGGCATATCGGGTGTTGGCTCCAGGACCAGATGGAGGGCATCGGCGGGGCGCTGGAAGGAAGTGACGGTGAAGCCTTCCCAGAACGGAAGGTGCGCATATCATCGGGCATGAGAAGGCGGTGTGGCTTGGCTGGTTTGGTCGCATAAACAACCTACCTGATAGCGCCGTTCTCACGTCTGGCGTTTACATCACGTTCCCACTATTCCATGAAGGATCTAAAAAAAAGCCGCGCGGTACTTTGCCAGGGAGTCCGAGCAAGATACCGCTTCATGAACGAGCATCGACATACCTGGCCGCTGACGACCATGCGCTGCTTGTTGCAAATTGCCCGCGCCGGCTGCTATCAATGGCTATACCGCCCCGAGTCTGATCACTCCAAGGAAGATGCTAGATTGCTAGCGTTGATTCGCGACTCACTGACGAGCCAGTGGCGGGGCTTATGGGTCGCTCCGAGTGCCGGGTGACCTATACGAGATCAGAGAGGCATGCGGCAAACACTGTGTCGCCCGAATCATGCGCCAACACAGCACCAAGACACAGCGCGGCTATAAGGCGCCACGACCTATCGCTGGTCTGGCCCCCAGCCATCTGAATCGCGAGTTCACGACGTCACAGCCTGCCCCTGGGTAATGGGCATTACTTACATCAGTACCTGGCAAGGCTGGCTTTATCTGGCGATGGCGATCGACTTGCTCTCACGCAAGGTGGGTCGGCTGGTCGATGACACCGATATTGAGCTGCGAATTGGCGTTGGACGCTCTGCTGGTGGCGCCGTGGGGGCGCGAATCTACAGGACGCGTGCTGGTCCATTCAGATCAGGGCTCGCCATATCGCAGTGATGATTGGCGCCGTTTCTGCCTCTCCCACGATCTTGAACCCAACATGAGTCGACGCGGAATCCACTGCAGTGAAGCTGACCGCCGCCACAGTCACTTGTGGCTGCACCAGTCCCGAGGCCTTGAGCGCTCCTTGGCGTGTGGCAGGAGTTCGTTTACTGCACCAGGGATAGTCCAGTCTGAGGTCAGTGCAAATTATGACCCGAGCTGGTTTATATTGGAAAATTACAGCACACCATAGACCAGCCGCTTCTTGGAATAAAAAACCCCAGCTATTTCTAGCTGGGGTTTTATATTTGGTGGCCAATCTCGGAATCGAACCAAGGACACACGGATTTTCAATCCGTTGCTCTACCAACTGAGCTAATTGGCCAGTCTGCTGACCGGTATGGTACCTGCAAGTTTTTTGGTGGCCAATCTCGGAATCGAACCAAGGACACACGGATTTTCAATCCGTTGCTCTACCAACTGAGCTAATTGGCCTTCTTGCTCAACGCTGTCGCGTTGCATCAGAGACACGCATTAAAGCAGACGCAGCCAATGGCGTCAAGGCATTTATGGAAAAATACGCAAAAATCTGCATTTCCCGCTGCCGTGGGCCAGCTAGTAACGGTGCTATGCCGGCCATAGCGGCTCGCACCAGCGTTGATTACCCTGTGGCGCTTGCACCCGACAGCACCTGAGTAACATAGAGGTTGGCCGCAGATACTGACTCACTATGAGTGCAGCCTGGCAGCACGCGACCTCCAGCCGCTACTGACTTGCCACTACCACTCGTGTCATCCGGCACAAAGACATTCGCCGTCTGCCTGCACTTGCTTTTACACCACCAAATCGTCCCACAAAGTAACAAACGTCTCCTGACCTGTTTGATGCCCTATCGACAGCGCATCAACGGTGGCACTAGCCACCGCGGGCACCAAGACTGCTCACCGGCCCTGATGCAAGCTGCCGCATCTCACTGGTGATGGCAATACTGCGGCGTGGTTCAAGCCTCACCGCAAGCATGGGCCGTGAGCAGGGCAATGGCGGGGCAAAGACCGGCACTGCGTTCCATCATCTGGCGATACTGGTGGTTTCGTCGTGGGGCGGCAATGTGGGGGTACCGAACGTGGCTAGTGTCGTTCGCTTTGGCTGCCCGGGCCGAGCGCAGCAACAGCAGCTGCGGTACCGGGACAACGGCTTGATATTTACCGGCTGCAGCTACTCTACACTGGTGAACGGCGATACGGCCCACAACAGGGGTTCATCACATCGTATACGCAGGCGCGGAGCGATAGGTTGAATGGGCGATCGACGAAAGTGCAATATCGTTTTACAGGCTGGACACACACCAGCCCTGTGATGGCGAGTGGATTGGGTTCAATAACCACTACCAGCACAAAGCGTTGGAATGACGAAGTCAGCAATAGCGTATGCAAGTAGCGCTCTGACCTACCAAGAAAGAACTGGGTTATTAGATCGCATCGATAGAGACTAGCGGATATTGCCCAGCTTGCAGACGTCAAAAAGCCCTGCCGCCTTTCGATGGCAGGGCTTGCATTGGTAGGAGGCGAATCAGTTTGCGTCCGGCTGGCGCGACGGGTGTGCGTCGGCAAACTCAGGCACCGCAGCCAGAGCGTCGGCAATGGCGGCCAGCCTGGGGTACGGCGCCATGTCTACGTTGAAGCGCTGGGCATTGAACACCTGTGGCAGCAGGCAAACATCCGCCAGCGTAATGCTGTCGCCAAAGCAGTACTGCCCTGCACTGGCCGCCAGCTGCTGCTCCAGCGCGGCAAAGCCTTCCTGCACCCAATGCCGGTACCAACTATTACGCGCAACCTCATCCTGCCCCAGCTCCGTCTTGAGGTAGTTCAGGATGCGCAGATTGTTTACCGGGTGGATGTCACAGGCGATAGCCTGGGCAACGGCACGTATGTGAGCACGCTGTGCCGGGTCGGCAGGCAGTAGTTGCACGGTGTCCGGATAGGCTTCGTCCAGGTATTCGCAAATGGCCAGCGACTGGGTCAGCAGCACATCGCCATCCTGCAGTGCCGGCACCAGGCCCTGCGGGTTTAATGCCAGAAAGTCGGCGCTGCGCTGCTCGGCTTTTACCAGGCTCACGGGCGCCTGCCGGTACGCTAGCCCCTTCAGGTTGAGGGCGATGCGTACACGATAGGCCGCCGAGGAGCGAAAGTAGCCATACAGCACGCGGCCAACGTTGGCCGCATCAGCCATGCTGCACCACGGTCTGTTCGATGCTGCCGAAGATGCTGGCGCCGCTGCCGTCTTTCATCTCGATACGCACGCTGTCGCCCAACTTCATGAACGGGGTGGTGGCGGCGCCGCTATCGATGATCTCGATCATGCGCTGCTCAGCCAGGCAGCAGCTGCCGACGCTGCGGTCGCGGTTGGAAATGGTACCGGAACCGACGATGGAGCCGGCCACCAGCTCGCGGGTTTTCGAAACGTGTGCCACCAGCTGCGGGAAGTTGAACTGCATTTCCACCCCGGCGTTAGGCTTGCCATAGAACGCGCCGTTGTAGTCCACCAACAGTGGCAGGTGCACCTTGCCGTCTTGCCAGGCATCGCCCAGCTCGTCCGGGGTCACCGCTACCGGCGAGAAGGCGGTAGCCGGCTTGCTCTGGAAGAAACCAAAGCCTTTGGCCAGCTCGTTGGGGATCAGGTTGCGCAACGTCACATCGTTCACCAGCATCAGCAGGCGGATATGCTTGGCGCACTCGGCCGCATCGGCACCCAGCGGTACATCTCCGGTCACGACGGCGACTTCGCCCTCAAAATCCAGGCCCCATGCAGCATCGCGCAGCGGGATGCCGGCACGCGGCGGCAGAAAGGCGTCGGAACCGCCCTGGTACATCAACGGGTCGGTGTAAAAGCTTTCCGGCACCTCGGCACCCCGCGCCTTGCGCACCAGCTCCACGTGGTTCAGGTAGGCCGAGCCGTCAGCCCACTGGTAAGCACGCGGCAGCGGGCTGTGGCAACGCGCCTGGTCGAAGGCGAATTCGCCAGCCACCTCGCCCTGATTCAGTGCGGCGTACACTTCTTGCAGTTTGGGTTCGGCCTGCGCCCAGTTATCCAGTGCAGCTTGCAGGTTGGCCGCAATCTGCGGCACGGCCACGGCACGGCTAAGGTCGCGGCTGACTACCAGCAGCTGGCCGTCGCGGGTCTGGTTCTGATAGGTAGCGAGTTTCATGTGTGTGTCTCGTCTTGCAGTATCGATATGCGTTGGCCGCAGCATGGGCTGCGGCCAACCTTATATAGAGCCGTTGACCGTACCGGCGGCGCCCGGCGTCCAACCCTTTGCCGCGATACGGTAGCGCGGGCTTAGTCGGCTTTCAGCACGCCACGGCGGATCTGGTCTTCTTCGATGGATTCGAACAGCGCGCGGAAGTTGCCTTCGCCAAAGCCTTCATTGCCTTTGCGCTGGATGATCTCGAAGAAGATCGGCCCGATCACGGTTTCGGTAAAGATCTGCAGCAGGATGCCTTCTACCGGAGCGCCGTCGATCAGGATGCTGTTTTTCTGCAGGCGGGCCAAGTCTTCGCCGTGATTCGGCACACGCTGGTCTACCTTGGCGTAGTAGGTGTCCGGGGTGTCCAGGAAGCGGGTGCCACGTGCCTTCAGGGTTTCCACGGTTTCGTAGATGTTTTCGGTGGTCAGCGCAATGTGCTGGATGCCTTCGCCGTTGTACTGCTTCAGGAATTCCTCGATCTGGCTCTTGTCGTCGGACGACTCGTTGATCGGGATGCGGATCTTGCCACACGGGCTGGTCATGGCCTTGGACACCAGGCCGGTGAGTTTGCCTTCGATATCGAAGTAGCGGATTTCCTTGAAGTTGGCGATGTTCTCGTAGAAGCCGCCCCACTTCTCCATATTGCCGCGCACCACATTGTGGGTGAGGTGGTCGATCACCATCAGGCCCACACCAGCCGGGTATTGCTCTACGCCTTCCAGCGGTACGAAGTCGATATCGTAGATGTTCTTGTCGTGGCCGTAGCGGTCGACAAAGTACAGCGCGGAGCCACCGATACCTTCCACGGCCGGAATGTTCAGCTCCATGGCACCCACCGGGCGGTTGTACGGGGTGGCACCGTGTGCCAGCGCGTACTCGTAAGCTTTGGCGGCGTCTTTCACACGCCAGGCCATGGCGCAGGCGGATGGGCCGTGGGCAGAGGCGAACTCGGCGGCAGGCTGGCTGCGCTCGGCATTCAGGATAAAGTTGATGTCGCCCTGGCGGAACAGGCTGACGTTTTTGCTGCGGTGGCGCGCTACTTCGATAAAGCCCAGCGACAGAAACAGTTGCTTGAGCTTCTCGACACCAGCGGCGTCGGGGGCGGTGTATTCAACAAACTCGAAACCATCGGTGGCCAGCGGGTTCATCAGCTGATGTTCCATTTTCATCTATCTCTCCTCTTGCGGCCTGCGTGGGCCTGCTTCTCTGTTGGGTATTGCAGCGACGTGCCAGCCACCGGGGCGCATCGAGGCAGAGCGGGAGATGAAAATACAACACAGCTCCATGCCGGCAGCTTGGCCACCTGCGTAGAAATGCCCGAATTGTATGCCTGCAGCCTGCTTTAGCGGCTACCGGCGTCTCCTCTTGTTCACTCAGCCTGCGGTGATCTGCTGCCACCGTGTAAAATGTCTGGCTCAGGCGCTTTATTCTAAGTAAACTTGCTGGCAATTTTCTTGCGATATAGTGCCGAGAAAGTAAAAAACATAAAACAATATTCCAGAGCAAACCCAAAATCAGGAGATAACATGCTTACGGCCAACCTGGACAAGACCGACATCAAAATGTTGGCAGCCCTGCAAGCCAATGGACGTCTGACC
Organism: Vogesella sp. XCS3; assembly: GCF_020616155.1. Taxonomy (NCBI): domain Bacteria; kingdom Pseudomonadati; phylum Pseudomonadota; class Betaproteobacteria; order Neisseriales; family Chromobacteriaceae; genus Vogesella; species Vogesella sp. XCS3. The sequence goes on along the minus strand of NZ_CP085530.1, from coordinate 3,266,965 downwards.
AACGTCGAACTTGCCGAGAAAGTTGCCCTGTCCCCTTCCCCGTGCCTGCGCCGGCTAAAACAGCTGGAAGAGTCCGGCGTGATCCGCCAGTACGTAGCACTGCTAGACCCAGCCAAACTGGGCCTGGGTCTGCAGGCATTTGTACGTGTTTCGCTGGAAAAGCGCGGTGGCAGCGCGCATCTGACCAGCTTTATGGAAGCGGTGCAGCGCTGGCCAGAGGTAGTGAATTGCTACGCCATGACCGGCGAGATGGATTACCTGCTGCAGGTGTACTTTGAAGACCTGCAACATTTCTCGCGCTTTGTCATGGACGAGCTGCTACAACAGCCTGGTGTCGAGGACGTGAAATCCAGCTTTGTCCTGAAAGAGTTCAAACAAACCACCTCGCTGCCCATCTACCACCTGGGCCAGTAAAACCACACGGTTCACCAAGGCAGCCTGCGGGCTGCCTTTTTCACGCCTGCCACCCCCTGTTCAAGCCACCTGCAACTGCCTATATTGCAGCCATATCCCCCTGGAATGCCCGCCTTGAAACTCGCCAATCCACTCGCCCGCCCGTGGCTCATCGCCATCGTTGCCGCCAGCTGCGCATTCTGCCTGCTGGTGGCAGGCGTTCGCTTCTATCTGGGTAGCGAGCAACAGCAGCAGCTCTTGCAGCGCGTGCCAGTACAGGTGCAGCAACAGTTCATGCCACTGCTGGCGCAAAGCGTGTGGGATGTCGACCCGCTCATGGAGCAAAAGCTGCTAAAGGGTATACAAAGCCTGGAGGGCGTGGCAGAAGTCAGCCTGCTGAACAACCGTGGCCAGGTGCAACTGGTCTTAAGCAGCCAGCTGCCGGCTAGCCATCGTATCGAGCTGCCAATACAGGCTGCAGGCACCGGCGAACAACCCTTGGGCACCCTGCGCTTAAGCTTGTCGCTACGCAGCCTCGAATACACACTGTGGCGGGATATCGCCCAGACTCTGGCCGAACTGATCGTAGCTATTCTGTTAATGACAGGGCTGACACAGCGTTACCTGCAACGCCAGATCCTGACGCCACTGGCACAGCTGACAACCCGTTGGCACAGCCCGGATAGCGCCGGGGTACACGCGGCAAAAAATGAAATCGACCTGCTAGACCAGACATTGCAGCGCTACGACCAGGCCAGGGAGGCGCTACTGCAAAGCACCAGACAAACGTGCTTCGAGCTGACACAACAACGCGACCAGTTATCCAGCCTGCTGGCCATGCGCACCGCCGAGCTAGACCAGCTATCACGCTTTCACCAGATGGTCTCGGAAATGTCTAGCCGCCTGATACAGCTGGACCACGCCGAGATTGAAAGCGAGATCCGCATCGCCCTGTCGCGCATCGGTAACTTGCTGGAAGTGGATCGCTGCTACCTGTTCAGGGTGGCGCCATCGCTACGCATTCACAACACCCAGGAATGGTGCCGTGCCGGCATACCGAGTACAGCCCACCTGTACGAAAACTACCCGCTACAGGAGTCCGCCTGGTTTGTGCCGCAGCTGATCAAGCAGCATCTGGTGGCCTTAAGCCAGCTGGAGGATATGCCGCCAGAAGGCCATAACGAGCGCATGCGCTTTGCCGCCCACGGCATCCAGAGCATTGCGGTGGTTACCCTGTCTTATCAGGGGCAAGTGTTGGGCTTCTTTGGCTGCGACAGTGTGCTGCAAAAGCGCGACTGGCTGGACAAGGAGCTCACCCTGATGCGGCTGTTCAGCGAGATGCTGAGCCATATCTTGTTGCAACGCCAATATCGGCAAACGCACGAAACCACACGGCAAGAACTGGCATTGGCACGTGACAAGCTGGATGCCATGGCCAATATCGACGGCCTGACCGGCCTGGCAAACCGCACGACCTTTCAGCTGCAACTACGGAAAGCCTATAAGCAAGCCAGAGAAAACAGCCAGGCGCTTTCCCTGCTGCTGCTCAATATCGATGCCTTCAGCGACTACAACGCCTGCTTTGGCCACCTGGAAGGCGATCACTGCCTGATACGCCTGGCCGACGTACTGCAACAACACTTTGCCCGGCAAACCGTGGTGATAGCCCGCCTGAGCGGAGACGAATTCGGCATTCTGCTACCCGGCACCAGCGCCGACGCCGCCTACCGCCAGGCAGAAAACCTGCGGCAAGCCATCTGGCAACTTGGCATACCGCACATCAGCTCCAGCGTCTCCACCTGCATCACAGCCAGCGTGGGCGTAGCCAGCCTGGATAGTGCGCAACACGACAATGAGAACACCCTGCAAGAAGCCGCAGCACAATGCCTGTACCAAGCCAAACAACTGGGGCGCAACCGTGTCATCAGCGCCAGACTCGGCCTGGACGACGACGTATCCGCATAAACAAAAACCCCCTGCCGCAACGCGGCAGGGGGTTGTGATCATGCCGGGATTTATAGCCCCAAACGCTGCCAGATGGTGGATACAGTACCGGCCTGGTTCAGCGTGTAAAAATGCAGGCCGGGCGCACCATTTGCCAGCAGGCGGTCGCACAGCTCGGTCACCACATCCAGCCCCAGCGCACGGATAGACGCGGTGTCGTCCATATACGCCTGCATGCGCAAACGCAGCCAGCGCGGCACTTCGGCGCCGCACATGTCCGAGAAGCGGCACAGCTGGCCGAAGTTGGCGATCGGCATGATGCCCGGCACGATAGGGATGTCCACGCCACGCGCCTGTGCCTCGTCCACAAAGCGGAAGTAGGCGTCGGCGTTAAAGAAGTACTGCGTCATCGCCGAGTTGGCACCAGCCTTTACCTTGCGCACAAAGTTGTTGATGTCGTCTTCGGCCGACTTGGCCTGCGGGTGAAATTCCGGGTAGGCCGCCACTTCGATATGGAAGTGATCACCGTGTTCTTCACGGATAAAGCTCACCAGCTCGTTGGCGTAGCGGAATTCGCCCGCCTCCACCATGCCGGATGGCATGTCGCCACGCAGCGCCACGATATGGCGGATGCCATGATTACGGTATTCGTTCAGGATGGCGCGGATGTTGTCGCGCGTGGAGCCGATACACGACAGATGCGGTGCAGCGGCGTAGCCCTCGTTACGGATCTCCAGCACGGTGGACAGCGTACCGTCACGCGTGGTACCTCCGGCACCAAAGGTCACAGAGAAAAATTCCGGGTTGAACTGCGCCAGCTGCTGGCGCGTCGTGCGCAGCTTGGCCACGCCTTCTGGCGTGCGCGGCGGGAAAAACTCGAAACTGAAGGTACGGTTACGTTCTGTCATGGCGAACTCTAGCAAATAGTCTGTGATGGTCCCTGGCACCCCGCGCCGGTCTGCTGCCGCTAACGGGTGCGGCCAACGTTGGCCGCAAAAACGGGCAGGTCATTTTACTGCCCTGCCCGTTTCACGCTGACATCAAATATCAATAACGATAGTGTGCAGGCTTATATGGGCCTTCTTTCGGCACGCTGATGTAGGCAGCTTGCTGGTCGCTCAGCTCGGTCAGGCGGGCACCGATGCGCTCCAGGTGCAGGCGGGCCACCATTTCGTCCAGGTGTTTCGGCAACACGTACACTTTGCTGTCGTACTTGCCCGGGTTGGCGAAGATCTCGATCTGGGCCAGTACCTGGTTGGTAAACGAGTTGGACATCACGAAACTCGGGTGGCCGGTGGCGCAACCCAGGTTTACCAGACGACCTTCGGCCAGCAGGATGATGCGCTTGCCGTCCGGGAAGATGATGTGGTCAACCTGTGGTTTGATGTTGTCCCACTGGTACTGGCGCAGGCTGGCGACTTCGATTTCGCTGTCGAAGTGGCCGATATTGCACACGATGGCGTTGTTGCGCATGCGAACCATGTGGTCGTGGGTGATCACGCCCACGTTACCGGTGGTGGTCACAAAGATGTCGGCCTGGTCGGCCACTTCATCCATGCGTACCACGCGGTAGCCTTCCATCGCTGCCTGCAGTGCGCAGATCGGGTCAATTTCGGTGACCCATACGGTAGCGCCCAGGCCACGCAGGCTTTGTGCGCAACCCTTGCCCACGTCGCCGTAGCCCAGCACCACGGCTACTTTACCGGCGATCATCACGTCGGTAGCACGCTTGATACCGTCAACCAGCGATTCGCGGCAGCCATACAGGTTGTCGAATTTGGACTTGGTAACGGAATCGTTCACGTTGAAAGCCGGGAACGGCAGCGCGCCGTCTTTTTCCAGCTGGTACAGGCGGTGTACACCGGTGGTGGTTTCTTCGGTTACGCCCTGGATGTGCTGCAGGCGTTTGGAGTACCACTGCGGGTCGATGGCCAGGTAGCGCTTGATGGCGGCGTACAGCGCGGTTTCTTCGTCGTTGGTGGGGTTGGCCACCACGCTGATGTCTTTTTCGGCCTTGCTGCCCAGCATCAGCAGCAGGGTGGCGTCGCCGCCGTCGTCCAGAATCATGTTGGCAGGCTGGTTGTCCGGCCATTCGAAGATCTTGTGGCTGAATTCCCAGTACTCGTCCAGGCTCTCGCCCTTGAAGGCAAATACCGGAATCTTGGCGGCGGCAATCGCGGCGGCGGCGTGGTCTTGTGTAGAGAAGATATTGCACGAGGCCCAGCGTACGTCGGCACCCAGCGCGGTGAGGGTTTCGATCAGCACGGCAGTCTGCACGGTCATGTGCAGGCTACCGGCAATGCGCGCGCCACGCAGCGGCTGCGCATCCTTGAACTGCTCGCGAATTGCCATCAGGCCCGGCATTTCGGTTTCGGCAATGTTCAGCTCTTTGCGGCCCCAGGCGGCCAGGTTGATATCGGCAACAACGTAGTCGTTGAAGTCAGCCATCGTGCAAATCCTTTATCACGAAGGCCGGGAGGGATGGCTCACCCGCGCATCCCGTGCCCGGCACGGGTTATTCCGGCTACCAGGTAGGGTGGCCGATGAACAAGCAGGTGAGCGCCGTTTTGAACTGTTCCGGGCCTGGGGCATGGCCTCGCAGCGCTCCCCGGAATCCTGACATTATGGCAGAAGATGGTTAAAAGGTTGGCCGCAATTCGCGTAAAAAATACAGGCCGCAACAATCAGCCCCACCGGCATGCGTGTTCTACCGCCTGGCCGCGCCATACAAGCCTCCAGACGTAAAAACGCCCCACCTGGTAACAGGCAGGGCGCGGATGGCAAGCCGCAGTATGCGGCCAACCTTGGGCCTTACAGACCGGCAGCAGCGCGCAGCGCTTCTACCTTGTCGGTACGCTCCCAGGTGAACTCCGGCTCTTCGCGACCGAAGTGGCCGTAAGCGGCGGTCTTGGCGTAGATCGGGCGCAGCAGGTCCAGCATCTGCACGATGCCTTTCGGGCGCAGGTCGAAGTGCTGTTTAACCAGCTCGACGATTTGCTCGTTCGGGATCGCGTTGGTACCGAAGGTATCCACGGCGATGGAGGTAGGCTGCGCCACGCCAATAGCGTAGGAAACCTGTACCTGGCACTGGCGAGCCAGACCGGCAGCAACGATGTTCTTGGCCACGTAGCGGCAAGCGTAGGCGGCAGAGCGGTCTACCTTGGACGGATCTTTACCGGAGAACGCGCCACCGCCGTGCGGTGCGGCACCACCGTAGGTGTCCACAATGATCTTGCGACCGGTCAGGCCGCAATCGCCTTGCGGGCCGCCGATAACAAAGCGGCCGGTCGGGTTGATCAGGTATTTGGTTTCAGCGGTGAGCATCTCTGGCGGCAGTACCGGCTTGATGATCTGCTCGATTACCGCTTCGCGCAGGGTGTCGTAGTCCACATCCGGGTGGTGCTGGGTAGACAGTACGACAGTATCGATACGCTTGGGCAGGCCGGTAGCGGTATCGTATACGCAGGTGATCTGGCTCTTGGCATCCGGGCGCAGCCATGGCAGGCGGCCGTCCTTGCGCAGCTCCGCCTGACGCTGCACCAGGCGGTGCGCGTAGTAGATCGGGAACGGCATCAGGGTTGGCGTTTCGTCGCAAGCGTAGCCGAACATCAGGCCCTGGTCGCCAGCGCCTTGTTCCAGGTCCAGGCCCTGGCCTTCGTTCACGCCCTGGGCGATATCCGGCGACTGCTTGTCGTAGCACACCATCACGGCGCAGCCGTTATAGTCGAAGCCCATTTCGGAGCTGTCGTAACCGATGCGCTTGATGGTTTCGCGCGCAATCTTGATGTAGTCCACGTTGGCCGTGGTGGTGATTTCGCCGGCCAGTACGGCCAGGCCGGTGTTCACAAGCGTCTCGGCCGCTACGCGGGCGTATTTGTCCTGGGTCAGGATGGCGTCCAGAATCGCATCGGAAATCTGGTCCGCTACTTTGTCCGGGTGACCTTCCGAGACCGATTCAGAGGTAAAGAGATATTCGCTCATTGTCTTCGTTCCAGATAATGGCCAGTGAGTTAAGGTAAAATAGCGCGTTTCGTTAGCGTACAAGCCCATGACCCGACTCGCACGTTTGATACTGCAGGCACTCGCGTCCCTGCCCCTGCCTGTGTTGCATGCCTTGGGCAGCTTGCTTGGGCGAATGCTTTATTATGCGTCACCCCGTGTCCGCTCGCGCATACGCGAGAATCTCGACACGAGTAAAATCGCTGGAAGTTATCAGCTTTATCAAGCCCTCGTCAAACAGTCTGCCGCAGAAAGCGGTAAAGGCATGCTGGAGTTATCGATAGCGTGGTGTCGTGAGCCGGCCTATATGATATCGCTGGTGAAACAATGCCATGGCTGGGAGCACGTCGAGGCAGCGTTGGCCGCAGGCAAGGGGCTGATCTTTGTCACGCCTCACCTAGGCAGCTACGACATTGCCGGCCGCTATCTCAGCTCGCGCCTGCCCTTCCCGCTTACCGCCATGTACAAGCCCTCGAAACTGGCCTGGCTGGAACCCATCATGAACGAAGGCCGTGCGCGTGGTAGCGCCAAAACGGCCCCCGCAACGGGTGCCGGTGTGCGCCTGCTGATGAAGGCACTGAAATCCGGCGAAGCCACCATCATCCTGCCCGACCAGGTGCCAGGCAGTGGCGAGGGCGTCTGGGCACCATTTTTCGGCCAACCTGCGTTTACCATGAGCCTGTTGCCGCGCCTGGCGCAGATGCAGGACGTTGCCGTGCTGTGGTTTACTGGCGAGCGCCTGGCGAATGGCCAAGGCTTTGCCGTGCACATCCAACCGCAAAACGTACCCTTTACCGGGGACAAGCAGCAGGATGGCGCCATCCTGAACGCCGAAGTGGAAAGCCTGATCCGCCGCTGGCCTGCCCAGTACCTGTGGAGCTACAACCGTTACAAGCGCCCGGCTGGCGCGCCTGCCCCTGATTCCGAATGAAAGCTGTCTGATGAAACTTGCTCTGGCCCTGTTGTGGCTGATTCACCTGCTCCCCCTGCGCCTCATTCATGCCCTGGCCTGGCTGCTGGGCCAGCTGGCTTACGCACTAGCCAAAGAACGCCGTCGCGTGGGGCTGATCAACCTGCGCCTGTGCTTCCCCGACATGAGCCCGGCGCAGCGGCGTACGCTGATACGCGCCCACTTTGTCGAAATGATGAAACTGGTACTGGAATACGGCGTGGTGTGGTGGTCGTCGCCGGACAGGTTACGCAATCTGGTCGAGATACGCGGCCTGGAGCACCTTAGCCGCCTGCGCGACGCCGGCGAAGATGTCATCCTGTTCTACCCGCATTTTGTCGCCTTCGAAATGTGCGCCTACCGTCTGAACCTGGAAGTACCGCTGGTCAGCGTCTATGCGCACCAGAAAAACAAGACGCTGGACGAACAGTTCTACAAAGGCCGCAACCGCTTTAATAACGCCTACATCGTGTCGCGCCAGGAAAGCCTGCGCAGCATCATCAAGGCCATGCGCAAGGACCACACGCCATTCCTGTATCTACCCGACCAGGACTTTGGCGCACGCGACTCGGTATTCGTGAAGTTCTTTGAAACCGACGCCGCCACCATTACCGGCCTGTCGCGCATTGCCGGGCTGGCCCGCGCCAAGGTGGTACCGGCCATTGCCCGCCGCGAAGGTAGCCGTTTTGTGCTGGACATCTACCCGGCGTGGGAAAACTACCCGTCGGATGACGTGGTAGCCGATACCCGCCGCATGAATGCCTTCCTGGAAGAGCGCATCCGCGAAACGCCGGCACAGTATTTCTGGCTGCACAAGCGCTTCAAGAGCCGCCCGCAAGGCGAGGCGCGCTTTTACTAAGCCCGCTGCCCCGCATGCAAAAAGCCGCTGCCAGTGCAGCGGTTTTTTATTGATCTATCAACACCAGCTTCCATCCTTATCCCCCCGCCCACTGGCAGCCATGCTGCCTAGCCAGCCCGTGCAAACCATGCGCACAAGCATCAAGCCTTGCCATGCCTGCAAGGTTGGCCGCAGCACAAGAAAACAGCTGACGCAGGGGCGGGGATCATCAGTCACTACTACTTATACTGGATACCACACGCCAGCACAGAAACGAAAAAAGCCCGGCATGCGCCGGGCTTTTTCATGCGGCCAACTTAGTGGCTGCGTGCCTGCCAGAAATACCGGGCGACAAAGCCCGGGAAGGCAAAAACCATGAACAGCGAAAACGTTGTCACATAGAACTGCCAGTTCTGCACGTGCACAGGGCTGATACGGCCCTCCAGCACGCGCGCCAGCAGACCCAGCAACAGGTACAGCGCTACCAGCTCCAGCAAGTGCCAGCCAAAATGCTTGTTGGCCAGTTTCTTGATACCTGCCAGACGCTGGGTAGCGAAAGGCAGGTTGGCCGCAACAAAGGCCAGAACGAGCAGGGTGATAACGCTGGTTTCCATCAACTATTCCTTGATTACAGGCTGTGAAGCGACAATTGCATCGCTTCGACACACATGGCCACCAAACGTTCCGGCACCACGCCCAATACCAGCAGGGCAATACCGTTTACCGACAGTACCAGCTTCATGTCTGCCGGCATGGCAATCGGGCTGTTGTCCTGTACTTCATCGAAGTACATCACTTTCACGGCGCGCAAGTAGTAGAAGGCGCCGATCAGCGACATGATCACAGCCACCACGGCCAGCCATACCAGGTTGATGTTCACGACAGCCTGGATCACGGCAAACTTGGCATAGAAGCCAGCCAGCGGCGGAATACCAGCCATGGAGAACAGCGCCAGCAGCATTAGCAGGGCGTACCAGCTGTTGCGGCCGTTCAGGCCTTTCAGGTCGTCCAGGGTTTCGCACTCAAAACCGGCGCGCGACAGACCCAGCAAGATGCCGAAGCCTACCAGCGTGGTCAGCACGTATACCACGGCATAGAACAGTGCCGAGGCGTAGCCTTCCGGTGTACCCGCGATCAGGCCCAGCAGCAGGAAACCCATGTGCGAGATGGTGGAGTAAGCCAGCATGCGCTTGATATTGGTCTGGGCAATGGCGGTAATGTTACCGATTGCCATGGACAGTACCGCGATGATGATCAGCATGCCCTGCCAATCCGCCACCATGGCACCCAGACCCTGTACCAGGATACGGATGACAAACACGAAGGCGGCCAGTTTCGGCGCGGCACCAATCATCAGCGTCAGCGCAGTAGGCGAACCCTGGTAAACGTCCGGCACCCACATGTGGAACGGTACGGCGCCCAGTTTGAACGCCAGACCCGCTACGATGAACACCAGGCCGAAGACCATCAGGGTGGTATTGGCACTGCCACCGGCAACGGCTTTCGCCACGGTAGCCAGATCCAGTGTGCCGGTAGCACCGTACACCATGGACATGCCGTACAGCAGCAGGCCGGAAGCTAGTGCGCTCAGTACGAAGTACTTCATCGCGGCTTCAGTGGCTTTTACCGAGTCACGTTGCAGGGCAATCAGCGAGCACAGCGACAGCGACAGCAGCTCCAGGCCCATGTACAGGCTGATGAAGTTACCGGCCGACACCATGATGTTCATGCCCAGCAGCGCAAACAGCGCCAGGGTGTAGTACTCGCCCTTGAACAGGCCACGATCTTTTACATACTGGCGGGTGTACACCAGCACAGTAGCAGTTACGCCATACATGGCGACCTTGACGATGTCCGCCATCGGGTCATCGACAAACAGGCCACTAAGGGTAATGGTGCTGAAGGTTTCAAAAGTAGATACCTGCAGGAACGCAGCTACCGCCAGTGTCACCAGGGACAGGCCGTAGGTAATGCCGCGCTTGGCATCCGAGATAAAGAGGTCAAGCATCAGGATGACCAGCAAAGCTCCGAGCAGAAACATCTCGGGCAATGCCGGCATCAGGTTGAGATCAGCCCAATTCATTAGCGTTGTCCTTGTAAGCTTAGAGCTTGCTTTGCGCAACGTGCGCAATCAGATCGTTCACGGAGAGGTGCATCTTCTCCACGAACAGCTGCGGGTACAGACCCATGCCCAGTACCGCCAGCGCCAGGATGGCCAGCACCAGGAACTCGCGCTTGTTCACGTCTTGCATGTGTTCTACGTGGTCGTTGCCTACTTCACCGAAGATCACGCGCTTGTACATCCACAGGGTGTACGCAGCACCGAAGATCAGGGTAGTGGCAGCCAAAGCAGCAACCCAGAAGTTCACCTGTACCGCGCCCATGATCACCATGAACTCGCCCACGAAACCGGAGGTAGCCGGCAGGCCGGAGTTGGACATGGCAAACAGCATCATGAAGGCAGCAAAGATAGGCATCTTGTTGGCCACACCACCGTAGTCGGCGATATTGCGGCTATGCACGCGGTCGTACATCACACCAATGCAGAAGAACATGCCGGCAGAAATGAAGCCGTGCGACACCATCTGCACCAGCGCGCCTTCCAGCGCCCAGACGTTCATCTGGCTACCGGTAAACAGGAACATGCCCAGAGTAACAAAACCCATGTGCGAGATGGACGAGTACGCCACCAGCTTTTTCATGTCGGTTTGCACCAGTGCCACCAGGCCGATATACACCACGGCGACCAGCGACAGGCCCACCATGATCGGGGCCACTTCCAGCGCAGCGTCCGGCACGATAGGCAGGGCAAATCGCAGGAAACCGTAAGCACCGATCTTCAGGGTGATAGCAGCCAGTACCATGGAGCCACCGGTAGGCGCTTCCACGTGGGCATCCGGCAGCCAGGTGTGAACTGGCCACATCGGCACTTTCACCGCAAACGACAGGAAGAACGCTACAAACAGCAGCAGCTGCACATCACGCGGGATCTTGGCCAATGCCTGAAAGGCTTCGATCTCGAAAGTCTTGCCAGCCTGGAAATACAGGTAGATGAACGCTACCAGCATCAGCAGGGAACCCAGCAGGGTGTACAGGAAGAACTTCACCGATGCGTATACACGGCGCGGGCCGCCCCAGATACCGATGATCAGGTACATCGGGATCAGCATGCCTTCGAAGAACACGTAGAACAGGATGGCATCCAGTGCTGCAAAAGCACCGTTGATCAGGCCCGACATGATCAGGAAGGCGGCCATGTAATGGCCGGCACGTTTCTGGATAACTTCCCAGCCAGCCAGTACCACCATCAGGGTGGTAAAGCTGTTCAGCACGATAAACAACATGGAGATGCCGTCTACACCCAGGTGGTAGCGAATCCCCAGGGATTCGATCCACGGCAGGTTCTCAACAAACTGCATGCCGCCATGCAGGTTGTTGAACTGGGTAAACAGCGGCAGCGATACCAGGAACCCCGCCAGGGCACCAGCCAGTGCCAGCCAGCGCGCCAGCGTGGCACGCTGGTCACCGCCGGTGGCCAGCACCAGAAGGCCCGCCACAATCGGAGTCCAGATCACCAGACTCAAAGGATTAGAAAACATATAGATAGCCTATTTGTTAAATCGATTCCGGTAACCAACCCTAGCGCAGGATCAGCGGCTTGAACCAGTAAGTCATCAATACCAGCACGCCCACAATCATGATGGCGGCGTAGCTGTAGATGAAGCCGGTTTGCAGCTTGCGAACCACGCTGGAGAAGTAGCCCACCAGACGCGCTGTGCCGTTTACCAGCAAGCCGTCAATCAGCAGCATGTCGCCGACTTTCCAGAAGAAAGTACCCAGCGCACGAGAGCCTTTGGCGAACACGGCGAAATAGATTTCGTCCAGGTAGTATTTGTTTTCCAGCAGGGCATGCACACCGGAGCACTTCTGCTTGATAGCGGCCGGAATATGCGGCGCCTTCATGTAGAAGAACCAGGCCAGTGCCACACCAGCTGCGGCCAACCAGAACGGCAGGCTAACAAAGGCATGCGTACCCATGGCCACGGCATCGTGTGCGTGGTGCATGGCCGCCTCCAGACCCGGGTGTTTCTCCAGGTTGGTGAAGATCACGCCTTTGAAGAACTCGCCACCTACCAGAGGGTGCAGGGCAAAGAAACCGATCAGCACGGACGGAATCGCCAGCATCACCAGCGGCAGGGTTACCACCCATGGCGATTCGTGCGGCTTGTCGTTCGGGCCCAGACCATGATGGTGCTCGTCACCGTGATCATCATCGTGGTGATGGTGATCGTGCTTCACCTCCATCCAGCGCTCCTTGCCATGGAAGACCAGGAAGTACATACGGAAGGAGTAGAACGCGGTAACGAATACACCGGCAATCACGGCAAAGTAGGCAAAGCCCGATGCCGACAGATTGCTCGCCTGTACCGCCAGGATGATGGAATCCTTGGAGTAGAAGCCGGAGAAGAACGGCGTACCGATCAGCGCCAGCGAGCCCAGCAGCGAAGTCAGCCAGGTAATCGGCATGTACTTGCGCAGGCCGCCCATATTGCGCATGTCCTGGTCATGGTGCATGCCCATGATCACGGAACCGGCGCCCAGGAACAGCAGGGCTTTGAAGAAGGCGTGGGTCATCACGTGGAACATGGCTACCGAGTAGGCAGACGCGCCCAGCGCAACAGTCATGTAACCCAGCTGCGACAGGGTGGAGTAAGCCACCACGCGCTTGATGTCGTTCTGCACAATACCCAGGAAGCCCATGAACAGCGCGGTAATCGAGCCGGCTACCATCACCACGTTCAGTGCGGTATCAGACATCTCGAACAGCGGGCTCATGCGCGACACCATGAAGATACCGGCTGTCACCATGGTGGCAGCGTGGATCAGCGCGGAGATCGGGGTCGGGCCTTCCATGGAATCCGGCAGCCACACGTGCAGCGGGAACTGGGCAGACTTACCCATGGCACCCACGAACAGCAGGATGCAGGTGACCGTCAGCAGCGACCACTCCACGCCAGGAATGATCTGGATGGTTTTGCTGGCCAGCGCAGGCGCGGCAGCAAACACGTCGGTGTAGTTCAGCGAGCCGCCGAAATACGCCAGTACCAGACCGATACCCAACAGGAAGCCGAAGTCACCCACACGGTTCACCAGGAACGCTTTCAGGTTGGCAAAAGTCGCCGTCGGGCGCTTGAACCAGAAACCGATCAGCAGGTAGGACACCAGGCCCACAGCTTCCCAGCCGAAGAACAGCTGGATGAAGTTGTTGGACATCACCAGCATCAGCATGGAGAAGGTAAACAGCGAGATGTAACTGAAGAAACGCTGATAACCCGGGTCTTCGTGCATGTAGCCGATTGTGTAGATGTGCACCATCAGCGAAACGCTGGTGACTACGACCAGCATCATCGCGGTGAGGGAGTCCACCAGGAAGCCGACAGAGAATTCAAAACCATTCACCGTCAACCAGGTATAGACAGGGCCATTGAATACCTGGGCGCTTCCATCAAGGAAGCCCTTCAGTACGCCAATCGAGAGAACCGCCGATACCGCCACGCCGAGAATTGTCACGACGTGAGCAGCACGGCGACCAATCGCCCATCCAAACAGGCCTGCAATGACCGACCCCACCAGAGGTGAGAGCGCAATCAGCAGGTATAAGCTCTTCATATCCATGTTTGTCGTGCTTTTTAGAATTGAAATCCGGTTTCTTTAGCCTTTGAGGCTGCCCAAGTCTTCTACGTTGATGGTGTCCATATTGCGGAACAGTACCACCAGGATAGCCAGACCGATTGCCGACTCAGCGGCAGCAACGGTCAGGATGAAGAAGACGAAAATCTGCCCTGCCGAATCCGACAGGAAGTGCGAGAAAGCGATGAAGTTGTAGTTCACCGCGAGCAGCATCAGCTCGATGGCCATCAACAGCACGATGAGGTTTTTCCGGTTCAGGAAAATACCCAGTACGCTGATGGCGAACAGGATGCCGGCCAGCACCAGGAAGTGTGTGAGTGTAAGCACGTGTCCTCCCAATCTACGGCCGTCAGGCCTGTTGCTCGTTAGAATCGGATACGGCGTCGTCCTGGCGCTTGGTAGCTGCCATTTTCACGACACGTACGCGGTCTTTGCTCTGCACGCGTACTTGTACCCCCGGATCAACATACTTGCTGTCTTTACGCTGACGGATGGTGATACCGATCGCAGCCACCATGGCTACCAGCAGAATCACGGCCGCAGCTTCAAAGGCCAGCAGGTACGTGGTGTAAAGCTGACGACCCAGCACCTTCACGTTGCTGATCTCGCCTGCCGCAGCAGCGGCAGCAGCCGGTTTCACATCGGCAAGATGCGCTTCCGGGCTGGACAAAACCAGTACGATCTCGGCCATCATGATCAGCGCCACGGTGGCGGCCTGCGGGAAATGACGCCAGAAACCTTCACGCAGTTTCTCTACGTTGATGTCCAGCATCATCACCACAAACAGGAACAGCACCATCACCGCGCCGACGTAGACCAGTACCAGGGCAATCGCCAGGAACTCGGCCTGCAGCAGCAGCCAGTGGCCGGACGCAGTAAAGAAAGCCAGCACCAAGTACAGTGCAGCATGTACCGGGTTTTTAGCCGTCACCACGCGGAAACCCGCGAAGATCAGGATCGCCGACAGAATATAAAAAACGACAGCCTGAAAGCTCATGAGTCCCCCTTAGCGATACTTGGCATCGGCAGCCTTGTTGGCCGCGATTTCAGCTTCGTACTTGTCACCTACCGCCAGCAGCATCGGTTTGGTGTAGTACAGATCGCCACGCTTCTCGCCGTGATATTCGAAGATATGCGTCTCGACGATGGCATCTACCGGGCAGGCTTCTTCGCAGAAACCGCAGAAAATGCACTTTGTCAGGTCGATATCGTAGCGGCTGGTACGGCGGGTGCCGTCGTCGCGCTGTTCGGACTCGATGGTGATGGCCATGGCCGGGCACACTGCTTCGCACAACTTACAGGCGATGCAGCGCTCTTCACCGTTGGCGTAACGGCGCTGCGCATGCAGGCCGCGGAAGCGCGGTGAAATCGGCGTCTTCTCTTCCGGGAACTGAACGGTGATCTTGCGGGCAAAGAAGTGACGACCGGTCACCATCAAGCCCTGCACCAGTTCAACCAGCAGGAAGGTTTTGAAAAAATTGCGGATCATTTCCATGCTTTAAGCTCCATCACTTCCAGAGCGACAGCGGACTCAGCATCCACAGGCCCAGAACCAGAATCGACACCAGCGTTACCGGAATAAACACTTTCCAGCCCAGACGCATGATCTGGTCATAGCGATAACGCGGGAACGTTGCACGGAACCACAGGAAGCAGAACAGTACCGCGGACATCTTCACCAGCAGCCAGACAATGCTGGATGCACCCAGTGCGCCCCAGCTTGCCGGGAACGGCGACAGCCAGCCACCCAGGAACATGATGGAAGTCAGTGCTGCCACCAGGATCATGTTGGCGTATTCGGCCAGGAAGAAGATGGCGAAAGCCATACCGGAGTATTCCACGTGGAAACCGGCCACGATCTCGGACTCACCCTCGGCCACGTCAAACGGGGCACGGTTGGTTTCTGCTACACCGGATACCAGGTACACGATGAACAGCGGGAACAGCGGCAGCCAGTTCCAGGAGAAGATCGAGCCACCGGCAATGCCCTGGCCTTGCTGGTTCACGATATCCACCAGGTTCAGGCTGCTGGACACCATCAGTACACCTACCAGCGCAAAGCCCATGGCCAGTTCGTAGGACACGATCTGAGCCGAAGAGCGCAGCGCACCCAGGAAGGAGTACTTGGAGTTACCCGCCCAGCCGGCCACGATCACGCCATACACGCCCATGGACGTAATGGCCATGATGTACAGCAGCGAGGCGTTGATGTTAGCCAGCACCATGGTGTCGTTGAACGGGATCACCGCCCAGGCAGCCAGCGCCGGCATGATGGACAGCACCGGAGCCAGCAGGAAAAGACCCTTGCTCGACTGGGTCGGCAGGATGATTTCCTTCATCAGCAGTTTCACACCGTCAGCCAGTGGCTGCAGCAGCCCTTTCGGGCCGACGCGGTTGGGGCCGATACGGATCTGCATGTAGCCGATCACCTTGCGCTCTGCGAGCGTCAGGTAGGCCACACCAATCATCAGCGGGGCAACAATGGCCAGGATTTTCAGCAGTGTCCACACTGCCATACCGGCCTCGCTACCCAGCAAACTTTGCAGAAGTTCCATGGATTAACCTCGCTTGATCTGAATCGGTTCGAACATGCCAGCCAGCGCCTGGGTAGCAGGATGAGCCGCAGCAACGCGTACCACTCCTTCAGCCAGCGCCTTGTCGGCACGTACTTGCAGGCTTACCGAGGCACCACCCTGCTCTACCACAACGGCGTCACCGTCGTTCAGGCCCAGACGGGCGGCATCGACAGGGCTAACGCGCACTACCGGAGTAGCGGCGGCTTCGGTTTGCTGCAGGGACGGTGCACGGCGGCAGATCGGGTCGGCGTGGTACAGCGGTACCTCACCCACACGTACCAGGCCGGCAGCAGCCGGTGCAGCCACGTTGGCCGCAGTGGTAGCCAGTGCATTATTCAGCTTGGCGGCGATGTCACCCTTGGCCAGCAGCTCAGCGCGTACGTCTTCGGCGGAGTTTTGCTCGAAGCCGTCCAGGCTCAGCATATTGCCCAGCACGCGCAGCACCTTCCACCCCGGACGCGCTTCACCTTGCGGGCGCACCACACCGTTGAAGCTCTGCAGCTTGCCTTCCATGTTCACGAAAGAGCCGGCAGTTTCGGAGAACGGCGCTACCGGCAGCAGTACGTCGGCGTAGTCCAGCAGACCGGCACCTTTATAAGCAGTCAGCGCAATCACGGTGGCAGCCTGTTTCATGGCAGCAACGGCTTGCTGGCCGTTATAGGTATCGGCTTCCACTTCGGCGTTCAGCAGGAAGTAAGCCTTGCGCGGGGCAGCCAGCATGGCGGCAGCGGACAGGCCGGCCGTCACGGCAGCACCCATAGGGCCACGTGCCGGGTTCGCGCCCGCTACGTCGGCACCTACGCTGTTGGCGGCTTCGGCAGTAATACCGAAACGTGCGCCAGTCACGCGGGACAGTTCTTGCGCCAGCGACAGCAGCTCAGAGAACGCCGGGTGGTGTTGCGCTACGTTACCCAGGATGATGGCGGCGTTATCAGTTGCGCACAGGCTGGCGGCGATGGCTTGCGCCTGCTCGCCCACGTTGGCCGCAGACAGATCCAGCGCACTTTCCGCACCCTTGATCGACACGGCAGCCTTCAGTACCTGGGCCAGACCATTCACCAGCGCAGCCGGGGAAACGATCAGCTTGGCATTCAGCGTGGTAAACAGCTCGTCGTCGGCAACGTGAATCACGTTCAGCTGGGTACCCTTTTTCACCGATTGGCGAATACGGGAAGCCAGCAGCGGCTGTTCCTGGCGCTGCGAGGAACCCACTACCAGCAGCGACTTGGCCGCGGCCAACTCGGTGATGGAGGAGCCCAGCCACAGTGCACCTTGCTGGGCGGCTGCTACGCGGCTGTCGCTACGGCGCAGGGCGGCGTCGATGTTGTTTACGCCGAAGCTGCGGGCCAGTTTCTGGGCCAGATACAGCTCTTCGGTGGTGCTGTGCGGGCTGGTCAGGAAGCCGATAGCGTCTTTGCCATGGTCGGCAGATACGCCGTTCAGGCCTTTCACTACGTATTCCAGCGCAGTCTGCCAGTCGGTTTCGTGCCACTTGCCGTCGAACTTGATCATCGGCTTGTGCAGACGCTCGGCGCTGTTCAGGCCTTCGTAGGAGAAGCGGTCACGGTCGGCCAGCCAGCATTCGTTGATGGCTTCGTTTTCCAGTGGCAGAACGCGCATGACTTCGTTCTGTTTGACCTGCACGATCAGGTTGGCACCCAGGCCGTCGTGCGGGCTCACCGACTTGCGACGCGACAGCTCCCAGGCACGGGTGCTGTAACGGAACGGCTTGGAAGTGAGCGCGCCCACCGGGCACAGGTCGATCACGTTACCGGAGATTTCCGAATTCACGGTTTTGCCCAGGTACGGCATGATTTCCGAGAATTCGCTACGGTTAGCCATACCGATTTCCTGGAAGCCACCGATTTCGTCGGTGAAGCGTACGCAGCGGGTGCAATGAATGCAGCGGCTCATTTCCTCGGCGGAAACCAGCGGGCCCATGTCTTTGCCTACCACAACACGCTTTTCTTCCTGGTAACGGGAGCCGGAATTACCGTAGCCCACGGCCAGATCTTGCAGCTGGCACTCACCGCCCTGGTCGCAGATAGGGCAATCCAGCGGGTGGTTGATCAGCAGGAATTCCATTACGCCTTGCTGGGCCTTTTTGGCCAGCGGGGACGCAGTGTGCACTTTCATGCCATCTGTTACCGGCGTGGCGCAGGCCGGCAGCGGCTTCGGTGCTTTCTCCACTTCTACCAGGCACATGCGGCAGTTGGCCGCAATGGACAGCTTCTTGTGGTAGCAGAAGTGAGGGATGTAGGTACCGGCAGTATGGGCGGCATCAATAATGGTGCTGCCCTGGTTGACTGTCAGTTTTTTACCGTCGATTTCGATTTCAAGCATCGCTCAACACCATTTGTGATCCACCAAAGACTTCTTGTGCTCGATGAGGTACTCGAACTCATTGCGGAAGTGTTTGGTGAAGCTACGAACCGGGAACACAGCGGCATCGGCCAGGGCGCAGATGGTGCGACCAGCCATGTTGTTGCCTACCGAGTCCAGCAACTCAAGATCGCCTGGGCGGCCTTCGCCGTTGGCAATGCGATGGATGACCTTGTACAGCCAGCCGGTGCCTTCGCGGCACGGCGTGCACTGGCCGCAAGATTCTTCATGGTAGAAGTAAGCCAGACGCTCCAGCGCTTTTACCATGCAGACATCTTCGTTCATCACGATTACGGCACCCGAACCCAGCATGGAGCCGGCTTTGGAGATGCTGTCGTAATCCATGGTCAGGCCCATCATCACGTCGCCAGGCAGAACCGGAGCAGACGAACCACCCGGGATGACCGCTTTCAGCTTCTTGCCGTCTTTCATGCCGCCCGCCATTTCCAGCAAGGTGGCAAACGGGGTGCCCAGCGGAATCTCGTAGTTACCCGGACGATTGACATGGCCGGAGATCGAGAACAGCTTGGTACCACCGTTATTCGGCTTGCCGGCTTCCAGGAATTTCTGGCCGCCGTCGCGAATGATGAACGGCACCGACGCAAACGATTCGGTGTTGTTGATGGTGGTGGGTTTGCCGTACAGGCCGAAGCTGGCCGGGAATGGCGGCTTGAAGCGCGGCTGGCCTTTTTTGCCTTCCAGCGATTCGAGCAGCGCGGTTTCCTCGCCACAGATATAGGCACCGTAGCCGTGGTGGGCGAACAGGTCGAAGCTGAAGTCGGTACCCAGGATTTTTTCACCCAGGAAGCCGGCCTTGCGTGCTTCGTCCAGCGCCTCTTCGAACAGCTCGTAAGCTTCGAAGATTTCACCGTGAATGTAGTTGTAACCGGCTTTGCAACCCATGGCGTAGCCGGCGATGATCATGCCTTCGATCAGCGCGTGCGGGTTGTACAGCAAGATGTCGCGGTCCTTGAAGGTGCCCGGTTCGCCCTCATCTGTATTGCAGACGACGTACTTGTCACCCGGGAAGGAACGCGGCATGAAGCTCCACTTCAGACCGGTAGGGAAACCAGCGCCGCCGCGACCGCGAAGGCCGGAGTTTTTCACCTCGGCAATCACGTCTTCCTGCGGCATATTGGCTTCCAGGATCTTTTTCAGCGCCTGGTAGCCGCCACGAGCCATATAGGCATCGATGCGCCAGCAATCCGGGGCGTGGGTATCCACCCCCTCGAAAATCACACCATTGACGAAGACTGCCATTATTCCAACTCCGCCAGTTTTTTATCGATGGCTTCAGGGGTCATGAAGCTGCACATCTTGTGGTTGTTCAGCAGCAGTACCGGTGCATCACCACAAGCACCCATGCACTCCCCTTCCAGCAAGGTGTACTTGCCGTCGGCACTGGTTTCGCCCAGGGCGATACCCAGCTTGCCGGAGATGTACTGGGCAGCATTCACGCCGCCTTGCAGCGCGCATGGCAGGTTGGTACAGACCGTGATCTTGTACTTGCCTACCGGCTTCATGTCGTACATGTTGTAGAACGTGGCCACTTCGTAGGCCGCTACCGGCGGAATGCCGATGTAGTTGGCCACGAACTCGATCACGTCTGCATTCAGGCAACGCTCTTCTGGCGTTGCCCCCGTTTCACGACGTTCGGTCAGCGCAATGCGCAGCGCCGACATGGCCGCGGAACGGAATTGATCGGCTGGGTACTTGGCCAGTTCGCGATCAATCTTGGCTAGCGATTCTGCGGATAACATCAGCGGTCAATCTCCCCAAACACGATATCCTGAGTACCAATGATGGCCACCACGTCGGCAATCATATGGCCACGCGACATTTCATCCAGGCTGGCCAGGTGGGCATAGCCAGGGGCACGAATCTTCAGGCGGTATGGCTTGTTCGCGCCATCGGACACCAGATAGATACCGAACTCGCCTTTTGGATGCTCTACCGCAGCGTAAGCTTCGCCTTCCGGTACGTGCATGCCTTCGGTGAACAGCTTGAAGTGATGGATCAGCTCTTCCATATTCGACTTCATGCCTTCACGGCTAGGCGGTGCCACCTTGTGGTTATCGGTAATCACCGGACCCGGGTTGGCTTTCAGCCATTGCACGCACTGCGCGATGATGCGGTTGGACTGGCGCATTTCTTCCACGCGCACCAGATAGCGGTCGTAGCAGTCGCCTGTTACGCCAACCGGCACGTCGAAGTCCATACGGTCGTATACATCGTACGGCTGGGTCTTGCGCAGATCCCAAGCGATACCGGAGCCACGCAGCATCGGGCCGGTCATGCCCAGGTTCTTGGCGCGCTCAGGGGTAACGATACCGATGTTTACGGTACGCTGTTTCCAGATACGGTTATCTGTCAGCAGGGTTTCGTAATCATCGATACAAGCCGGGAAGCGCTGGGTGAAGTCTTCGATGAAATCGAGCATGGTGCCGGCACGGGTTGCGTTCAGGCGCGCGATTTCTTTGGCATTGCGGATCTTGGAAGCCTTGTACTGTGGCATGCTGTCCGGCAGGTCGCGATACACACCACCCGGGCGGAAGTACGCTGCGTGCAGGCGGGCACCCGATACGGCCTCGTAGCAGTCCATCAGGTCCTCACGCTCGCGGAAAGCGTACAGGAACATGGTCATGGCGCCGATATCGATGGAGTGTGCACCGATCCACAGCAAGTGGTTCAGCACACGGGTGATTTCGGCAAACATCACACGGATGTACTGCGCACGCTCCGGTACTTCGATGCCCATCAGCTTTTCGATGGCCAGGCAGTAAGCGTGCTCGTTACACATCATGGACACGTAGTCCAGACGGTCCATGTATGGCAGGGACTGGATGAAAGTCTTGCTTTCCGCCAGCTTCTCGGTGCCGCGATGCAGCAGGCCGATATGCGGGTCGGCACGCTGTACCACTTCACCATCCAGCTCCAGAACCAGACGCAAAACACCGTGCGCGGCCGGGTGCTGTGGACCAAAGTTCAGCGTGTAGTTACGGATTTCAGCCACCGTAGTTCTCCTCGCGGACGATACGCGGCGTAATTTCGCGCGGCTCGATGGTTACAGGCTGGTAGATGACTCGCTGCTGGGCTGCGTCATAGCGCATTTCCACATGACCAGACACCGGGAAATCCTTGCGGAACGGGTGGCCGACAAAACCGTAGTCGGTCAGCAGGCGGCGCAGGTCCGGATGGCCTTCGAAAACGATACCGAACAGGTCGAATGCTTCGCGCTCGAACCAGTTGGCCGCAGACCAGATGTCATTCACGCTAGGCACAACAGGGAAGCTGTCGTCCTCGGCAAAAATGCGCACACGGATGCGGGTGTTATGCGTCAGGGAAAGCAGGTGGTAGACAACGGCAAAGCGCGGGCCATCTTGTGGCTCGTCTTTATAGGTGCTGTAGTCCATACCGCAGATGTCGATGCACTGCTCAAACGACAGCGCAGCGTTGTCACGCAGCGAAGTCATCACAGAGAGCGTATCAGCGGATTTACAGACAATCGTTAGCTCGTCCAGCGCGATTTTGGCGCTAACCAGCTTGTCGCCGAGCACCTGTTCAACCGCCGACTTGAGCTCTTCCATTTTCAATGACATGGTTTTACCTCAGCGGGCGATGGTGTTGGTACGCTTGATCTTGTTCTGCAGCTGAATGATGCCGTACAGCAGGGCTTCTGCA
The DNA here is from genome assembly GCF_020616155.1 of Vogesella sp. XCS3. Taxonomy (NCBI): domain Bacteria; kingdom Pseudomonadati; phylum Pseudomonadota; class Betaproteobacteria; order Neisseriales; family Chromobacteriaceae; genus Vogesella; species Vogesella sp. XCS3. The sequence continues at coordinate 3,244,512 of NZ_CP085530.1, read as the reverse complement.
GTAGGAGGACAGCCTGGAACATAGACATCTACCGGCACGATGCGGTCGCAGCCGCGCACGACAGAATAAGAATAGTGGTAGTAGCCACCACCGTTGGCACAGGAACCCATGGAGATTACCCAGCGCGGCTCGGCCATCTGGTCGTAAACCTTGCGCAAGGCGGGTGCCATCTTGTTGCACAGGGTACCAGCCACAATCATCAGGTCAGACTGACGCGGGCTTGGTCGGAACACGATACCGAAGCGGTCCAGGTCGTAGCGGGCTGCACCTGCGTGCATCATCTCTACGGCACAACAGGCCAGGCCGAACGTCATCGGCCACAGCGAGCCGGTACGCGTCCAGTTGATCAGCTTGTCAGCAGTGGTAGTGACAAAACCCTTTTCGAGAATGCCTTCTACTCCCATTCCAGCGCTCCTTTTTTCCACATGTAAATAAAGCCAAGTGTCAGAACGGTCAGGAATTCCAGCATGACGCCAAAGCCGTACACGCCCAATTCCTTAAATACGACCGCCCAAGGAACCAGAAATGCGACCTCGAGATCGAAAAGGATAAAAAGAATGGCTATCAGGTAATACCTGACATCAAACTTCATTCGTGCGTCTTCGAAGGCTTCAAAACCGCACTCGTAAGGAGACAGTTTCTCAGGATCAGGTCTGTTAGGAGCGAGCAACCAGCCCAGAACCAGCGGACCTACCCCGACCAAGAGGCCGACGACGACAAACAACAGAATGGGAAAGTAATTTTGCAGCATTTCCCGCACACCCCTAAAAGAAAGGAGGACAGACCTCCTTGACTCCAAACAAAACAGGCCACCGGAATCCCGGCGGCCTGTTTTTTGAATGTGGTGCCGACAGTGAGACTCGAACTCACACAGCCTACGGCCACTACCCCCTCAAGATAGCGTGTCTACCAATTTCACCATGTCGGCACAATTTTAACTTTTATTCCGGAATCACGCCGGAGGCATTACCCTTAGCAGCACCGCCCGGGATTTGCGATGTCGCTTTTTCGATTGCCGAGTCCATTACGCCAAGCTTGCTATCATTTGCGACGTGCAAGTAACTAATCAACATCAACATCGAAAAGAACACAGCAGCCGACACGGCGGTTGCCCTGCTCAGGAAATTAGCGGAACCACTTGCACCAAATAGGCTTCCCGAAGAGCCGCTACCAAAAGCAGCTCCCATATCAGCCCCCTTGCCATGCTGCATCAAGACAAGGACAATAATTGCCAGCGCAGAAACCAGCAGCGCGACAAGTGCAAACGTATTCAAGAGTTCCATACTATATCAACTTTTTAGCAGCCTGGCAAATCTTGCCAAATCCGTTAACCTCGAGGGACGCACCACCAACCAAGGCGCCACCGACACTTGCCAGCGACAGGATTGCGTCGGCATTGTCTGCCTTTACGCTTCCGCCGTAGAGGACGCGAATACTATCAGACGCACCATAGCATTGCAACACGACATCCAGGATCTGCTTATGCACTTCGTCTATTTGTTCGATAGTTGCGACCTTGCCTGTGCCAATCGCCCAGACTGGCTCGTACGCTACGACGTAGTGCTGTCCTTTTATAGCAGCTAGTGCTTCGAGTTGTTGGCCAATCACTACTTCAACCTGGCCTGCTTCACGCTGCGCCAGTGTTTCGCCCACGCACAATACCGGCACCATGCCGGCGGCCACGACAGACTGCAGCTTGGCAGACAATACCGCATTATCCTCTGCAAAGTACTGGCGACGCTCGGAATGACCTACCAATACGTAGCGACAGCCAATATCGGCCAGCATGGCGGCACTGGTCTCGCCGGTAAATGCACCATCAGCAGCAAAACGGCTGGCGTCTTGCGCTGCCACGGCCATCTGGCTGCCCTGCAGCATAGTTGCCAGCTGTGAAAGATAGATGTCAGGCGCAGCAATACCCACACCGGCACGATTGATGTCGGCATCCGCCAGCATGCCGGCCACCAAGGCCTGGTTGGCCGCAGTCCGCCCGTTCATCTTCCAGTTGCCAATTACCAGCTTGCTATCCATTGCGCCCTGCCTCTAGGTGAACCATTAAGAATGGGCGGATTATACCCGCGCCAACCCCACCGGCTGCAATGTGACGAACTGTAATATTTCTGAAATCACCAAGCATTACGATGCACTCCATCGAAACACGCCGTTAAACTTTGGAGCACGCAATGAAACACACTACCCGCCTGGTCGCCACTCTGGCTTTTTCCGGTTTTGTAGCAGGCCACGCGTTTGCGGCAGATATCACTGGCGCCGGCGCAACCTTCCCGTACCCGCTGTACGCCAAATGGGCAGAAGCTTACAAAGCCAAGACCAACAACAACATGAACTACCAGTCCATCGGCTCTGGTGGTGGTATTAAACAAATCCAGTCCAAAACCGTCGATTTCGGCGCCTCCGACATGCCGCTGAAACCGGAAGAACTGGATAAAGCCGGCCTGACCCAGTTCCCGACCGTTATTGGTGGCGTGGTACCGGTAATCAACGTGCCAGGCGTGAGCGCTGGCCAACTAAAAATGACCGGCCCGCTGCTGGCTGACATTTATCTTGGCAAAGTCGCTAACTGGAACGATGCTGCCATCGCCAAGCTGAACCCGGGCGTCAAGCTGCCAGACCAGAAAATTACTGTGGTACGCCGCTCTGACGGCTCCGGCACGACCTTTATCTTCACCAACTACCTGTCCAAAGTATCGCCAGAATGGAACAGCACCATCGGCGCAAACTCCGCAGTGAAGTGGACTGTCGGTGTGGGCGGTAAAGGTAACGAAGGTGTGGCCAACTATGTAACCCGCATCAAGGGTGCGATCGGCTACGTTGAATACGCTTACGCCAAGCAGAACAAGATTGCCCATACCCAGATGCAGAACGCCTCCGGTGCCTACGTCAACCCGGATGACAGCACCTTCAAGGCGGCTGCGGCCAACGCTGACTGGGCCAAGGCACCAGGCTTCTACCTGATTCTGACCAACCAGCCAGGCAAAGACACTTGGCCGCTGTCTGGCGCCACCTTCATCCTGATGCACAAGAAACAGGACAAACCGGTGCAAGGCCAGGAAGCACTGAAGTTCTTCGACTGGGCTTACACCAACGGTGACGCCACAGCTAACCAGCTGGACTACGTACCAATGCCGGCTAATGTGAAGACAACCATTCGCAATAGCTGGAAACAGATCACTGACGCCTCCGGCGCCCCGATCTGGAAATAATGCCCACAGGCATCAAGCAACGCAGGCCGGGGACCCGTTCCCGGCTTTTTGTCTGCAAGCGCTTAGAGATTTCCCATGGAAAATAATCAGTACTCAGCTCATCTGAAACGCCAGATGCTGCTTGACTCGGTCTTCCGGGTGGCAACCCGCTTCTTTGCCTTCCTTGTGCTGGCCATGCTCATCGGCATCCTGATTTCGCTGCTGATCGGCGCCATGCCGAGCATTCGCCACTTCGGCTGGGGTTTTCTCACCAGTAGCGAGTGGGACCCGGTTACCGAACAGTTTGGTGCTGTAGTACCTATCTTCGGCACACTGATCACCTCGTTTATCGCCCTGCTGATTGGCGTACCCATCAGCTTTGGCATTGCCATCTTCCTGACCGAACTTTGCCCGCCCATGCTGAAACGTCCGCTGGGTATTGCGGTGGAATTGCTGGCAGGTATTCCTTCCATCATTTACGGCATGTGGGGCCTGTTTGTGTTTGCCCCGCTGTTTGGCGAACACGTGCAGCCGTGGATCCTGGAAAACATGGGCGACCTGCCCGTGGTGGGCTTCCTGTTCCAGGGTGCGCCCATGGGTATCGGCATTTTCACCGCAGGCCTGATTCTGGCCATCATGGTGATTCCGTTCATTGCCTCGGTCATGCGCGACGTGTTTGAAGTGGTGCCGCCGATGCTGAAAGAGTCCGCCTACGGCCTGGGCGGCACTACCTGGGAAGTGGTCCGCTACGTGGTACTGCCCTACACCAAAACCGGTGTGGTTGGCGGCATCATGCTGGGCCTGGGTCGCGCCCTGGGTGAAACCATGGCGGTCACCTTTGTTATCGGTAACTCGTCCATTTTCGCTACCGGCCTGTTTGAAGCTGGCAACTCGATTGCCTCTACCCTGGCGAACGAGTTTGCCGAGGCGAACGGTGAACTGTATCTGTCCTCGCTGATCCAGCTGGGTCTGATCCTGTTCTTTATTACCTTTGTCGTGCTGTCCTGCTCCAAGCTGCTGTTGCTGCAGCTGAAAAAGCAGGAAGGCCGCTCTTCCTGATCGGAGCATTGCCATGAGCACCAGCCAAGCTATCGGCTCCGAGAAAGCGATCAAGGTTATGTCACAGTCTACACAACGCAATAACGCCATCTATGCCCGTCGTCGCCTGGTAAACGGCTTCAACATGCTGGCAGCAACCCTGGCGATGGGCTTTGGCCTGTTCTGGCTGTTCTGGATTCTCTGGACACTGCTGCAACACGGTCTGTCCGGCTTGTCCGCCGACGTCTTTACCCAGATCACCCCGCCGCCGGGCTCGGCAGGCGGCTTGGCCAACGCCATTGCCGGCTCGCTGCAGATGACCTTCTTTGGCATCCTGTTCGGCACGCCTATCGGCATCCTGGCAGGTGTTTACCTGGCAGAGTACGGCGAGCGCGGCTGGCTGGCACCGGCCACACGCTTTATCAACGACATTCTGCTGTCGGCCCCGTCCATCGTGATCGGCCTGTTTGTATACGAAGTCTATGTCGTTAGCGTGGGGCACTTCTCGGGCTGGGCTGGATCCATGGCACTGGCGCTACTGGTGATTCCGGTAGTGGTGCGCACCACCGAGAACATGCTGCGCTTGGTACCCAACAGCCTGCGTGAAGCGGCTATTGCGCTGGGTGCACCACAGTGGAAAGTCATCATGTTCGTGACGCTGCGTGCAGCCAAGGCCGGGGTGATCACCGGCATCCTGCTGGCGGTAGCACGTATTTCCGGTGAAACCGCGCCACTGCTGTTCACGGCCCTGAACAACCAGTTCTGGAGCAATATGAACCAGCCAATGGCCAACCTGCCGATCGTGATCTTCCAGTTTGCCATGAGCCCGTACGAAGACTGGCACGCACTGGCCTGGGCCGGCGCCCTGCTGATTACCTTCAGCGTTCTTACTCTGAATATTCTGGCCCGCTGGTTTGCCAGCAAAAACAACTCTACTCATTAAGGCTTGACGACCATGACTACTAACGCCATCAAGCTCCAGGTCAAAAACCTGAACTTTTACTACGGCAAATTCCACGCGCTGAAGAACATCAATCTGGATATCCCCGCAGGCCAGGTTACCGCCTTCATCGGCCCGTCCGGCTGCGGCAAGTCCACCTTGCTGCGCACCTTCAACCGCATGTTCGAGCTGTACCCGGGCATGAGTGCCGAAGGCGAGATCCTCCTGGATTCGCAAAACCTGCTGGCCAAGAGCGTGGATGTGAACATGCTGCGCGCCAAGGTAGGCATGGTGTTCCAGAAGCCTACGCCGTTCCCGATGTCCATCTACGACAACATCACCTTTGGCGTGAAGCTGTACGAAAGCCTGTCCAAAGCTGAAATGGACGACCGCGTGGAATGGGCGCTGCGCAAGGCTGCGCTGTGGAACGAGGTAAAAGACAAGCTCAAGCAAAGCGGTAATTCGCTGTCCGGCGGCCAGCAGCAGCGCCTGTGTATCGCACGCGCTGTGGCCACCCGCCCTGAAGTACTGCTGCTGGACGAACCGACCTCGGCCCTGGACCCGATCTCTACCGGCCACATCGAAGAACTGATTCACGAGCTGAAACAGGACTACACCATTGCCATCGTGACCCACAATATGCAGCAGGCTGCGCGTGTGTCCGACTACACCGCCTACATGTACCTGGGCGAGCTGGTAGAGTTTGGTGAAACCGACGGCATCTTCACCGCACCGAAGCGCAAGGAAACAGAAGACTACATCACCGGCAAATTTGGCTGATTATTACTGTTTTATTACAAAGCCCTTACGGCCTGTGCCGAAGGGCTTTTTTTCTTTTTAAAATCATGCATATACAGCAAAAATAAATACGCCTTTGTCAAGCCCGCCATGACAATTTTGATAGGTTTTTGATAAGGCTAAAAAAGATTATTACAAACCCTTGACGTGTCATCTTCAAAGCCCAAGAATCCCGCCTTTCTGATAACGCACTGCACATCATCATGCTGGAACTCCTCTCGGGGCTCGACACTACGCTGGCAGTCACCCTGGTTCTCTCGGTGGCCTTTGTCCTGGCTTTTGAATTCATCAACGGTTTTCACGATACCGCCAACGCGGTAGCAACCGTTATCTACACCCAGTCCATGAAACCGCAGACCGCCGTGATGCTGTCCGGTCTGTTCAACTTCCTGGGGGTGTTCTTTGGTGGTCTGGCTGTAGCCTACGCCATTGTTAACCTGATCCCGACCGATCTGCTGCTGAACATCAACTCTGCCCAAGGCATGGTGATGGTATTTGCCCTGCTGACGTCCGCCATTCTGTGGAACCTGGGCACCTGGTACTTCGGCATTCCGGCGTCCAGCTCGCACACCCTGATCGGTGCCATCCTGGGCGTTGGTGTAGGCAATGCGCTGATTACCGGCGACTCGCTGGCCAACGGCATCAACTGGAGCAAGGCCATCGACGTATTCGTGTCGCTGTTCATGTCGCCACTGTTCGGCGCCGGCCTGGCTGGCTTGATGCTGTTTACCCTGCTGAAGCTGCGCCCGCTGTCCAACATCCACAAATCGCCGTTCCAGCGCCAGCAGATCGAAGGCCGCAAGCACCCGCCATTCTGGGCCCGCTTCATGCTGATCGTGTCGTCCATGGGCATGAGCTTTACCCACGGTTCCAACGACGGCCAGAAAGGCGTTGGCCTGGTGATGCTGGTACTGATCGCCCTGGCCCCGGCCCACTTTGTGGTGAACCTGGACGCCGAGCCTATCCAGATCGAGCACACCAAGATTGCCGCCGTACAGCTGAAAGAACTGTACCAGCGCAACCAGACCATCATCGATGCCAAATACCCGGCCAGCAACTCGCACAAGTGTGACGTTTCCAAAGTCATCGAAGAAACCGGCGAACTATTGTCTGCCATTGGCGATGCCAAGTCCTTCCAGCAGCTGCCGGAAGACAAGCGCTGGAACGTACGTACCCAGCTGATCTGCTTGGGCGATGCGGCCAAGAAAATCGGCAAGGTTGCCGGCATCAACGAAGTAGACCAGAAACAGCTCAAAGGCATCCAGAAAGACCTGTCCGCCACCACCGAATACGCCCCGACCTGGGTGATTGTTGCGGTAGCACTGGCCATCGGTATGGGTACCATGGTGGGCTGGAAACGCGTAGTCAACACCGTGGGCGCCAAAATCGGCAAACAGGACATGACCTACGCCCAAGGTATGGCAGCACAGACCATGTCGGCAGTTTCCATCGGTCTGGCCAGCGCCATCGGCGCACCGGTGTCCACCACGCAGATTCTGTCCAGCGCGGTAGCCGGTACCATGCTGGTGAACCGCTCCGGTGTGCAAATGAGCACCGTGAAGACCATCCTGACCACCTGGGTGCTGACCCTGCCGGTAAGCATGGGCCTGGCCATTACCCTGTACTACTTTGGTGTGAAGCTGTTCGTATAACACCCGCTAGCACCATGCAAAAGGCTGCCAACCGGCAGCCTTTTTTCATGCCCGCACAGCGGCCAGCTTGGCCGCCTGCTGCGCTAGGCTTTCAGGAAATGTGCCCGCCCCGCCAGCCAGCGGTTAAGGTGCGCCTGCGCGTATTGCGGCCAACGTTGCAGCAGCTGCGGCGCCAGCTCGCGCGCGGCTTCCAGCAGCTCGATATCGGCTTCCAGATCGGCAAAACGCAGCATGGGCAGGCCGCTCTGGCGCGCGCCCAGAAACTCGCCGGGGCCGCGGATATTCAAATCCTGACGGGCAATCTCGAAACCGTCGGTGTTTTCGTAGATCACCTTCAGCCGTGCCTTGGCCAGCTCCGACAGCGGCGCATCAAACAGCAGCACACAGGTGGACTTGGCCGCACCACGCCCTACCCGGCCGCGCAACTGGTGCAGCTGCGCCAGGCCCATGCGCTCGGCGTGTTCGATCACCATCAGGCTGGCGTTGGGCACATCCACACCCACCTCGATCACCGTGGTTGCTACCAGTAATTGCAGTTCATTGCGGATGAACTGCCCCATCACCTCGGCCTTCTCGGCGGCCTTCATGCGGCCATGGACCAAGCCTACGCCCCACTGCGGCAGGTCTTGCTGCAGCACCACGTGGGTATCCACTGCCGTTTGCAGCTGCAGGGTTTCCGACTCTTCGATCAGCGGGCACACCCAGTACACCTGGTTGCCCTCGCGGCAGGCCTTGTCGACAAAGCGCACCACCTCGTCGCGGCGCTCGGCGCTGATGAGCTTGGTGACGATAGGCGTACGCCCCGGCGGTAGCTCGTCGATCACCGATACGTCCAGGTCGGCGTAGAAGCTCATGGCCAGCGTGCGCGGTATCGGCGTGGCCGACATCATCAGCTGGTGCGGCTCGGCGCCTTTCTGCTGCAATGCCAGGCGCTGGCCGACGCCAAAACGGTGCTGTTCATCGACAATCACCAAGCCCAGCCGCTCAAAGGCCACGTCGTCCTGGAACAGCGCGTGGGTGCCCACCGCCAGCCGCGCTTCGCCGCTGGCGATTTTGGCGGCCATCTCGCCCCGCGCTTTCTTGCGCAGGCTGCCGGAGAGCCAAGCCACCTCGATGCCCAGCGGTGCCAGCCATGCGGCCAACTTCACGTAATGTTGCTCGGCCAGGATCTCGGTAGGCGCCATCAGCGCCACCTGAAACCCCGCCTCGATCGCCGCCAGCGCGGCCATGGCAGCCACAATGGTCTTGCCGCTGCCCACGTCGCCTTGCAACAAACGGTTCATCGGGTGCGGCTGCGCCAAGTCGGCCACGATCTCGCCTAATACTTTTTGCTGCGCGCCGGTCAGGGCAAACGGCAGGTTGGCCGCAAGCTGCACACGCAGGCTACCGTCACCTTGGATCACCGGCGCACTGCCCTCGCGCCGCGCGCGGTAGGCCAGCCGCATAGACAGCTGCTGCGCCAGCAGCTCGTCAAACTTCAGCCGCTGCCAGGCCGGCAGGTTGCCATCGGTGAGCTGGGTGGCGGAATACTCCGGCCCCGGCCGGTGCAGCAGGTGTACCGCGTCGGCCAGCGGCATCAGCCCCAGGCCGCGGCGCACCTCGTCGGGCAGGGTTTCCGGTATCGGCTGCGCTTTCAATTCGGCATGGATCAGGCGGCGCAGTACCGGCTGCGACAGGCCGTTAACCGTGGGGTAGACCGGGGTCAGGCTGTCGGCCAGCGGGTCGCCCTCTAGCACCTCGCGCAGCTTGGGGTGCACCATCTCGTCGCCAAAGAAGCCGCGCCGCACCTCGCCCAGCGCGCGCACACGGCGGCCCTTGGCCAGCGCCTGCTGGGTGTTGGGGTAGAAATGGATGAAGCGCAACACCAGCTTGCCGCTTTTGTCTTCGATCTGCGCCACCAGCTGGCGGCGCGGGCGGAACTGTACCTCGCAATTAGTCACTTCGCCCTCTACCAGCACCGCCTGCCCGTAAGGCGCCTGCTGGATGGGGTAGAGGTGGGTTTCGTCCTCGTAGCGCAGTGGCAGGTGCAGCACCAGGTCGAAACGGCGGGTCAGACCCAGCTTTTCCAGCCTCTTGGCGGTGGCGGCAGCGGCCACAATGGGCTGGCTGGCGATGTCGACGGTAGCGTTCATGCTGCGATTGTACCCAATGCAAAACGGGATGGCACAAGCCATCCCGCTTCGATAACTGCCCGGCGGCTAGCAAGCCGGCAGGCTAAGGGTGCGCAGCGCGCTTACTGGCGTTCCCAGGTCTGGGTACGGCCCAGCAGGGCGACGCCCAGGAAGCCACGCACTTCCAGCTTCTTGCCGCCGTCGGTCAGCTTGGCTTTGGCGCTGTAGACCTTGCCCGATTTCGGGTCCAGGATCTTGCCGCCTTCCCAGTCATCGCCGTCTTTTTTCAGGCCGGTAAGAATGGTCATGCCCACTACCGGCTTGCCTTTCAGTGCGCCTTCGCACTTGTCGCACACGGCATCCGGGTTAGCAAACAGTTTGATGATCTTGCCAGTCAGCTCGCCGTTGGCGGCTTCGGTGATTTCCACCAGTGCCTTGGCCTGCTTGGTTTCGTCATCGATGGTTTTCCAGGTACCACCGGCGCCGGCGGCCAGCGCCAGGCTGCTGCACAGGCTCAATGCGGTCACCACGGCCAGTTTTGCGAATGTTTTCATCTGTACTCCCTCGTATTGTGTTTGTGGGCGTCCGGCACCCCTCATGCCATCAAACGCCTGTTTCGAGCTACGGCTCTAGCCGTAGCGCAGAAAATTATCAGCGCGCCGCGGTAGCGTCAATGGCTGGCCGGCCAGCTTTACCCGCCACGGGCGTATTCGCAACGCACCGTGCCACCGCAAAATGGCAAAAGGCAGCCGCGGCTGCCTTTATTGTGGGAAACACCTAGCCCTAGGGCAAGGTAAAGACCCCCTCGGCCACCGCTTGCACCTTGCCACCTACCTGCACCCTGCCATCGGCCGCCACGTCCAGATATAGCACGTTGGGGCGCTGGATAGCTTCGCCCTGTTCGATGCGCCACGACAACGGTGCCAGGCCGTTCAACACACACCAGCCGCCCAGGTTGGCGCAGGCGCTGCCGGTACCCGGGTCTTCGATCACGCTGCCCTGCTGCTCGAAAAACAGCCGCACCGTGGCCACTCCGTCGGCCTGATACCACAGGTAAGCAATGCTACGGCCGGGCCGCAGGGTGGCGTGGCGGGTAAACAGCGTGTGGTCCGGCCGCGCGCGCAACACCGCCTCGCGGCTGGCCAGGCGGATCAGCATCTGCTCGCTGCCGGCATTCACCCACACCGGTGCCAGCGCGATGTCGGCCTCGTCCAGCCCCAGCATGGCCGCAGCCTCGGTGCAGCCAACGTTGGCCGCACGCTGCGTAGCGGCCACAGCGGTGAGGCGAAACACACCATCGTTCAGCGTGATCGGTATCAGCCCCGCCTGCGTGCGCAGCGTAAAGGCATCGCCCGGCTGGCGCAGCGCGTGCAGCACCGCCGCGCTACCGATAGTTGGGTGCCCGGCAAACGGCAGCTCGTAGCTGGGGGTAAAGATACGCAGGCTGGCCAGCGCGGCGTCGTCGCCGGGGTGGATGAATACTGTCTCGGACAGGTTGAACTGACGCGCAATCAGCTGCATGTCGGCGTCGGACAGGCCGGCCGCGTCGGTAAACACCGCCAGCGGGTTGCCACCAAAGCGGCTTTCGGCAAATACGTTGACGATCTGGTAGGGATAACACTGGCGCATGCGGGCTCCTTGGGGCTGGCGTTGGCCTGCGGCATGGCAAACAAAGCGGGCGCAGGCCACTCAGCACCCATTAGGCCACGCCGGCAGCCGCTGCATAAAGCGGGCAAGGGTAAACAGATTGTTTTTACCAGGCTGACAATGGTGACAGTTGACAGCTTTTGGATACAGGATTCTGTCACCAATAAAATTTTGTTACACTGCGCCCCGCTGTTGCTTGTACGGCTGTACCCGTTTGATTGTTCTGCAGTTTTGAATCGTCTTGGAGGTTGGCCGCAAGCCAGCCGGCGCGCCCGCAGGCATGCCAGATACCTATAACGACAGAACCGTGGAACCCCTATGCAGCAGAACCCTACCCTGATCCACCGCATCATGAACGGCAGCATTGTGCTGCAGATCCTGATCGGTTTGCTGGCCGGTATCGCCGTAGCCAGTGTTGCCCCTGACACCGCCAAGTCGCTGACCTTCCTGGGCAGCCTGTTCGTCAAAGGCCTGAAAGCCGTGGCCCCGGTGCTGGTCTTCGTGCTGGTGGCCAGCGCTATTGCCAATAAAAAGCAGGGCGTGCAGACCAATATGCGCCCGGTACTCACCCTGTATCTGCTGGGCACCTTCCTGGCTGCCGTTACCGGCGTGCTGGCCAGCTTCGCCTTCCCCACCACGCTGCAGCTGGTGGCTGCCGCTACCGGCACCACGCCGCCAGGCGGTATCGGCCAGGTACTGAATAACCTGGTGTTCCAGATTGTGGATAACCCGATCAACGCCATCGCTACCGGTAACTACATCGGCATCCTCACCTGGGCCGTAGCACTGGGCATGGCACTACACCACGCCAGCGACAGCACCAAAACCCTGCTGAACGAGCTGGCTGACGGCGTGTCGCGCATTGTGGGCGTCATCATCCGCTTTGCCCCTATCGGCGTATTCGGCCTGGTGGCCGAAGCGGTGGCAACCACCGGCCTGTCGGCACTGCTGGGCTACAGCAAGCTGCTGCTGGTACTTGTCGGTGCCATGCTGTTCATCGCGCTGGTGGTGAACCCGCTGATCGTCGGCCTCACCATCCGCCGCAACCCGTTCCCGCTGGTCTTCACCTGCCTGCGCGAAAGCGGTGTGACCGCCTTCTTTACCCGTAGCTCCGCGGCCAACATCCCGGTAAACATGAACCTGTGCAAGAAGCTGGGCCTGAATGAAGACACCTACGCCGTGTCCATCCCGCTGGGTGCCACCATCAACATGGCCGGTGCCGCCATTACCATCTCGGTGCTGAGCCTGGCCGCCGTGCACACGCTGGGCATCCACATTGACCTGCCTACCGCCCTGCTGCTGTCGGTGCTGTCTACCGTCGCCGCTTGCGGCGCGTCCGGCGTGGCTGGCGGCTCGCTGCTGCTGATCCCGATGGCGTGCAGCCTGTTCGGCATCAGCAACGATGTGGCCATGCAAGTGGTCGCCGTGGGCTTCATCATCGGCGTGGTACAGGATTCGGCCGAAACCGCGCTGAACAGCTCCACCGACGTGCTGTTCACCGCCGCCGCCTGCATCGCCACCGGCGACGTACACGAAGACGCGCCGCAACTGGCGCGCCAGCACGGCTGATCGTTTTTATTGGCCAGACAGCCAACAAGGCAAAGCCCGCTCGGATGAGCGGGCTTTTTTGTGGCGAGCGGGACAAACGGTCCAGGGTTGGCCGCAGTAATGCGAATGTTTGCGGCCAACCTTGTGCAGTATTACCAGTATCGACGCTGACGACCTATCTACTCCGGATGCACCACAGACTTATCCGGGCGATGTTGCAGCCAAACAAAAAGCGGCCCGCAGGCCGCTTTGCTTATGGCTACCAGGTGGCAGCTTACTCGCCCAGCACCATCACGGCGTCGGCTTCTACCTGTACGCCTTTAGGCAGGCTGGCCACGCCGATGGCGGCGCGTGCCGGGAACGGCTGGCTGAAGTACTGGCCCATGATTTCGTTGAAGGTGCCAAAGTTGGACAGGTCGGTCAGGAAGGCATTCAGCTTCACGATCTGGTCCAGGCTGCCGCCGGCGGCTTCGCACACGGCTTGCAGGTTTTTGAACATCTGGTGGGTTTCAGCAGCAAAACCGCCTTCCACCACGGTCATGGTGGCAGGGTCCAGCGGGATCTGGCCGGACAGGTACACGGTGTTGCCAGCCTTGACGGCTTGCGAGTAGGCGCCGATTGCGGCCGGGGCTTTATCGGTATGGATGATTTCTTTAGCCATCAGGCTTCTCCTTCTTCTTCGTGCAGGAACAGGGTTAACAGTTCATTCAGAAAGCGCTGGCCCTTCAGCGTGGGGCGGATGTGGGTGAGGTCCTGTTCGATCAGGCCCTCGGCCAGTGCTTGCTGCAATTGTGATTGGATACAGGATACCGGCAAACCGGTACGCTCGGTGAACAGTCTGCTTTCAAAGCCACCGGTGAGGCGCAGCAGATTCATCATGAACTCGAACGGCAGGTCTTTGCGGCCAACCTTGTTGCGGGTTTGCACCGGCTGGCCATCGGCCACCGCCTGCATATAGGCTGCCGGCTGCTTGTAGCGCATTTCACGCACAATGCCGTCGTGGGCGCTGATCTTACCGTGGGCGCCGGCGCCGATGCCGACGTAGTCGCCAAACTGCCAGTAGTTGACGTTGTGGCGCGCAAAACGGCCGGGCTTGCCGAAGGCCGAGGTTTCGTAGTGCACGTAGCCGGCGGCTTCCAGCCGCACCTCGATAGCCTCTTGCATGTCAGCCGACAGGTCGTCGTCCGGCAGGTTGGCCGGCAGCTGCACGGCAAACAGCGTGTTGGGCTCGATGGTGAGATGGTAGGCCGAGATGTGGCTAACGCCGTAGGCGATGGCGGTGTCGATGTCGGCCAGCCCCTGTTCCAGCGTTTGCTGCGGCAGCGCGTACATCAGGTCCAGGTTCACGTTATCAAAATGCGTCAGCGCAATCTCTACCGCGCGGCGCGCTTCGTCGCCATCGTGGATGCGGCCCAGCGCCTGCAGGTGGCCGGGGTCAAAGCTCTGGATACCGATGGACAGGCGGTTGATACCCGCCGCACGGTAGCCGGCAAAGCGTTCCAGCTCGAAGGTGCCGGGGTTGGCCTCCATGGTGATTTCGGCGTCCGGGTGGATGCGCGCGCGGGCGCGCAGGCCGGACAACAGCGCGTCCATGGCCTGCGGGCTGAACAGGCTGGGGGTACCGCCACCCATGAAGATGGTGGTGATGGGGCGGCCCCAGATGGCGGGCAGGCTCAGCTCGAAGTCGCGCAGCAGCGTGTCCACGTAGGCCATCTCGTCAAAGCCCTGCCCCACGCCGTTGCGGCCAACGTTGGCCGCATCATGGATGGCGATGCTGCCGGCCTGCGGCTTGAACTCGTGCGAGTTGAAGTCGCAATACGGGCATTTTTTCACGCACCAGGGGAAGTGAATGTAGAGCGACAACGGCGGTAATTCTTTCAGGCCGCCTTTCAGTGCAGACAAATCAATCACGCTCATGCCAGTTGCGCCTGCAGCTTGGCCAGCAGCGCCTGCATGGCCTGGCCACGGTGGCTGATGGCGTTCTTGGCGTCGGCCGGCAGGTCGGCCACGGTGCAGCCGTGCGACGGTAGCCAGAAATACGGGTCGTAGCCAAAGCCGCCGTTGCCGGACGGGGTGTCCACCACCTCGCCGTACCAGGCGCCGTCTACCACCAGCGGCTGCGGGTCATCGGCATGGCGTACCAACACCAGCACGCAGTAGTAATAGGCGCGACGGTTGTCTTTACCCTGCAGTTTTTCTACCAGTTTGGCGTTGTTGCGCTCGTCCGATTTGGGCTCGCCGGCGTAACGCGCCGACAGCACGCCGGGCTTGCCGCCCAGCGCTTCCACGCAGATGCCGCTGTCGTCTGCCAGCGCCGGCAGGCCGGTAACGTGGCTGGCGTGACGGGCTTTTTCCAGCGCGTTTTCCAGAAAGGTGTAGTGCGGCTCGGGGCATTCGGGCACGTTCAGACGGCCCTGCGGAATCACCTCGATGCCCAGCGGGGCCAGCAAGGCGGCGAATTCCTTGAGCTTGCCGGCATTATTGCTGGCCAGTACCAGTTTATTGATCATGCTTTACTCCACAGCGGGTAGCGCGGCCAACCTTGCTGTTGGCAGGGGTACTCGCCATAAAACCCAAAAGCCCGGCAAGCCGGGCGCAGATTGATGCCCCACCCTGTTTGCTAGGCAAACCGTGTGGGGCTTGTAAACAGGAAGGCTGCGGACTCGGGTACTTATGGTGCGGCCCGGCTGTGCCGGGTCCGGCAAGACCTAGATTGGCACCTTGGCAGCAGCCTGGGCCCGGAGAACCGGGCGTGGGATGACTTGGCTATCTTACAAGGACTGCGTGACAGTTCAACCGTGCGTAGCCAGTAGCGCGCGGATCAGCAGGCTTTCGTCGGCGTCTTTCAGCTCTTTTGCGTCGGACAACATGCGGCGCCACTGGCGGCCACCTGGCTCGCCGTGGAACAGGCCCAGCACGTGGCGGGCGATATGTCGCACGCTACTACCATCTTGCAAGCGGTCGGCAATATAAGGCAGCAGCGCTTCTACCACCTTGCCGCGCGACGGCACGTCGTGGCTATCGCCGTAGAACTGCGCGTCCCAGGCCGCCATCAGGTAGGGGTTGTGGTAAGCCTCGCGGCCCACCATCACACCGTCTACATGTTGCAGGTGGCCGGCGATCTCGGCGTTGGTCTTGATACCGCCGTTGATCAGGATCTCCAGATCGGGGCGTTCCTGCTTCAGGCGGTACACGTAGTCGTATTTCAGCGGCGGAATCTCGCGGTTTTCCTTGGGGCTGAGGCCTTTCAGGATGGCGTTTCGCGCGTGCACGATGAAGGTGCGGCAACCGGCGTCGGCCACGGCATCGACAAACGCCCGCATCATGTCGTAGCTGTCGATGTCATCGATACCGATGCGGTGCTTGACCGTTACGTCGATGTCTACCGCGTCGCGCATCGCCTTCACGCAGTCGGCCACCAGTTGCGGCTCGGCCATCAGGCAGGCGCCAAACGCCCCCTTCTGTACCCGCTCCGATGGGCAACCCACGTTCAGGTTCACCTCGTCATAGCCCCACTCCTGCGCCAGACGCGCGCAACGTGCCAGCTCGTCCGGCTCGCTGCCGCCCAGCTGCAACGCGATGGGGTGCTCGGCCTCGTGGTAGCGCAAATGGCGGCCAACGTCGCCGTACAACAGCGCGCCAGTGGTAACCATCTCGGTATACAGCCAGGTATGGCGGGTGATGAGACGGGCGAAATAGCGGTAGTGGCGGTCGGTCCAGTCCAGCATCGGGGCAACTGACAGGGTGCGCGGGGGAAGCCTCCCGCTAAACCCTTGTTTTTGCTTGGTTTCACTCGCGCTTTGCGCTGGCTGGTTTTGCATCATTTTGCCTTGTTTTGCTGCGTTTTTACGGTGCTGGTGCTACATTCAGTGCAACAAATCATGTTTGTAGCACCACCATTCCAGCGATGTAACACTATGGGGGTTGGCCGTAGCCACCATCACACCATATGAGAAGATAAACGGCGAATTATCCTACCGCGCCCAAGTTCGCATCAAGCAAGTCGGGAAAATAGTTTTCTCGAAAGCACCCAGTCTCCCTACCCAAGCGGCCTCACGCAGCCGGGCCAAATGGATGGAACTAGCGTCGGCAACGCTCGGTTTAGTCGAAGCACCGCAGCTAGGCAGAACCACCATGGCCGACCCGATTAACAGATACCAGGCTGAGATCGAGGCCATTGAGCCAGGCACTCATCGTTGAAACAACCCCAAGCGCTACACCCAGCTCAGACCGGAATTGCTGCACGATCAGTTTGGTGCACCCATTACACGGTGTTCATAAAGCACACCGTCGCCAAGCCATGGTTGGCTGCCAGCAACTTGCCCAGATGGATGCGCTGCCCGTCTCTCTTCAGGTTTTCCGGATTGCGTAACTGCCGCCAAGACGACTGCCTGATCACCCCACACACAGGACGGTCATGGCGCAAACAGTTGGCTTCATCCACGCACACTTGGTCGACTACCTCCCACCCGCATTTAGCCACTGTGTGAAGCATGCTCATAGAACACCGGGCCTGCGGGCAAACAGCCTTCACCACCAGATCGAAGGCCGTATTATTGTCCATGGAGGCCGCCTCGGTACGGGCGCAGCACCCGGCGACCCGCCAAGTAAAGAACGCTCGTATCGCCTCTCGGTTGTGCTCTTCGCCGCCTCACAACACCTGCCTGGTATCTGCATCCCGGACGATGATGGCGTAGCGATGGCTTTTGTGGAGCGTAATGCACCGGAAACGGTTGACGGTGAAGCCTCCCGGATCGGAAGGTGGCGCATATCATCGGGCATAAGAACGGTGGTGTGGGTTGGCTGGTTTGGTCGCAAAAACAACTTACCCGACACCGCCGTTGTCACGTCTGGCACTTACCTCACGTCCCCACTATTCCGTGAAGAATCATGAAAAAGCCCCGTATCCACGGGGCTCTACGCTGCTTTCAGTGATGCACCTGCAAGCAAATGCAATTGCCAGAAATGGCTTGCTCGAATCAGACGTTGAACAGGAAGTTCAGCACGTCGCCGTCTTGCACCACGTATTCCTTGCCTTCGGCGCGCATCTTGCCGGCTTCCTTGGCCTTGGCTTCGCCGCCCAAGGTGATGAAGTCGTTGAAGGCGATAGTTTGCGCGCGGATGAAGCCACGTTCGAAATCGGTGTGGATCACGCCGGCGGCTTGCGGGGCGGTGTCGCCGACACGGATGGTCCAGGCGCGGACTTCCTTCACACCAGCGGTGAAGTAGGTTTGCAGGCCCAGCAGCTTGTAGCCGGTGCGGATCAGGCGGTCCAGACCCGGCTCTTCCAGGCCCATTTCGGCCAGGAATTCTACCTTGTCAGCATCGTCCAGGTCGGCGATTTCGCTTTCGATAGCGGCGCACAATGCCACCACCGGCGCGCCTTCGGCCGCCGCCAGTGCCGTGAGTTTGTCCAGATGCGGGTTGTTCTGGAAACCGTCTTCTGCCACGTTAGCTACGTACATGGCCGGCTTGATGGTGAGCAGGCACAGCGGTTTGAGCAGTGCCTTGTCCTCTTCGTCCAGCTTGAAGCTGCGCAGCGGCTTGCCTTCGTTCAGGTGCGGCAGCACTTTTTCCAGCACGGCTACCAGCTTTTGCGCGTCTTTATCGCCGGATTTGGCTTTCTTGCCGTCACGGGCGATGGCTTTCTCTACCGAGGCCAGGTCGGCCAGCGCCAGTTCGGTACCGATGGTTTCGATATCGGAGATCGGGTCTACCTTGCCGGCTACGTGCACGATGTTGTCGTCGTCAAAGCAGCGCACTACGTTCACGATGGCGTCGGTTTCGCGGATGTTGGCCAGGAATTTGTTGCCCAAGCCTTCACCTTTGGAGGCACCCGCTACCAGGCCTGCGATGTCGACAAACTCGACGATGGCGGGCTGGATTTTCTGCGGGTTGATGATGGCGGCCAGCTGCTGCAGGCGCGGGTCCGGCACTTCCACGATACCCACGTTCGGCTCGATGGTGCAGAACGGGTAGTTGGCCGCTTCGATACCGGCTTTGGTCAGCGCGTTAAACAGGGTGGATTTGCCTACGTTGGGCAGGCCGACAATACCGCATTTCAGACTCATGGTGATTCCTCGAAATATCCGGCCTGCCACCGGGGCAGGCATACACCGCGTGATTGTATCACCCGGTGCCGTGTTGTTTGTTTCCGGCCGCTTGCGGCCAACCTTGGCCGCGTTTTACTTGGCGGCCGTGTGCAGCGTTTTCATGGCGGCTGGCATGTCGCCAGCGATGGCTTGTGGCATCACCTGCATGGCCTTGGCGATGGCGTCGTCTATGGCTTGCTGCTCTTCGGCGCGGGCTTTTTTCAGCACGAAGTTGGCCACTTCATTGCGGTCGCCCGGGTGGCCGATACCAATGCGCAGGCGCCAGAAATTGGGCGAGCCGATCTTGGCGATAATGTCTTTCAGGCCGTTGTGGCCACCGTGCCCCCCGCCCTGCTTGAAGCGTGCCGCGCCGGGTGGCAGGTCCAGCTCGTCGTGCACCACCAGGATTTCTTCCGGCGCGATCTTGTAAAAGCGTGCCAGTGCACCCACCGCCTGGCCGGACAGGTTCATATAGGTCATGGGTTTGAGCAGCCACAGGTCGCCGCCGGGCAGCACCGCACGGGCTACCTCGCCAAAGTATTTACCTTCGGCACGCAAGCTGGCCTTGTGCTGCCAGGCTAGCTCGTCCACTAGCCAGAAGCCGGCGTTATGACGGGTTTTTTCGTATTCGGCGCCGGGGTTGCCCAGGCCGACCACCAGACGGATGGCTGTCATTTCCTGTATTCCATGAAAAAGGCCCGCTGCAGGTTTAGCCGCAACGAGCCCAGTACCGTTACCGCCAGGCGGCACGGCTTAATCTATTACACGCGAGCGAAGTCGATGTGCAGAACCAGTTGCTTGAACGGGTGCATCTGGAAAGCAGCGATTTTTACTTGCTCTTTCTGACCGTCGATAACCAGTTCCAGTACTTCGTTGTGGAACGCTTCGTTTTTCAGCGCGTAGTACATAGTGTTGTGATCCAGGGTGATGGATACAGCGTCTTTACCAGCGCCGTATACAACAGCCGGGGTCTGACCAGCGATACGCAGGCGGCGGCTCGCACCAGTACCTTCTTGTACGCGCTTGGTAGCGATAACTTCGATTGCCATGTGAAATACTCCAGTTAGCTTTTCAGCTTCATTTAAGTCTCCAGCCCACCGCGACCAGCGGGCTGAACGTTTACGGCAGGCAGGCGCCCGACGAAACCAGATCCTCATTGAAGAGGTAGGACACCGACTCTTCGTTGTTGATGCGACGCAGGGTTTCTGCGATCAGGCCACCAATGGATACCACGCGGATGCGGCTGCACTGTTTGGCCTGGGCCGACAGCGGAATGGTATCGGTAATGACAACTTCGTCGATGTCCGAATTATTGATACGATCCACAGCCTGCCCGGAGAACACGGCGTGGGAAGCGTAAGCCAGTACACGCTGGGCGCCACGCTCTTTCAGGGCGGAAGCAGCCTTGCACAGGGTATTGGCGGTGTCGATCATGTCATCCACGATCAGGCAGGTACGGCCTTGCACTTCACCGATGATGTTCATCACCTCGGCCACGTTCGCTTTCGGGCGACGCTTGTCGATGATGGCCAGGTCGGTATTCAGCGCCTTGGCTACGGCACGAGCGCGCACTACACCGCCTACGTCCGGGCTCACCACGATCAGGTCGTCAAAACGCTGGCTGCGGATGTCTTTCAGCAGTACCGGGGTGGCGTAAACGTTGTCCACCGGCATGTCGAAAAAGCCCTGGATCTGGTCGGCGTGCAGGTCGACGGTCAGTACACGGTCTACACCGGCGCTGGTCAGCATGTTGGCGACCAGTTTGGCAGTAATCGGTACACGGGCGGAACGGGGGCGACGATCCTGACGGGCGTAACCGAAGTACGGAATCGCCGCAGTAATCCGGCCGGCAGAGGCGCGCTTGAGCGCGTCGGCCATGGTCAGGATTTCCATCAGGTTATCGTTGGTTGGGGCACAGGTAGGCTGCAGGATGAATACGTCGCGACCGCGCACGTTTTCCAGCAACTCTACTGCCACTTCACCATCACTGAACTTGCCCACATCGGCACGGCCGAGGGAAATATCGAGGTGTTTCACCACGTTTTGTGCAAGTTCCGGGTTCGCTGTCCCGGTGAAGACCATCAAACTGTCGTATGCCGCCATAACTGGAATGCCTTAGGATCGGTAGATAAAGAAAAAGCGTGTAAGAAATACTTACACGCTCTTTTTCTCACTTCACTCTGGAAGCTTGGCTGAGGAGGAAGGATTCGAACCTTCGCATGCCGGAATCAAAATCCGGTGCCTTAACCAACTTGGCGACTCCCCAGTATTCTTTGTTATGCAGGATAATGGCTGAGGAGGAAGGATTCGAACCTTCGCATGCCGGAATCAAAATCCGGTGCCTTAACCAACTTGGCGACTCCCCAGTATCCTTGCTATTCCCCGTCTGAAACCGGATGCGCCTTTAACCCCTTGGCAACATACACAGTCATTTCACCAGACAAAGAGTGGAATACTTTATTTGCTTGATCTTCATTTGCCAGCTCCAGAAACACGCATGCTCCCGAACCTGTCATCAGCGGCGAACCGTATTCACTTAAACGATTCAAAACCTGTTTTACCGCTGGATATATTTCTGCTACGACTGGCTGCAAATCGTTTTGTTTTTGCGTCGCGCCAGACAGGCTTCGCATTATGGAGAACGAAGCCCGCCCTGTCAACAACCTTTGTGAAAATTCTTGGAATACCGGGCCGGTCGCCACGTGAACAGGTGGTTTGCATACCACATACCAGGCATCCGGCAGCGCCAGCTCGGTCAGTTGCTCGCCAATACCGGTAGCACGGGCGTTCTTGCCAAAGATGAATACCGGCACATCAGCCCCCAGCTGTACGCCCAGCTGCATCAGCGCCTCGCGGCTCAGGCCGCAACCCCACAAGCGGTTCAATGCCAACAGCACCGTGGCCGCATCGGATGAGCCCCCACCCAGGCCACCGCCCATCGGGATGCGCTTGTGCACCCGCAGCGTGGCACCTAGCGGGCTACCCGTGGCGTGCTGCAACAGGCGCGCGGCGCGTACGGTGAGGTCGCTGTCGGCCGGCACGTCCGGCATCGGGTTCAGCAGCTCGATGACGCCATCGTCACGCACGGCAATATCGATGCTGTCGCACAGGTCGATAAAGCGGAAATCGGTATCCAGCAAATGGTAACCGTCGCTACGCTTGCCGGTAATCAGCAGCGTCAGGTTCAGTTTGGCCGGAGCAGGAAAAGTATGAAAGGTCTGGGCTTGCATGATGACTCAGGGTTGCGGTGCCGGCTGCCATTGCCAGCTGGAAAAAACCAGGCGGATGCTCATGCCTTCACGCTCCAGCTCTAGCCGGCGTGGCAGCTGGGTGTCGGCGTCGCGGGTATTGCGGATCAACCAACCCTGTTGCATCAGACGGCCATCGTCCGCATAACGGGCTGGCCAGCCCGGGGCGGCGTGGCCGCGCACCCACCAGGCCAGGTTAGACAGTGGTAGCGGCCAACCCAGCGTGGCTTCGGTAAGAGTTTCCACGTCGGTGGCGTACTGCTCGCGGCCATTGGCTTTCAGCGTTACGCCTTGTGCGTTGCGGCTCAGGCTGGCCACGGTGGTACCGATGGGCGTTTTGACATTGAGCTGGTCACCGCCCGGGGCGTGCTGCCAGTCGAAACTGGCAACTTCGCCCTTGCCTTGGTAGTTCACTGCCAAGCGGCCACTGGTTTCGAAAGGCTCGTCGCGCAGGTTGGCCGCAGGCGCTTGCATGGTGCTGTTGACTTCGGGCGTGCTGGCGCAGCCGGCCAGCAGAAGAAGGCCGGCCAATAGCCAGCCATACTGATACTTCATGGTTTCAATCTGTTCAGGGTTTCGGTAAGAACGGGGTGGTCAGGACTGCCCTGGCGGGCCTTTTCCCAGATGGCGCGGGCTTCGTCCTTGCGCCCCAGGCTCCACAGCACCTCGCCCAGATGCGCGGCGACCTCGGCATCCGGCAAGCTGGCGTAAGAATCCTGCAGATGCTTGAGCGCCTGCTGGGCATGGCCTTGGCGGAACAGCACCCAACCCAGACTATCGAGCATCATGGCGTTGTCCGGCTCGGCCTTCAGCGCCTGCTCGATATAAGCCTGCGCTTCTTTGAGCTGGCGGCCCTGATTGGCCAGGATATAGCCAAGCGCGTTCAGCGCCTGCGGCTCGTCCGGGCGGCCTTTCAGGATAGTGCGCAGGTCTTGTTCGGCATCAGCCACGCGGCCGAGCGACTCCAGCAGCAGTGCGCGCTCGTACAGCACGTCGGCCTGCCCTGGCAGAATATTCAGCGCGGCGTCCAGCAGGGCAACCGCTTGCTCTGGCTGCTTGGCCTCCTTGGCCATGCGTGCCTGCGCCAAGCTGATGCGCACGGTGTTTTGCGGGTCGGCCGCCAATGGCGCCAGGCTATCAATGGCTTGCTGCCACTGCCCGGCCGCCGATTGCAATTGCGCCAAGCGTACGCGGGCGGGCAACAGGTTATCGCCTGCATCCACCAGCGCATACCAGCTTTGCGCCTGTGCCGGCTGTTTGCGCTCCTCGGCCAGTTGGCCCAGCACGTAGCGCAGCTCGTTCGGGTCGTTGAACCCGGCTTTCAGTGCACCTTCCAGATACTGCTGCGCCTGCTCCAGCTTGCCATTCTGGAACGCCAGCAAGCCGGCCAGGTGCAGCACGCCAGGGTGCTGGCCGTAGCGCGGCATCAGGGTCTGGGCGTAGGCCTCGGCTTCGGTATAACGCTTCTCGCCAGCCAGCAGGCGAATATTGTTCATACACAGCTCGACGCTGGCTTGCGGGCGGCGCGCCAGCTCGGCCTTGAGGAAATCGATAGCGGCGGCGGGGCTCTGGCGGCGCAAGCGCTCCAGCTGCCACATCACCGGCAGGTCCCACTGCGGGGCGATCACGGCCAGGCGGGCGAATTCGGCATCCACGGCGGCGCCATCACCGGCCTCGGCCGCTACGGCCAGGCGGGCAAAGCGCGCCTCGGGCAGGTCCGGGTAACGGGAAGCCAGCTCGGTCACCAGTTTTTCTGCACCGGCTTTGTCAGACTGGCGTGCGGCCAACCTGGCCAGCTGTACAAAAATGGCCCCGGCCCGCTTGGGCTGCTGCGCCAGCATGCTTTCCAGCAGGCCACGGCTTTCGGCCAGCTTGCCACTGCGCAACAGGGTGATGAAGAACTGCTCGCGCGCTACTTCGTCAGCAGGGTCCAGCGCCAGCCACAGGCTCAGCGCAGCGCTAGCGGTAGTAATCTGCCCGGCAAACAGGGCAAATTCGGATGCCCGGCGCGCCAGACGCGGGTCTTTGGTGGTGCGGGCCAGGCTCAGATAGGTTTCGGCCGCCTGGGCGGCACCGCCGCGCTGGGCCGACATTTCGGCCAGCATGATGCCGTACAGCCACTCGGGCTGCAGCTGCAGCTTGGGGATGGCCGGGTTGTCGGCGTCGGCCAGGGCTTTGGGCTCTTCCTCCGGCTCCGCTATTGGCGCAGCGGCGACAGGCTGGCTGGCGGCGGCTTGCAAGGGGGCATGCGAGGCGCAGGCAGCCAGTGCCAGCGGCGTGAGTACGGCTACTAGTCTCAGAAGTGCGTTCATGCTGGGCCCAGACATCGATTCAGGCAGGTAGAATACCACGCCATCCAGTTAATTCATGCAGCGCGCAAGGACAGTCATTCATGCCCGAATTGCCAGAAGTCGAAACCACCTGTCGCGGTATCAGCCCGCAGCTCGCCGGTGCCACGCTGCGCGCGGTCACCATACGCGAGCCACGGCTGCGCTGGCCGATCCCGCCCGAGCTACCCGCCCTGCTGGCCGGGCGCACCGTGCGCAGCGTGAGCCGGCGCGCCAAATACCTGCTGATCGACTTTGAGCACGGCACGCTGATCGTGCACCTGGGCATGTCCGGTAGCCTGCGCTTTGTGCCGCCCGGCACCACGCCGGAAAAGCACGACCATGTAGACATCGACCTGGGGCAAACAGTTCTGCGCTACCGCGACCCGCGCCGCTTTGGCGCCATGCTGTGGCAGCAGGGGCCGGTTGACGCCCACCCCTTGCTGGCCAGCCTGGGGCCGGAACCGCTGAGCGATGCGTTTGACGGTAGCGTGCTGTACCAGGCTACGCGCCGCAAGGGCAGCGCCATCAAGCTGGTGATCATGGATAACCACGTGGTGGTGGGCGTGGGCAATATCTACGCCAACGAATCGCTGTTTTACGCCGGTATCCACCCGGCGCGTGCGGCCAACAGCCTAAGCCGTGACGAGTGCCAGCGCCTGGCAGCGCAGATCAAGCTGGTGCTGGCCCGTGCCATAGACGCTGGCGGCAGCAGCCTGCGCGACTTCATGGACGCCAAAGGCAAGCCAGGTTACTTTCAGCAAAGCTATAAGGTCTATGGCAGAGCCGGCCTGACGTGTCATGATTGTGGCTCGCTGATTGCCGAGCTACGCCAAGGGCAGCGCAGCAGCTGCTTCTGCCCGCATTGCCAACCCCTCTGACACGGACCCATACGTGCACGCCCCTACTGCCCTACCCGTTCGCGCGCTACGCCTGGCGCGCCTGGCTCTGCATGTGTGCCGCGGCGTCGTTGCCGTCGGCACCCGCTACCCCAGGCTATCGCAACCTGCCCGTGCGGTAATTACCCAGCGCTGGTCACGCCAGCTGCTGCATATTCTGGCCATCAAGGTCAAAGTCATCGGCACCCCGCCCGGCGTTTACCCGGCGCACACCCTGGTGGTGGCCAACCACGTGTCGTGGCTGGACATCTTTGCGCTGAACAGCGTAACGGTATCGCGCTTTGTGGCCAAAAAAGAGCTGCGCGACTGGCCGGTAGCGGGCTTTCTGGTGAAGAACGCCGGCACACTGTTCATTGACCGCGCCAACCGCCGTGATGCCAGCCGCGTAAACCAGCAGCTGGCGCAAGCGCTAGAGGACGGTGGCTGTATGGCCGTATTCCCAGAAGCCACGACCTCGGACGGCCGCGCCATGCTGCCGTTCAAGGCGTCGCTGTTCGAAGCTGCCCGCCTATCCGGCGCCACCGTGCAGCCGGTCGCCATACGCTTTACCACCCCCGGCGGGCAGTTTTGTGATGCCGCAGCCTACGCCGGCGACACCACTTTCTGGCAAAGCCTGCGCCAGATCCTGCGTACCCGCGCCATGGTGGTGGAGCTGCACTACACCGACGCCATACCGCAAGGTGCAACGGCGGAGCAAACCCGCTTTGCGCTATCGGAAACCGCGCGCACCCGCATAGCCGGCGCGCTGGGCATGACAGAACAGGCCTGACGCCCCGCCAGGCGGCGCTATTGGGGTTTTCCGCAATGCGGAAACACCCAATTCTGCCCACTGCCCCGCCAGTGCATGATCGACCCAAGAGATAGCCGGTGCTGCCTGCAGCGCCGCCATAACACTAGAGAGGTCGATATGTCGGGTAAGCCGTTTTACAAAACCCTGTATTTCCAGGTGATTGTTGCCATCATCCTGGGCGTGATGCTGGGCCATTTCATGCCGGAGCTGGGCGCCAAGCTCAAGCCGCTGGGCGATGGTTTCATCAAGCTGGTGAAAATGATGATCGCGCCGATCATCTTCTGCACCATCGTGGTCGGCATTGCCGGCATGGAAGACATGAAAAAGGTTGGCCGCGTGGGCGGCAAGGCCTTGCTGTACTTTGAAGTAGTAACCACGCTGGCGCTGGCCATTGGCCTGCTGGTGGTGAACTTCGTGCAGCCAGGTAGCGGCATGAACGTAGACCCGGCCACGCTGGATACCGGCGCCATTGCCAAATACACCGAAAAAGCGGCCGGCCAGAGCACGGTAGACTTCATCCTGCACATCATCCCGCAAAGTGCCGTAGGCGCGTTTGCCGAAGGCGAAATCCTGCAAGTACTGCTGTTCTCGGTACTGTTCGGCGCCGGCCTGTCGATGATGGGCGAACAAGGCAAGCCGGTACTGGGCTTCTTTGAAAAAGTGTCGCACGTGCTGTTTGCCATGATCGGCTTCATCATGAAGCTGGCCCCGATCGGCGCGTTTGGCGCCATGGCCTTCACCATCGGCAAATACGGTGTCAGCAGCCTGGTGCAGCTGGCCTCGCTGATGGGCACCTTCTACCTGACCTGCGTGCTGTTCGTGGGCCTGGTACTGGGCAGCATCGCGCGCTACCACGGTTTCAGCGTGTGGCAGCTGATCAAGTACATCAAAGAAGAGCTGATGATCGTACTGGGCACCTCGTCGTCCGAATCTGCCCTGCCGCGCCTGATGGCCAAGCTAGAG
The DNA here is from genome assembly GCF_020616155.1 of Vogesella sp. XCS3. Classification (NCBI taxonomy): domain Bacteria; kingdom Pseudomonadati; phylum Pseudomonadota; class Betaproteobacteria; order Neisseriales; family Chromobacteriaceae; genus Vogesella; species Vogesella sp. XCS3. The sequence goes on along the minus strand of NZ_CP085530.1, from coordinate 3,217,259 downwards.
CAGCTGGGCTGCGCCAAGCCGGTGGTGGGCCTGGTGGTACCGACCGGTTATTCGTTTAACCTGGACGGCACCTCGATCTACCTGACCATGGCGGCCATTTTCATTGCCCAGGCCTGCAATATCGACCTGACCCTGACGCAAGAGCTGACCATTCTGGGCGTGCTGCTGCTCACCTCCAAAGGCGCAGCGGGCGTGACCGGCTCCGGCTTCATCACCCTGGCCGCCACCCTGGCGGTGGTACCGGAAATTCCGGTAGCCGGCCTGGCGCTGATTCTGGGTATCGACCGTTTCATGTCCGAAGCCCGTGCCATCACCAACCTGATCGGCAACGCCGTGGCCACCGTGGTGGTAGCCAAGTGGGAAAACTCGCTGGACGCCGGCCAGATGGCGCGCGAGCTGGCCAACCCGACGCCGATCAACCACGGCGCGCCGGTAGAAGCCCCGCACCTGGCACGCGAAGTATCCAAAGAGCTGAGCTAAGCTCAGCGCAGCGTACTGTCAGCAAAAAGCCCCGGCACAGACACCGGGGCTTTTTTGCATCTAATGCTGCGCCAAAGGTTGGCCGCAGCCTGCGGCCAACCCTAGCGGCTAATCTCGCGGTAGGCCTGGCACGGCAGCGAAAACACCGCGCGGTCTTCCAGCCGCACGGCGGTAAGGCTGCCGCCCCACAGACAACCGCTGTCGATGGCCAGCACGTCGTCTTCAAGGTGCAAACCCAGGGCCGACCAGTGGCCGCAGATGATGGGCGTATCCACACTGCGCCGGGTCGCGGCCTCGAACCACGGCAGCAGGTGTGGCGGCGCGCGGTCCAGCTCGCCCTTGTACGATAAGTCCAGCTCGCCGTCCTGGTTGATAAAGCGCATGCGCGTCATGGCGTTGACGATCAGCCGCAGGCGGTCCATGCCTTTCAGGTCATCCTGCCAGCGCACCGGCTTGTTGCCGTACAGCTTGCCCAGGAACTGGCGGTGGTGCTTGCCGGACAGCTCGTCCTCCACCTCCTCTGCCAGACGCAGTGCCTTCTTGATGCTCCATTCCGGCAGCAAGCCGGCGTGCACCATGGCGTAGCCCTGCTCGTAGATCATCAGCGGCTGGCAGCGCAGCCAGTCCAGCAGCACCTTGCTTTCGGCGGCGTCCAGAATGGGCTGGATGGTGTCGTCGCTGTGTACCTTGCCGTAGCCCTCGGCCACGGCCAGCAGGTGCAGGTCGTGGTTGCCCAGCACGGTTTGTACGCAGTCCTGCTTGTCGAAGACCCAACGCAGCACCTGTAACGACTCGGGGCCACGGTTGACCAGGTCGCCGGTGAGCCACAGCGTGTCGCGGCCGGGGTTGAAATCTATCTGGCGCAACAGCGCCATAAAGGGCGTAAAGCAGCCCTGCAAATCGCCAATCGCGTAGGTGGCCATGTGTTTTTCCTGTACAGATCGCGGCCGGGTTGGCCATAGCGCATGCCGCCAGCCAGATGATAATGGATGCGCCGCTTGCCGTCGCCGCTGCACAGCGGCGGCCATGCGCTACAATGCGCGCTGTCCATGAAAGATTGACGACGGCCCATGTCCCTGCTGCAACTGAACCCGCCCCAACGCGACGCCATCAAATACGTAGACGGCCCCCTGCTGGTGCTGGCGGGCGCCGGCTCCGGCAAGACCCGCGTCATCACCCAGAAGATCTGCCACCTGATCCGCGAGTGCGGCTACGACGCGCGGCACATTGCCGCCATCACCTTTACCAACAAGGCGGCGCGCGAAATGCTGGAGCGCGTGGGCAAGCTGATGGAAAGCCGCGAGCTGAAGGGCATTACCGTGTCCACCTTCCACTCGCTGGGCATGCACATCCTGCGCCAGGAAGCGCCGCACCTGGGCTACAAGACGCAGTTTTCCATCCTGGACAGCTACGACGCTGCCAAGATCATCTCGGACATCCTGAAAAGCACGCACAAGGACGAAGTGCGCAAGGTGCAAAGCCGCATCTCGCTGTGGAAGAACGAGCTGCTGGACGCCGACGCCGCACTGGCCGCCGCCGATAACGAGTTCGACCGCATCTGCGCCACCACCTACAGTGCCTACCAGGCCACATTGATGGCTTACCAGGCCATGGACTTCGACGACCTGATCCGCCTGCCGGTGGGGCTATTCCAGACCCACCCCGAGGTGCTGATCAAGTGGCAGGGCCGCCTGCGCTACCTGCTGATCGACGAATACCAGGACACCAACACCTGCCAGTACCTGCTGGTGAAGCTGCTGGCCGGCGTGCGCGGCCTGTTTACCGCCGTGGGCGACGACGACCAGAGCATCTACGCCTGGCGCGGTGCCAATATGGAAAACCTGCGCCTGCTGCAGCACGACTTTCCGGCGCTGAAAATCGTGAAGCTGGAGCAGAACTACCGCTCTACGGCACGCATCCTGCGTGCGGCCAACTCGGTGATTTCCAACAACCCCAAGCTGTTCGAAAAGCAGCTATGGAGCGAGCTGGGTCTGGGTGAGCCCATCCACGCCGTGATGTGCAAGGACGAAGACCACGAGGCCGAAATCGTGGTGCAGCGCCTGTTGGCGCATAAATTCGAGTACCGCACCGAATTCAAGGACTACGCCATCCTGTATCGCGGCAATTATCAGTCACGCGTGTTCGAAACCGTGCTGCGCAACCAGCGCATCCCCTACCAGATGGCCGGCGGGCAGAGCTTTTTCGACAAGCCGGAAATCAAGGACGTGCTGGCCTACCTGCGCCTGATCGCCAACCCGGACGACGACCCGGCCTTTATCCGCGCGCTGACCACGCCCAAACGCGGCGTGGGCGCCACCACGCTGGAAAAACTGGGCGCCAGCGCTGCGCTATTCGACAAGAGCCTGTTTGCCAGCGCCAGCGAGCCGGGCTTTCGCGTACAGGTGCAGGACGCCCAGCTCAAACCGCTGGAAGACTTCTGCCGCTTTATCACCAGCCTGCAATACCGTGCCACACGCGAACCGGCCGGCGAGCTGGTGATGGACATGCTGAAAGTCATCGGCTTCGAAGCCTGGCTGTACGACAGCGAGGACAGCCCCAAGGCGGCGGAAAGCAAATGGAAGAACGTGTTCGAGCTGGTGGCCTGGCTGCAGCGCAAGGGCGAAGCGGACAGTAAAAACCTGATCGAGCTCACCCAGACCATTGCACTGATCACCATGCTGGAAGGCCGCGACGAGGGCGATGTCGACGCGGTACACATGTCCACGCTGCACGCCTCCAAGGGCCTGGAGTACCCGCACGTGTTCCTGGTGGGCTGCGAGGAAGGCATCCTGCCGCACAGCGAGTCGGTAGATAACGGTATGGTAGAAGAAGAACGCCGCCTGATGTACGTGGGCATTACCCGCGCCCAGCGCAGCCTCACCCTCACCTACTGCGTGAAGCGCCGCCGCGCCGGCGAATGGCTGTTTGTGGAGCCGTCGCGCTTTATCGGCGAAATCAGCGGCGACGACCTGCGCCACTTCGGCAAAAAAGGCGGCGAGCCTATCGTCAGCAAAACCGAAGGCAAGAGCAAACTGGCCAGCCTGAGTGCCATGCTGGGCAGCAAGGTGCAGAAAACCGACGATAAAGACAACTAGCCGCCGCACTAGCCGCGCCTGCGCTTTACAGCGCCCCCAGCCACAGACCACACTCGGCTCAATATGAACCTATTACGTCATCATTGAGGAGCGCAGTATGGATCTCACCATTACCACCGCACTGGTTGGTTGCGGCCTGTTTATCGGCATGATGATGTGCTACGAGCTGGGCCGCCGCATTGGCCTGGCGCGCAGCGCACGTAGCCAGGATGACCCGGCCAAGGGCGCCGGCGCAGCCGAAGCAGCCGTATTCGGCTTGATGGGCTTGCTGATTGCTTTCACCTTCTCCGGTGCAGCCGAACGCTTCGAAGCCCGCCGCCACCTGATTACCCAGGAAGCCAACGCCATCGGCACCGCCTGGCTACGGCTGGAATTGCTGCCGGCAGCGAACCAGGGCCCGCTACGCCAAGCATTCCGCCATTACACCGAGCTGCGCAGCACCGCCTATCGCCACGGCGGCCAAAGTGCGCTGCAACAGCAAGAACAAGCCACCACCACCGCCCTGCAAAACCAGATCTGGCAACAGGCCCTGGCCGCCAGCCAGCATCCGCAGGCAGCACCACAGGCTGGCGTATTGCTCTTGCCCGCCTTGAACGAGATGTTCGACATCACCACCACCCGCGCCATGGCCAGCCAGAATCACCCGCCAATGGTGGTTTACCTGCTGCTGGGCATTCTGGTACTGGTAGGCGCGCTGCTGATCGGCTTTGACTCTGCGGCCAACGTACAGCGCAGCTGGCTACACATCGTGGTATTTGCCGCCATCATGGCATTGGCGGTATTTGTGATCGTGGATCTGGAATACCCGCGCCAAGGCCTGATTCGCGTAGATAACGCCGACCAGGTACTCGGTAGCCTGCTGGCAGGCATGAAACCGTAAAGGTTGGCCGCATACAAGGCCAGCCGTCCGGCCAGACCGGCACGGCGGATGTCAGGGTAGCAGCTTGCCCTGCACTGGCGATGTACTACCCAGGCTGCCAGAGAGGCCTGCAAGCACTCATGCGACCAAGTAGCTTGAACGCGACACACAAAAACAAAAACGCCGCGATACATCGCGGCGTTTTTGGTAACAGCAGCCCGTTTTATTTGGCAGCGTTGGTCAGGTAAGTTACAGCAGCCTTGAACTCTTCGTCCGAGCCGGTGAAACCACCTTTAGGCGGCATGGCGTTCAGGCCTTTGGTAGCCGAAGCGATCAAGCCATCCAGGCCTTTGCCCAGACGCGGGCCCCAGGCAGCCTTGTCGCCGAACTTCGGCGCACCGGCAGCACCGGTAGCGTGGCAGGCTACACACACGCTTTCGTAAACTTTCTTGCCTGCTACAGCCGGATCCAGCGCTGCACCCGCAGCGGCTGCACCACCTACTGGCGGCTCGGTAAACTTGCCACCACCGGCATTACCCATGTACGCCACGGCGCGTTTCACTTCGTCGTCGGTCAGGTCGGCAGCACCACCTTTGGCTGGCATGGCATTAAAGCCTTGCAGGGCATGCAATGTCAGGGTATCCCAGCCTTTGGCTACACGCGCACCCCATGCACCAGCATCGCCAAACTTGGGCGAACCGGCCAGGCCGGCGCCATGACAGGTAATACAGATGCCTTCGTAAACTTGCTGGCCGGTTTTCATCCCCGGAGGGGCATCGCTGGCTTTGGCTTCGCCAACCGGCTTCAGGCGGGCAGCGACAGCTTCCTTGGTCATCACTTCTGCGTTGACATCAAAGCCGCCGGTGGCCAATTTGGCCAGCAGATACACTGCTACTACCAACAGCACGACAACACCCAGCAAAACCGGCACGATCTTGCCTGGGGCTTTGGTTTCGTTGCTCATTCCTGCCTCACCTGAATTAATAATGACAATCCGAAGAATAGGGAAATTATACGGCAAAGCCTTGCTGCGGCAAAATGTCCCATCGATAATGTTTGCGCAAACGCAATGGCGCTAGACGAAAACGCCATGCATAGGCTATATTGCGCGGCTTGCGTGTACCCGTAGCTCAGTTGGATAGAGTGTCAGCCTCCGAAGCTGAAGGTCGCTGGTTCGACTCCAGTCGGGTACGCCAACAGAATATCAAGCCCCACGCCACCTGGCTGTGGGGCTTTTTCATGCCCGATGGATTGCCGCTAGCCGCGCGCCAGCACCCCGACCACCCGCGTCTGGCGAAAGCGGCCATCAACAAACTGGCGGATCTCTGCCCGCACCGGGTAGGAGTGAATGCCAAGCATCAGCCGGGCAGCACGCACGGCGTCTTCCCGGGTGGCATGAATGGGGCCACCCTCATCCACCCCGAAATAATCGGAAATCAAGCGCACACGAAACAAGGCAAGCTCCTGCGGTCAGTTTATTGCGGCCAACTTATCCGCCTAACCATACAGGCGCGCCATTGCAGCCAAATGTCGCTTACCCCCGCTTGCCGGAGAAAACCCGGCATCAACAAAAAAAGCCAACCCATGGCTGGCTTTTTGGCTGCACGACCTGACAGACCGCTATTTTCCCTGCACGTTTTGCCCCACCGTGCCGCGCACCTCGGACAATAGCGCCTGCAACGGTGCGACCTGGCTACCCCAGTAGCCCAGGCGCGCCAGGCAGTCGATGGCCACCAGTGCGGCATCGCTCATGAATTGCCCGTTGATGATGTGCTGCTCCACTTCGGCCAGCGTCATCAGCACGTGCTCGGCCACTTCGCCATCCTGGTTTTGCGGGATATCGCCCTGTGCCAGCCAGATATCGTAAACAAACAGCCATTCGCGGTGCAGGCCACGGGCTACCGGGCGGGTCGCCAGCAGTAGCGCCTGCTGCTGCAGTGGTGAGAGCTGTTCTGCTGGCATGCCGGCTTCTTCCCAGCCTTCGCGCAGCAGTGCGTCCATGATGCTTTCGCCGGCCGCCACGCCACCGCCCATCAGGTTATCCAGCCGGTTCGGCGCCACGTCCTTGAACGGGCTGCGCCGGCCAATCCACATGCGCACTTCGCCATCGGGCAGGCGGGTCAAGCCGTTGAGGTGTACGGCACGGCTGGTAAGGCCCAGCGGGCGAAAGGCTGCGCGTTCCAGCTCGAAACAGGGGGTACCATCAGGCAGATAGGCAATGAATTTCTCGTTGCGCCAGCCGCTAAACCAGCCAGCATCACGCCAGGCTTCGGCCGCAGCTTGCAGCAAAGTACTGCGTGCACTGTAGGTCATATCGGTGGCCAGCAGCTGCATCACGCCGTCTTGCAGCGCGAACAGTTCGCCGTGGTGTGCCAGCAGGCGCTCGCACCAGACCTGATTGATAAAGCCGATAGGCGCACCACCCAGCGCCAAGGGGATAAACGCCGTTTGATCGTAGCGGATGATTTTTTCCAGCAATCCGGCAACGCCTTGCACCTGCATGACAACTCCCTGCTGCTTCGTGAAGGCGCCATCTTACGGATATTGATCAGGCATTGCCTTGCTTTGGCGGTAGCAAACCGGTGCGCTGCTAGCCGACGTGCACGAATGCAACACTTCGATAAATGCAGCCAAGGTTGGGCTGCCAAGACAATGCAAAAAGCCGCAGTCAGATGACTGCGGCTTTTTTAATTCTGGTCGGAGTACAAGGATTTGAACCTTGGACCCTCTGCTCCCAAAGCAGATGCGCTACCGGGCTGCGCTACACTCCGAACAAGACCCGAACTATACAGATGCCTTTTCAGGCCGTCAAGCCCTTTCCCCAAATTTTTTCAGCCAGGCCGGATTGACGCGCCGGCGCGTACTGCACGGCGGCTTGCAATACGGCCAGACTACCGGCCAGCACAAAACGCTGCCGGGCACGGGTAATGGCGGTGTACACCAGCGAGCGGGTCAGCGTGGCCGTCGGCTGCTGCGGCAAGGCCAGCCACACCTGGCCAAACTCGGAGCCCTGCGATTTATGCACGGTCATGGCGTACACGGTGTCGTGCTCCGGCAGGCGCGCGGGTGATACTTCGCGCCAGCCACCGTCGGTGGTGGGGAAGATCACGCGCAGGCGGCCGCCCCGCGGTACGGTCAGGCCGATATCGCCGTTAAACAAGCCCACGCTGTAGTCGTTGCGCGTAATCATGACCGGCCGGCCAGGGTACCAGTCGCTATCGGCCGGCTTGCGCCCCAGGCGCACCAACTCGGTGCTGACCTGCTCGTTGATCTGCGTCACCGCGTGGCGCTCTGCCGCCAGCAGCATGCACTGGTTGAAGGCGGCAAACAGCGCCGGCCAGTTATCGCCCTCGCCCAACGCATCCAGCGCTTGCCAGTAGCCGCCGCGCAATGCGTGCAGGCCGGCAGCGTCGGGCAACTGCGGCAGGCTGGCAATGTCCTGGTTGGCCGCATCGGCCAGTAGCGCGCCGACCTGTGCCGTATCGCCTGCGTTCACGGCACGGGCCAGGCGGCCAATACCGGAGTGCTCGCCAAAGCGGTGGCTTTTTTCCAGCACCACCACGCTGTCGGCCAGCATGGCGCTATCGTCCACCAGCCCTGGCGGCGTGGTGCCTAGCGCCTGCAGCTGCGCCGCCGTGGCCGTGCGCCAGGCCTGCTGGCTGCACAGATCGCCCAGTACGGCACCGGCGTCTACCGAGGCCAGCTGGTAACGGTCGCCCAGCAGAATCAGCCGCGCGTGCGGCGGCAGCGCGGCCACGGTTTGCGCCATCAGGGTAAGGTCTACCATCGAGGCTTCGTCTACCACCAGCACGTCCAGCGGCAAGGGGTTGGCCGCATGGTGGCGCGGGCGGGCGGTACCGGGCAGCAGGCCGATGAGGCGGTGCAGCGTTTGCGCCTTGTCCGGCAGCTGGGCGCGGGTAGCAGCATCCACTGGCAGCGCGTCGCGGGCAGCGCGTACCGACTCGGTCAGCCGCGCGGCGGCCTTGCCGGTAGGGGCCGCCATGGCCATGACCAGCGGGCGGCCGGATAGCGCCGCCAGCGCGGCCAGCAGGCGCACCACGGTGGTGGTTTTACCGGTACCGGGGCCACCGGAAATCACCATGAAGCGGTGCTGCGTGGCCAGCCATGCGGCCAACCTTTGCCAGTCACCACGCGGCGCACCGGCAAACAGGCTGTCCAGCACGCTGTCCACGTCGCCGGCCAGCGGCTGGGGGTCGGCGGCCAGCGCCTGCAGGGCGGCCACCAGGCGGGTTTCGTCCTGCCACTGCCGCGCCAGATACAGGCGGCCAGCGTCGTCCACAATCAGCGGGGCATAGTCGCCGGGGCGGCCCGCCAGCGGGCTGTGGCGTAGCCAGGCGAACTCGTCCCGCGTCAGGCCGGTGAGGCAGACATGCCCGCTGGCCAGGGCGGCCAACAGGCGTTGCAGTACAGGCTGCAGCGCGGCACCGTGCTGCGGGTCCAGCCGCGCCATCAGGCCGGCCAGCTGCGCCGGCAGCAGGCTATCGGCGGCTTCCATCACACTCATGCCTTGCCCAGCCTGGCTTCCAGCGCCTCGCACACGGTGGTGAGCACCTTGATGCGGGCGTAGTACTTGTTGTTGGCCGGCACCAGCGTCCACGGCACGGCGCTGGTACTGGTGCGGTCTATCATGTCGCACACCGCCACCTTGTAGTCGTCCCATTTATCGCGGTTACGCCAGTCTTCTTCGGTGATCTTGAAGCGCTTGAAGCCGGTTTCCTCGCGCGATTTGAAGCGCGCCAGTTGCTCGTCGGCGCTGATAGCCAGCCAGAACTTCAGCACGATGGCCTTGTTGTCGGTGAGCTGGTGCTCGAAGTCATTGATCTCGTAATAGCCGCGCATCCAGTCGGCGGTGTCGGCAAAGCCTTCCACCCGTTCTACCAGCACGCGGCCGTACCAGGTGCGGTCGAAGATGGTGACCTTGCCCTTGCCCGGCACGTGGCGCCAGAAACGCCACAGCCATGGCATGGCGCGCTCTTCTTCGGTGGGGGCGGCTACCGGCACGATGCGATAGTGCCGCGCGTCCAGCGCCTGGGTGATGCGGCGGATGGCGCCACCTTTACCGGCTGCATCGTTGCCTTCAAACGCCAGCACCAGCGAGTGCTCGGCAAAGCGCGGGTCACGCGTCAGGCCGTTCAGGCGGCCTTGCAGCACGGCCAGCTGCTGCTTGTAGTCGTCTTTGGACAGCTCGTGATCCAGCACCAGCGATTCCAGTAGCAGCTTGTTGTCGGCGGGCGGCGTGATGGGCGCGGCGTCCGAGCGCGGGTGCCAGGATTCGGCCATGGCCAGGCGCTGCTGCAAGGCCTGCAGCAGGGCGCGCCCCACCGCCAGGCTGCGGTAGTTGGCGTCTTCGCCGTCCACCACCAGCCAGGGGGCGTAGGCGGTATTGGTGAGGCGCATCATGTGCTCGGCGGTGTTCTTGATGCGGCCGTACTGCTGGTGGTGCTGCCAGTCGGCCTGGCTGACGCGCCAGGCGGTGGCCGGGTCTTTTTCCAGCGTCTTCAGGCGTTTTTTCTGTTTTTCTTCGGTGAGGTGCAGCCAGAACTTCAGCACCAGTACACCGTCGTTGGCCAGCATGCGTTCAAAACGCAGGATATCGAACAGCTGCTTGTCGAAGGTGTCGCGGTTGGTTGTGCTGGCCACACGGTCGAACAGCGCGTCTGAGTAATAGGAGCCAAAGAACATGCCGATGCGCCCTTTGGCCGGCAGCTCGCGCCAGTAGCGCCACATCCACGGGCGCTCGCGGGCGTCGTCGTTGGGCGCGTCAAAGGCGGCGGTGTGGATCAGGCGCGGGTCCAGCCATTCGTTGATCTGGTTCAGGGTCTCGCCGCGGCCTGCCCCGTCCATGCCGTGGATCAGGATCAATACCGGAAACTCGCCACGCTGTTTCAGCTCGTACTGCACCTCCAGCAGGGCCTCGCGCAGGGTGGCTTCCTCGGCTTTATAGGCCGCCTTGTCGATAGCGTGGCCGATCTCGGCAGATTCGAACATGGTATTCCTTCCTGTCAGGTTGGCCGCAGCACGGCATGACAGGATTGTAAGGCGATAGCGGGGTGTACAGCCAATATCCTGCCTAGCGTTGCAGGTAATCCAGGTAAGGCCGCACCCGCGCCTGCACCACGGGCTGCGCCAGATCTCCGGCGGTTACCAGCGTGGCAGGCGTATAGGAAACGGCAGGCACCGGCTTTTTCTGCAGCAGCTCGGCAAGAATGGTCATGGCTCGCACCCCCATCTGGTAGGGGTCTTGCATCACCACCGCCAGCAGCTGGCCGCCAGACAGCGCACGGTCGATACGCGGGGAGTAGTCAAAGCCGATATGGCGCAGCTTGCCGGCCAGGCCGGCATCCTGCAGTGCCTGGATGGTGCCCTCGGTGGTGGATTCGTTCGGGGTAAATACCAGGTCGGCATCGGGGTGGGCAGCCAGCACTTTTTGCACCTTGTCGCGGGTATCGAATACCGTGATGCCTACTTCTTCACCTTCTTCTATACGGCTGGCCGGCAGCAGCTGCTGCAAACGGTCGCGAAAGGCATTCTCGCGCTCGCGCGTGGAGTCGTGCTTGGCCGAAAAGCGCAGCAGCAGCACTTTGCGCGGCGCGGGCTGCAGCGGCGAATCCACAATCACCACCTTGCTACCCGCGTTCTTTACCTGCTGCAACGGTAGCTGCAAGGCGGCCGAGGCGTTGGGGGCCACGATCATGCCGGCGAAACCCTTGGCCGCATAATGGCCCAGCAGCTTGGCCTGCGCCGTGGCATCGTTTTCCAGCGCGGGGCCGCGCCAGACCATATTGATGCTCAAGCCCAGCGCAGCGTCTTGCGCCCCGCGTGCCATTTCTTTCCAGAACACGTGCGAGGCCCCCTTGGGGATAAAGACAATATTCGGCTGTGCTGCCTGTAAAAGAGGTGTCCAGCATAGCCATATCGCTAGCAGGCATAGCATGCGTCGTCCCATATCTCCTCCTTGCCTTGGTCTTGCGTTGTCTACTCAGTGTAGGCCGACGGGCACGGTGCGTCTGCCTGATTGCCTAGGGCACGAACAGCGCGTCCAGCGCCGCCAGCAGTGCGTCATCCGGCGCATCGCACCACACGCCCTGCCCCTTGCCGTCGATACCGCGCAGGTACAGGTAACGCACGCCGCCCAGGCGCAGCTGCGGCGCGCGCTGGGCAATATAGCGGCGCAGCGCCACGCAATAAATCAGGTACTGCAGGTAGTAATGTTCGCGCGCGATGGACGCGGCCAACTGTGCCGTGCCGTAGTCGGCGTAGCTGTCGCCCAGGTGGTTGGACTTGTAATCCACCAGCCACAGCGCGTCATCGGCAATGAACACCAGGTCGATAAAGCCTTTCAGATAGCCCTGTACGCGCTCGAAACTCAATGTGCCCGCCGCCTCGCGCAGCGGCGCGGCCAGGCCATGCGCCGGGTGGCACAGCGCGGCTTGCAGGGCGGCCAGGTTCAGGCCGTTGGCTGGCAGGGTGAATTCCATCTCCACGCGGCGGCGCGAAGGCGGGATATCTGCCAAATGCACGCCCGGGGCCAGCTCGGCCTGGATGGCGGAGTGCAGCATGGCCAGCGCGGCGTCTTGCCACTGCGCGTCAAAGCCATGGCGCTGCAGCGCCTCGGCCACCACCTGCGGCCAACCTTGCGGCCGGGTAAAGTCCGCGCGCTCGAACATATCGTGCAGGCAGGTACCGGCACGTGCCCCGCGCGGGAAGGCAAAACGGTCGGCCAGCTGCTCGGCGGCAGCCACGTCCTGCAGCGGGCCGTGGTCGTGGTCCGGCGCCTCGCCCACCTGTGCCGCGCCGCCGCCGTGCAGGTGGCGGGTCAGGCTGCTGAAGCTGCTTACCCACCACGGCGTGCGCAGGCGGCGGCTGACCGTGGCCAGCTGCGGGGTAAAGCTATCGGCTTGCAGCGCGGGCAGCGTGTTCATGGCCACGTTCACGCTGCGGCAATGCACCGCGCCGGGCTGGCTGCGCGCGTAAGCGGCCAGGTCGGCGCTGATGGCAGCGTCGGATAGCGGCGTGTCTTCCAGGCTGGCCAGGTTGGCCGCATGGCGGCCGTGCAGCAGCCACGACAGCGCGGCGGTCTGCATCTTTTGCACGTGCCCCCACACGATGTACTGGCGGTGCTCGGCGCGGGTCAGCGCCACGTACAGCAGGCGCAGCTTTTCGGCCAGGATCTCGCTGCGGGCGGCGTCGCGCGCGGCGTCGCTTACCAGCTCGCCCGGCGCCAGCCACGACTCGCCGCCGTCGCGGTAGCGCCAGAAGGTGGTGTCGCGCCGCTCCAGCGCGCCGTCCCACAGGAAGGGGCAGAACACCAGCGGGTACTGCAGGCCTTTCGAGGTGTGGATGGTGACGATCTTCACCAGCTCGGCGTCGCTTTCCAGCCGCAGCAGGGCTTCCTCGCCCGCCGGCGGGCTGGCCACGGCGGCCTCGAACCACGCCAGCAGCGGCGCCTGGCCGGCAATGCGCTCGGCTTCCTGCTGCAACAGCTCGGCCAGGTGGCCCAGGTTGGTCAGGCGGCGCTCGCCGTCCGGCAGCGGCAACAGGCGCGCAGCCACTCCCTCGCGTGCCATGAAGCCACGCCAGGCGGCCATGAAGCCGCGCTGCTGCCACTGTTTGTGGTCGTCGTGGTTGGCCACCAGCCGCGCTTCCCACGCCGCCTCGTCCTCGGCCAGCTGCAGCAGCTGCGCCGCGTCCAGCCCCAGCAGTGTGGTAGCGCACAGCACTTTCAGCCGCGTTTCGGACGCGGGCTCCGCCCAGGCGCGCAGCAGCGCCAGCAGCTCGCCAGCCTCGTGGCTGGCAAACACGCTTTCCTGCGTCAGCGCTACCGCTTTTACGCCGCGGGCAGCCAGGGCATCACGCACGGCGTCGCCCTGACGGTGGGTGGCCACCAGCACAGCCATATCGCCACCAGCCAGCGCGCGGCGGCTGTCGCCCTTTTCCAGCTGCGCCTTGTCCTGGCGTGCCAGCGCCAGCAGGCGGGCGATCTCGTGGGCGGTGGCCTCGGCGGCGTATTGCGTGGCCTCGGCCTTGTTTACGCCTTTGTCGCTATCGCTGGCGGGAAAGGCCAGCACGGTGAGCGCGCTGTCGTCGTCGGCCACGTGCAGGGTGCTGCCGCCACTGGGCGCCGCGTCGACCTGCGGGTAGTCGATACCGTCCAGCAGAAAGGGCTGCGGCCGGTCGAACAGCTGGCTCACCGCCGCCACCAGCGGCGGCTGGCTGCGGCGGTTGGTCAGCAGCGTGTATTGCTTGTCGGCCGGGGCATCGTCGCGCGCGCTCAGGTAGGCAAAAATGTCGGCGCCGCGAAAGCTGTAAATGGCCTGCTTGGGGTCGCCCACCATGAACACCGGACGCGCCTGCTGCACAAAGGCGCGGCGGAAGATGCGGTACTGCAGCGGGTCGGTATCCTGGAATTCATCGATCAGCGCTATGGCAAAGTCGGCGGCAATGCGTGCGGCCAACCTGGCGCCGTGCTCGGGGTCGTCCAGCGCGCTGGCCAGGTCGGTAAGCAGGTCGTCAAAGCCGCGGCTGCGCGTGGCACGGCGCAGCGCCACGGCGTGCCGGTCTATCCACGCGATCATGGCCAGCTTGAGCCCGGCAATATTCTGCGCCAGCTGGCGGCTGTAGCTGTCCCACGCGGCCAGCCAGCCATCCACCAGCGCAAACAGCCGGTGCTGCGGCGCGCTGTGGCCCTTGTTGACGCCTTTGTCCAGTTGGCTTTGCCCCAGGCGCGCCAGGTCTTTGGCCTGCGTGGACGATAGCTGCGGCAGGCTGGCGTCGGCGGCCAGCATCTGCAGCAGGCGCACGTAGCGCTGGCACTGCGCCGGCTTGTAGCTGGTCTGCTTCAGCCCTTCTGCGGCCAACAATAGCGCGCAGCCTTCGGCCAGCGTGGCGCTATCGGCCTGCAGTGGCGCCCAGGCTGCCGCGACGGCTTCACGTGCGGCCAACAGTGCGGCGCTGTCGATGCTTGGGGTGCGCAGATAGGGTTTGGACAAATACGGCCGCACCTCGGCCAGCCAGGCGTCCGGCGTGTCGCCGTTTTCGGCCAGCACCTGCGCCAGCGCGGGCTGCGCCACGATGTGCGTGCGCCAGAAATCGTCGGCCAGCTGCTGCAGGTCGGCGTGGTTGTCGGTGGCCAGCTCGGCGGCAAAGGTCTGGCCGCTGTCAAAAGCGGCGTCAGTGAGCACGCGCTGGCAAAAGCCGTGGATGGTGTAGATGGCCGCCGCATCAAAATCATTGATGGCCGCCCGCAGGCGCTGCTGCGCCAGCGGCATGTCGCCTGCGGCCAACCTGTGCGCCATGGCCTGCAGAAACGGGTCGGCCGTCGCGCCGCCGTCCAGCACCTGCTGCAGCTCCACCAGGCGGCGGCGCAGGCGCTCGCGCAGCTCGGCGGTGGCGGCCTTGGTATAGGTCACCACCAGCAGGCGGTCCAGCGTGGGCGGCGGTGTGCCGTCCGGCGCGTCCTCCAGCAGCAGGCGTGTGTACAGCGCGGCAATGGTCCAGGTCTTGCCGGTACCGGCCGAGGCTTCGATCAGGTTGATGCCCGACAGCGGGCAGTTCAGGGCGTCTAGGGCTTGCATGCGGTACGACCGTAAAGGGGTTTCAATAGAATTTTGCTGCGAGCGTCAGAAAATCAAAGGCTGTTTTGCCACGAAAACCACGAACCAACACGAAAAACTGTCTGATAACACTCTTCTTACTGACTACTTTCGTGTCTTTTCGTGGGGTTCGTAGCTAAAAGGATTTCAGTCCTTCTCCAGCTGCAGTGCGCCCACCAGCGGCGCCAACAGCGTATCGGCCAGTTGCGCGAACAGCGGGTCGGACAGCGGCTCCAGGTGGCGGAAGGCCAGCAGGTTGGCCGCGTCGTCGCGCTGCGGGGTGCGGCCCAGGCCGGTGAAGTCGGGCGACCATTCGTTTTGCGCGGCGCCCATTTGCTTGCCTGGCTCGGCGCGGGCGTAGGCCAGCGAGGTGCGGGCAAAGAACGGCAGCGGCTGGCTTTGGCCCTGCAGGTAGCGCGCCATCCACGCTGCCAGCAGCGCGTGGGCGTCCAGCGGCTGGCCATCGCGGCTGCTGGCACCCAGGCGATACACGCCGTCGTCGGCGTACAGCACACTATCGGGGGCGATGCCGGGCAGGCCTGCGGCCAACCTCACCAGATGCTCCAGCCACAGGGTGATGAACTCGGTGGCGTAGGCCTTGCGCGGTACCACGCGCAGCAGGCCTTCGGGGCGCAGGCCGGCCAGCTCGCCGCTGAGCATCACCCCGCCCAGCTGTAGCCGTACCGGCTGCGGCGGCAGGGTGTCGGCCAGCAGGCTGGATGGCAGGCGCGCGGCAAAGCGGGCGCTGGCGGCGCGTTCTTGCGCCAGGCAGGCGTCGCCCAGCGCGGCATCGGGCAGCAGGCCCTGCCCGGCCAGGCGGGCTTCGGCGTGGCGCAGCGGCTTGCCGGCCAGCAGGCTGCCGACCAGGGTGTCGCGGATGTCGCTACGGCTGTCGCGGTCGATGGCAAACGGTTCGCGCACCGGTAGATCGTCGGCGTGGCGCGCCAGTTTCAGGCCCAGGCGGTCGGCCAGCCAGGCGCGTACCGGGTTGCGCCAGAAGCGCAGAAAGTCGGCCAGCAGCACCACCTGCGGTGCCACGGCGGGCAGCGTGCTGGCAAAGGGCTGCGCGGCGGCGGCCGGCTGCGCCAGCGCGGCGGCCCATAGCGGCTCGTAGCTGGGCAGGCTGCCGTCGTAGCTGCGGCGGCTGAAGGGCTGCAGCGGGTGGCGGGTGGTGATGGCCGGTGCCACATCGCCGCCGCACATGCTGGCCAGGGTGTCCAGCAGCTCGGCCACCAGCGGCGACGGCGGCAATGGCTCGTCGCTGCGCACGCTGCGGCCAACCCAGCTCAGGTACAGCGCGTCGCGGGCGGACAGAATGGCTTCCAGAAACAGGTAGCGGTCGTCGAAACGGCGCGAGCGGTCGCCACGGCGCGGGTTACGCGCTACCAGGTCGAAGCTGACCGGGCGCTCGTCACGCGGGTAGGCGCCGTCGTTCATGCCCACCAGGCACAGCACGCGGAACGGGATGGAGCGCATCGGCACCATGGCGCAGAAGGTAAGCCCGCCGGTAAGGAAGCCGCCGCTGGACGACATGTCCAGCTGGCGCAGCACGGCGTCACGGATCACCGCCAGCGGCAGCGCGCCGTCAAACTGCGCCAGCGAGGCGTCGGCGGTGAGCGTATCGGCAATGCCGTGCAGCAGCTGCAGCGCGGCTTCGTCGGCTTCGTCCACCAGGAACAGCTGCGCCGCGGCGTCGCGCAGGCGCTGCGCCCAGCCGGCCATGCTGGCGGGCTGCGCCCAGTCTGCGGCCAACCCTGCCAGCACGTCGTACAGGCTGGCCAGGCTGGCGAGCTTGTCGGCGGCCTGGCCCTGGGCGGCGCTATCGGGCAGCAGGCCGGCAAACAGCGGCGCGCCGTCGCCAGCCAGGCTGGCGGGCAGCATGGTGCCCAGCAGCAGGCGGTCCAGCCCCCAGCGCCAGGTGTGCGTGGGCTCGGCGGGCAGGCCAAGCCGGGCTTTGTGTTCGGCGTCGCGCCCCCAGCGTATGCCGGCCTGGCGCACCCATTGCGCCAGCAGGCTGACGTCGTCGTCGGCCAGGCCAAAGCGCGCCAAGAGCGCCGGGCAGTCCAGCAGGGCCAGTACGTCGCTGGCGGCAAAGCGCGAGTCGGCCAGCTGCAGCACGGCGCCAAAGGTGGCCAGCAGTGGTACCTCGCGCGCCAGGCGGCGGTCGGCAATGCTGTAGGGGATGGACGGCGCGTCGCTGCGGTAGCCGAATACGGCGTCGATGTACGGCGCGTAGGCGTTGATATCGGGGGTGAGCACGGCGATATCGGCCGGTGTCAGCGACGGGTCGGCGGCCAGCATGGCCAGCAGCTGGTCTTTGAGCACCTCCAGCTCGCGCATGGGGCTGTGGGCGATATGACAGCGGATGGACGCATCGCCCGCGCGATAGGGTGCCACGTTGGCCGCAGGCGGGGTCAGCGTAAGGATATCGTGCTGCAGGCGCGCCAGCAGGCTGTGGCCGTCCGGCGCCATGAAGGCCGACATGGGCTGCGCCACGCCGCCGGCCAGCTCGTCGAAAAAGTCGCGCCCCTGCTGGCCCAGCGACGCCAGCAGCGGGTGGCCGCCGGCGCTGGCGTCGTCGTCAAACAACATGGCCTGGCGGCTGCGCGCCTGCAGGTCGCCCCAGTAGGCTTCGCTGGGGTTGAGCAGGAACACATTCACCTCGGTAAGCTCGGCCATGCGCTGCAGCAGCGCCAGATACATGGGCGCCAGGGTGGCGATGCCGAATACCGACACGCGCTGCGGCAGGTGCTCGCTGCGCAGGCGGGCAAAGAAGTCGTCCAGCATCATCACGCGGTGACGGCCGGGCACCTCTGCGGCCAACCTTTGCCACAGCGCGGCCTGCCAGGCTTCGTCTTCGCCCAGCCCCAGCAGGCGGCCGGCTTCCCAGGCGCGTATCCAGTCGGGGCGGAATACCAGGTATTGGTCGTAGATATCGGCAATCTTGCCGGCCAGCTCGAAGCACGCCAGCTCGCCACCCTGCAAATAGCGCTGCAGCGGGATGAACGGCTCGCCGGCCAGCGTGGGCAGCACGTCCATCAGCCGCCAGCACAACACGTCGGGGGCAAAGGCGGATTTGGGTGGCAGCTCGGGCAGCACTGCCTGCATCAGCCGCCAGCCAAAGCCGGCCGGCAGCACGAATTCCAGGTTGGCCGCCAGCCCGCGCTGCTGCGCCAGGTTCAATGTCAGCCAGCGCCCCATGCCACGGCTTTGCACCATGATGACTTCCGGTGCGAACGCATCGGCCAGCGGGCTGTCTGTGAGGTGGCTGTACAGAATGCCCAGGGCTTCCAGGCGGTTGGATTGATACAGGTTCAGCGGCATGGCGCAGGCTATGGCGTGGTCATCGACCCCGGCAGTTTAGCATTCTGCATGCGGTACAAAGCGGTATGATCGCGCCGCACGACGTCTATCTACTTTGAGGCTTCACCATGGATTATCAGGTTCTGAAACACGCGCACGCCGGGCTGGCGTATCTGTCCGTCACCCTGTTTGCTACCCGCGCCGTGCTGTCTTACACCCGCCCTGCCCTGCTGCAGGCGCGTGCGCTGAAAATCGCGCCGCACGTGATCGACACCGGCCTGTTGGCCGCAGCCATCACGCTGGCGGTGATGGCCGGCCTGTCGCCGCATAACCAGCCGTGGCTGGCCGCCAAGATCGCCGCGCTGCTGGCGTATATCGCGCTGGGCACCATCGGCCTGAAAAAACTGCACGGCTCGCCGTGGCGCGCGGTGGTACTGGCTGCCGCCGTGGCCATGCCGGTATACATGATTGCGGTGGCCAAAACCAAGCTGGTGTGGCCGTTCTGACAGGCAAAAAAATGGCTGGCACGAGGCCAGCCCAGGATGGACAGAGAGTAAGGCAGGTGCCCGGCACCTGCCGGCATTACAGACCCAGCTTGTCGCGCATGCCGTACCACCAGGCACCCAGCGTGAGCATGGGCACACGGAACAGGCGGCCACCCGGGAACGGGTAATGCGGCAAGCTGGCAAAGGCGTCAAAGCGCTCGCTCTGGCCGCGAATGGCTTCGGCCATGATGCGGCCGGCCAGGTGGGTGTAGGTGACACCGTGGCCGCTGCAGCCTTGCGAGTAGTAGATGTTGTTATCGATACGGCCAGCTTGCGGCAGGCGCGTGAGAGTGAGCGAAAAGTTGCCGGTCCAGCCGAATTCGATTTTCACGTCTTTCAGCTGCGGGAAGGTTTTCAGCATTTTCGGGCGGATCAGGCTTTCGATGGCACCCGGGTCGCGCGCACCGTATACCGTGCCGCCGCCGTACAGCAGACGGTTGTCGCCGGTCAGGCGGTAGTAGTCCAGCAGGAAGTTGCAGTCTTCCACGCAGTTGTCGCCTGGCAGCAGGCTGCGCGCCAGCTCGGGCGACAGGCGCTCGGTCGTTACCACTTGGGTGCCGCACGGCAGGGTTTTCTCGGCCAGCATCGGAATCAGGTCGCCAAGATAGGCATTACCGGCCACCACCACAAAATCGGCAGTCACCTGGCCGCCAGCGGTTTTCACCACGGCAGCTTGGCCGCGTACCACGCTGGTGACGGCTGATTGTTCATAGATGCGGCCACCCAGCGACTCGAACGCGGCTGCCTCGCCCAGTACCAGGTTTAGCGGGTGGATGTGGCCACCCCAGTTATCCAGCAGTGCGCCCACGTACTCGTTGGAGTTCACGATGCGCTGCATGCCGGCCTTGTCTATCATCTGGATGCCGGTATGGCCGAAGCTTTCCCACAGGCGGCGCTTGGCGTCCAGCTCGTCCAGCTGCTTGTGGGTAAAGGCGGCAAACACATTGCCGTCTTTCAGGTCGCACTGGATGTTGTACTTGGCGATGCGCTCGCGGATGATCTTGCCACCTTCAAACGCCATGGCACCCAGGCGCTTGGCGGCTTCCTTGCCGTGGCGCGCCTCGATCACATCCATATCGCGGCTGTAGCTGTTCACAATCTGGCCGCCGTTGCGGCCGGAGGCACCCCAGCCCACGCGGGCGCTTTCCAGCACCACCACGTTCAGGCCGGCTTCCGCCAGGTGCAGTGCGGTGGAGATACCGGTATAGCCGGCGCCAATCACGCAGACGTCTGCCCGCACGCTCCCCGCCAGCGCCGGGCGCTCCGGGCTGGGGTTAGCAGAATAGGCGTAGTAGGAATTAGTGTGTTCGATGCGCTGACTCATGAGGTATCCCATCCATTTTTTAAACACTTGCGGCCAACAGGCACGGGTTTATGGCTTGGATTATGCGCAAGCGCCTACACTTTGTCTAATATGTTAAACGGCCATGTCGCAAAAAAGCCCGGCAAGCCGGGCTTTTGGCAAAACAGGGCCGGCTTACAGGCCCAGGTGCATGCGCAACGCCTCGCGCTTGGCAGACAGATCTACGCCCGGCAGGTCGGCGATAATGTCCGGGTGGTCCAGCAGCTTCTCCACGGCAAAATCGACAAACACGCGGGTACGCGGCGCAATGTGGTCGCGGTGCGGGAAGCAGATATAGATGGAGCGCTCCATCGACACGTAGTCGGTCAGTACCGCTTGCAGGCGGCCAGCACGCACGTCGGCCAGCACTTCGTGCCCCGGCAGCTGCGCCACACCCAGGCCCAGGCGAGCCATTTCCACCACCGAGTCCACGTCGTTCACCGTGTAAGTGCCGGTGACCTCCAGCGGAATACGTTCGCCATTGCGTTCGAACTCCCACTTGTACAGGCGGCCCGAGGTCGGGAACTGGAAGTTGATACAGTCGTGTGCCGACAGCTCTTCCGGGCTGCGCGGCTTGCCGTGCTCGGCCCAGTAGTCCGGCGATGCCACCACGTATTGCGGGATGTGCGCCAGGTGGCGCGCCACCATGCGGCTATCCGGCATCATGCCCACGCGCACGCCCACGTCGTAGCCGTCTTCGATCAGGTCGCTGAAATGATCGTCCATACCAAAGAACACACGGATCTTCGGATAGCGCTGGCAGAACTCTTCCATCAGCGGCAGGATGAAGCGTCGGCCAAAAGCATTCGGCAGGCTGATGCGCAGGTGGCCAGCGGGTTCATCGCGGCTGGCTTTGAGCTGGTTGATGGCCGAGTCCAGGTTGTTTACCGGGCCACGACACTGTGCATAGAAACGGCGGCCATCTTCCGTAAGGGTCAGCTGGCGGGTGGTACGGTTGAACAAACGTACCTCCAGTTCTTGCTCCAGACGGGCAATGCTCTGGCTGACTGCAGCTGGCGAGACGCCCAGCTTGCGAGCAGCATCGGAAAAGCTGCCGTTCTCAGCAGTGGTCATGAAGACCATTAGCGCTTTTAAAGTATCCATTGGGCTATCTCGCAGATGACATATAACAGGCGTTGAAAAACACCCTATTTAAAAATGGCTTTGGGGTAAAGCTCGGTGAAATTGACAGTTTCACTGACAAATAATAGGACAAAACTAGATTCACTTAAAGATATTTTCGCATTTCCTGTCAAATGGCGTCATATCACGCAGAAATGCCCTTAGTCACCCGCCGTTGTGCCAGTTCTCCCCCGTCCAAATAGCCAGTTTTCAAAGTGATGCGCTTTTGCAACAAGCAGAACAGGCGTAGAGGCCGGTTTTATGTAAGGGCAATACACAGCAAGATAGCAACCATTACATTTACTCATGCATAGAAGAAGAAATGTTGGGCCTGGTACGACCCTTGGTTAAGATAAGCGTTCAATACATAAAACATAAAAGGGGAACAGTATGTCAAAAGGTATACCTTTTGCCTCTGGCTCAATCTCCGCGGGTCTGTCACACACTCAGCTTTGCCAGCTTCTAGAGTGGATCCACAGCCTGCCGCAGATGGCAGA
The DNA here is from genome assembly GCF_020616155.1 of Vogesella sp. XCS3. Classification (NCBI taxonomy): domain Bacteria; kingdom Pseudomonadati; phylum Pseudomonadota; class Betaproteobacteria; order Neisseriales; family Chromobacteriaceae; genus Vogesella; species Vogesella sp. XCS3. Next base: position 3,195,403 of record NZ_CP085530.1, on the reverse strand, counting down.
CGAGAGAGAACTTCACACTTTCCTGCACACGCTAGCTAGCGACAGTACCGTCGCTGCCTTGTGGATTATTCATGGCTCGGCCACACCGCAAGGCTGGACAGCCAACCCGCGCACGCTGGGTCAGCCAGCCGCATGCCATAGCCACGACTGGCAGCGGCTACCCGCCGATATTGGCAGCGAGGTGCAATTTACCTGGCTGGCCCACACCAGCCCGGCAACGGCGTGCTTTGCCATGCACCGCGACGGCCTGGCCACCCTGCTATACGTGCAACCGCGCGTAGCCGATGACGCCGCGACCTTGCGCATGATGGGTGGCCTGCTGCCGCACCTGCACCCCACCCTGCAGCGTCTGGCGCCAGTCCCCAGCGGCAACAACCCGCTGTCGCACCGCGAGAAAGACATCTTCCACTGGATGATGCGCGGCAAAACCAACTGGGAAATCGCCACCATCCTGGATATCAGCGAGCGGACGGTGAAGTTCCACGCGGCCAACATCATCCGCAAGCTGGAAGCCAATAACCGCACCCACGCCATTGTGCTGGGCATCCAGAAAGGTCTGGCGGGCTGATGAGGCCCTGTTAACACTCGGTCTTGCCAAGGCGCAGGCCCCGGGCAGGACATTGCCCTATCCGGCCGTGCTTGACGCTCGTCAACGCACGGCTTTTTTACGCTGGTCAGAATCGTGCTCCTGCTCTAATCACCCGAAAGCACGCATGTCCCGCTCCCTTTTTGCCCCCCTCGTCATCCGTGGCCGTGAACTCCTGCCTATCGTGCAAGGAGGCATGGGCGTGGGTATCTCCGCCAAACAGCTGGCCGGCGCCGTAGCAAGGGCGGGTGGCCTGGGTACCGTGGCCAGCGTGGACCTGCGCCACCTGCACGCAGACCTGATGGCCGATGCGGCCAACCAGCAAGGCCAGGAAGGCATCAACCGCCTGAACCTGATCGCGCTGGACCGTGAAATCAAGGGTGCGCTGGCACGTGCAGAAGGTAATGGCATGGTGGCGGTAAACGTGATGAAGGCGGTAGACAACCACGCCGCGCTGGTACGCCAGGCGTGCGAATCGGGCGCCCACGCCGTGGTAATGGGTGCCGGCCTGCCGCTGGACCTGCCGGAAATGACCGCCAGCCACCCGGACGTGGCGCTGATTCCCATTCTGTCCGAGTCGCGCGGCATCGGTATCGTGCTCAAGCGCTGGATGAAAAAGGGGCGTCTGCCGGACGCCATCGTGATCGAGCACCCCAATCACGCCGGTGGCCACCTGGGCGCGGCGCGCATTGCCGACGTGGGCGATGCCAAATTCGACTTTGCCCGCGTGCTGGAAGAAACCTTCGCGCTGTTCAAAGACCTGGGCCTGGAGCGCGAACGCGTACCGCTGATCGTGGCCGGTGGCGTCAACAGCCACGAAAAAGTACAAACCTACCTGAACAGCTACGGTGCCAGCGCCGTGCAGATCGGCACCGCGTTTGCCGTCACCAGCGACGGCGACGCCCACATCAACTTCAAACGCACGCTGGCCGGTGCCAGCCGCGACGACATTGCCGAATTCATGTCGGTAGCCGGCCTGCCGGCGCGCGGCGTGCTGACGCCGTTCCTGAAAAGCTACCTCAAGCGCGAAGACAAGCTGCAAGCCAACGCCAAAGCCGACCCGGCGCGCTGCACGCAGGCGCTGAACTGCCTGACCGTGTGCGGCCTGCGCGACGGCCTGGCCAAGGTAGGCCAGTTCTGCATCGACCTGAAACTGGCGGCCGCCTTCCGTGGCGAGGTCAGCAAAGGGCTGTTCTTCCGCGGCGCCGACCCGCTGCCGTTTGGCGACGCCATCCGCAGCGCCAGCGAAACCATGCACTACTTCCTCACCGGCGAAAAACCGCTGGATCTGCAGCCGGCATAAACACCCGCCTTGCTGCTGCGGCCAACCTTACCCGTGCTGCGGCAGCGTGGTCAGGGTTGGCCGCATTTGTTACAGTGGGGTGCTTCCGTCATGTAACCCCTTTACTACGCCCTGCCATGACCGCCTTCACCAGCTGTAACCCCGCCTCCGGCGAAGTCGTCTTCACACGCCCGATTGCCAGTAGCGAACAACTGGCCAGCCAGCTGGCTGCGCTGCGCCGCGCCCAGCACCACTGGGCTCACCAGGATACCGCCACCCGCGCCAGCCGCCTGCTACGCCTGGCCGACGCGCTGAGCGCCCACCGTCACGCGCTGGCGGCGCTGGTATCGCTGGAAGTGGGCAAGCTGGAACGCGAATGCCTGGCCGAGATCGACAAGTCAGCCCAGCTGATCCGCTACTACGCCGAGCTGGCACCCACGCTGCTGGCACCCAAGGACATCCCCACCCAGGCCAGCCGCAGCGGCGTGGCTTTCGAGCCCCTGGGCCTGGTGCTGGCCATCATGCCGTGGAACTACCCGGTGTGGCAGGTACTGCGCTTTGCCATCCCGGCGCTGATGGCCGGTAACGGCTGCCTGGTGAAACCGGCGCCGTCGGTACCGCAATGCACGGCCCTGCTGCTGGATATCGTGCACGAGGCCGGGCTGGACGTGCTGGACGTGGCCTGGATCAACCACGACATGGCCGAGGACGCCATCAAGGGCTGTGACGCGGTGGCGTTTACCGGCTCCACCACCGCTGGCCGCCAGGTGGCCGCACTGGCCGGCCGCCACCTGAAGAAAACCGTGCTGGAGCTGGGCGGTAGCAACCCCTTTATTGTGCTGGCCGACGCCGATATCGACGCCGCCGCGCAAGAAGCCGCCCACTCGCGCTACCGCGACGCCGGCCAGAGCTGCAACGCTGCCAAGCGCATGATCGTGGTACCCGAGATTGCCGATGCCTTTGTGGCGCGCTTTCTGCAACACGTGGCCGCGCTGCGCCCCGGCCACCCGGCCGACGAGCACACCACGCTGGCACCGCTGGCACGCGCCGACCTGCGCGAGGCGCTGCACGCCCAGGTGCTGGACGCGGTCAGCCACGGCGCCAGCCTGCTGGCAGGCGGTGTGATGCCGCACGGCGCCGGTTTCTTCTACCCGGCCACGGTGCTGGACCACGTCACGCCGGCTTGCCGCGTATACCAGGAAGAAGTATTCGGCCCGGTAGCCACCATCCTGCGTGCCCGCGACGAGGCCGACGCGCTGAGGCTGGCCAACGACACGCCCTTCGGCCTGGGCGCCAGCATTTTCAGCGCAGATGTCGAGCGTGCCTGGCAGCTGGGCCGCGACATCGAAGCCGGCGCGGTGTTCATCAACCGCTACACCAGCTCCGACCTGCGCCTGCCTTTTGGCGGCGTGAAGGCCTCTGGCTACGGCCGCGAGCTGTCCGAGTTCGGCCTGTACGAGTTTGTAAACGTGAAAACCTACTGGCAAAAGTGAACTGGCGGGTAACGGAGCGGTCGCATCGCACTGTTGCTTTCACTTGCCGCCACCATGCTGCCTACCCGCCTCCGTTCGCTTAAAACCACACCACGCAGCAGCTGGCTGCGCATCGCGCTGGCCGCGCAGCAACTGCAGCACGGCACGCTAGGCGAGGTCATCGGCCGCCACCCGCGCCAGCAGCTCACCTGGCTGGGGCTGTTGGCCGCACCGCTGCTGTTGCCGGTGGCCATTCCCGGCATGGCCACCACCGTGGGGGCGTTTTGTCTGCTGGTTGCCCTGTCTGTCGCGCTGGCTCGCCCCTTTCCACTACCCGCCTGGCTAGGCCGCCGCCACGTCCCCCACGCCTTGCATGGCCCGCTGCACCGCGTACTCCACCGTCTGGCCGGCGTGCTGGGGCGCATCAGCCAGCCGCGCCTGCTGGCCCTGAGTGGCCCGCGCTGGCGCTGGCTGAACGGCAGCATGCTGGCGCTGGCCGGTGCATCGATGATGACGCCGATGCCGCTGGTGTCGTTCGACAACGTGGTACCCGCCGCCGCTATCGCCCTGCTGGCCTGGGGCCTGCGCGTGCGCGACGGCGGCATGCTGCTGGCCGGCTATGCGGCCACCGTGCTGGCCTGGCTCTACGTAGGGCTACTGTGGTGGGCAGGGGCGGAAATCCTGCTATGGCTGGGCCAGCGCCTGCCGGCTGGCTGGCTATAGGGCTGCCACCGCCCGCGCCTTGGGCGTATCATCGTGCTTTTATGCATACGCCCACGCAGGCACAGGAACCCCACATGAGCAAGATCACCCTGTTCGGCAACCGTCTTTCCGGCCACAGCTACAAAGTGCGCCTGGCCTTGGTACTGGGCGATGTATCGCACGAATACCGCCACGTAGCGCTGAGCCTGCCGCGCGAAGAACGCGACACCGACTTCCGCGCCGCCAGCCGCTGGGACGAAGTGCCGGCACTGGTGGTGGATGGCGAACCGATGGTGCAGTCCAACGCCATCCTGCAATGGCTGGCCGAAAGCGAAGGCGTGCTGGCCGGTCAGCCGGGCGAGCGCCAGGGCATACGCGAATGGCTGAGCTGGGAGGCCAACCGCATTGGCTTTTCGCTGCCCAACCTGCGCTACGCGCGCAAGTTTGCCCCGCTGGATGCGGGCGCCGACGCCTGGCTGGAAGCGCGTACCTGCCGCGACCTGGACGTGCTGGACGCCCACCTGGCCAAGCAGGACTACCTGCTGACCAGCGGCCTGACCATTGCCGACCTGTCGGCCAGCGCCTACCTGTGGCTGATCGACGACGCCGGCCTGACGCTGGACGCCTGGCCGCATGTGGCCGCCTGGCTGGCGCGCATCGCTGCGCAGCCGGGTTGGGAACACCCGGCCACGCTGATGGCACCGGATATCGACGAGTAAACCCCGCCATGGCGCAGCCGCAGCGCATCTGGCTACAGCACGCAGCACCGGCCAAACCCATGCCGGGCGCGCCGTGCAATGGCTGTGGCGTGTGCTGCGCCGCCGCGCCCTGCCCGCTATCGAGCCTGCTGCTGGGCCACCGCCACGGCGCCTGCCCGGCGCTGCAATGGCAGGCCGCCGATACCCGCTACGGCTGCGGCCTGCTGCTGGCGCCACGCCACTACCTGCGCTGGCTGCCTGCCACCGCGGTGCCGCTATTCCAGCGCCTGGCGCGCCGCTACCTGGCCATAGGCCACGGCTGCGATGCCTACGTCGAAGCCCGCCCCGAAACGGAAGCCCAAGATGACTGATCTGCACGCCCGCCTGGCCGCCATTGTGGGTGCGGCCAACCTGCTGACCGACCCGCACGCGCTAGCGCCGGCGGTGACCGACATGCGTGGCCGCTATACCGGCCTGCCGCTGGCGATGGCGCTACCGGCCAGCCGCGAAGAAGTCGCCGCGCTCATCACCTTGTGTGCTGCCGAGGGCATCGCCATCGTGCCGCAAGGCGGCAACACCTCAACCTGCGGTGCCGCCACGCCGGACGGCAGCGGCCGCCAGCTCATCATCGGCCTGCGCCGCATGCAGCGCGTGCGCCATATCGATGCGGCCAACCTGTCGATCACCGTGGACGCCGGCTGCACACTGGCCCAGGTACAGCAGGCGGCCGCCAGCGTGGGGCGGCTGTTTCCGCTGTCGCTGGCCAGCGAGGGCAGCTGCCAGATCGGCGGCAACCTGTCCACCAACGCCGGCGGCCTGGCCGTGCTGCGCTACGGCACCATGCGCGAGCTGACGCTGGGGCTGGAGGTGGTGCTGCCGGACGGCACGCTGCTGGACGCGCTGTCCGCCCTGCGCAAGGACACCACCGGCCTGGACGTAAAACAGCTATTCATCGGTGCAGAAGGCCAGCTGGGGCTGATTACCGGCGCCACGCTCAAGCTGTTTGCGCTACCCACCGCCTACAGCACCGCGCTGCTGGCGGTAGACAGTGCCGAGGCCGCCATTGCCACGCTGAACGCGCTACAAGCACGCTTTGGCGACCGGCTGACCACCTTCGAGATGATCTCCGAGCCTTGCCAGCGTATCTCCGAGCGCCACAAGCCCGGCTGCATGCCGTTCTTTGCGCCGTGGGCACTGCTGGTGGAGCTGTCCGACGGCGGCGAGCCGGCGGCACTGCAAGCCAGTTTCGAGCAGTGGCTAGGCAGCCAGGCCTTCCACGACGGCGTGCTGGCGCAAAGCGAGGCCGAACGCGCCAGCCTGTGGCAGCTGCGCGAAGACATCTCCGACATGCAAAAGCGCGAAGGCCCCAGCATCAAGCACGATATCGGCGTGCCCAGCTCGGCGATACCGGCCTTTCTGGCCAGCTGCGGCGCGGCGCTGGACGCAGCCTTCCCAGGCGTGCGTATCGTCGCCTTCGGCCACGCCGGCGACGGCAACCTGCACTACAACATCAGCTATACCCGCCTCGGCAACGCCGAACTGTTTGCCGACGAAAACGCCGTCAACGCCATCGTCTACGAGCATGTGTACCGCTACCGTGGCACCTTGGCCGCAGAGCACGGCATAGGCCAGCTAAAAGCGCACTGGCTGCAGCGTTACAAAGACCCGGCGGCGCTGGCCATCATGCGCGGCATCAAACAACAGCTGGACCCGCAAAACATCATGAACCCTGGGCGCTGGCTGTAAATACTGCCCACGCCGGCCTGCGTTATAGCGGGCATGGCATGCGCCCTGTATGCCGGTATCTGAAAAGCATTGTCTTGTCAGGACAAATGGCTATCCTGAATATTGGTCATTTCGATAAAAGGTTGCCCAATGTCCTGCCTCCCCGACCCATCAGGGCTGGTAAACACCCTGCTGACTAGCGTGCCGATCGGCATTGCGGTGCTGGACGCCGATTTCCGCTACCTGCATATCAACCAGCGGCTGGCCGACTCCAACGGCCTGCCCCCTGAGGCCCACATCGGCAAACGCCCGCGCGACGTGATACCCGACGCCGGCCCGGCGCTGGAAGCCATCATGCTGGCGGTACAACGCAGTGGCGAGCCGCGCACGCGCTTTGCCGCCAGTGCAGAAATCCCCCCCGGCTCCGGCCAGCTGCGGCACTGGGAAGCCAGCTACCACCCGCTACCCATGCCAGACGGCCAGCCCTGCGGCATTGTGGCCATGGTAGAAGACGTCACCGCCCGCCACGAAGCCGAACGCGCCCAGCGCGAAAACGAAGGCCACCTGCGCCGCGTGCTGGACAACCTGTTTGCCTTTGTCGGTGTACTGGCACCGGACGGCACCTTGCAAAGTGCCAACCGCGCGCCACTAGAAGCCGCCGGCATACGCATCGAAGACGTACGCGGGCTGAAATTCTGGGACTGCCCCTGGTGGAATTATTCACCCCAGATCCAGGCACAGATACAACACGCAGTACTGCGGGCAGCCTGTGGCGAGGTATCACGCTTTGACGTGGTGGTACGCCTGGCGAACAACGCGCTGACACCCATAGACTTTATGCTGGCGCCACTGCGCGACGAATACGGCCGTATTACCCACCTGATTCCATCGGCGATCGATATCAGCGCGCGCCTGCGCAGCGAAGACGCCTTGCGGCAAAACGAAGCCCTGCTGCGCCAGGTAGTGGAAGCCATCCCTGACGGGCTGATGATGGTAGACGACGCCGGGCTGATCCGGCTGGTCAACAGCCGCATGGAAAGCCTGTTCGGCTACCCGCGCGCCACCCTGCTGGGGCAGCATTTTGGCTACCTGCTATCGGAAACCCAGCGCGAACAGCACCAGGACAAGATGAAGCACTATCTGCACGCCCCCGCGAGCCGCCAGATGGCAGACAGCCAGGTGCTGCAAGCCAGACGGCGTGATGGCAGCCTGTTTCCTTGCAAGATAGGTCTCTCGCCCCTGATTGTGGGGGGGAAGCCGCACGTGCTGGCATCCATTACCGAGCTGGATACAGAAGCCGCGGGCGGGCGCCCGTCGCAAAACTAGGTTCTACAGGGCGGGCAGGGGAATAGCGGGAGTAAACGCAAAAACGACGGGCAAAAAAAATCCCCTGAGGGTCCTCCACAGGGGCCAACACGAGGAAGAAACATCTCGCCGGCGAGGGGCCGACACGATGCTTCGAGGGGCTAACACCACAAAAACCTTTCGGCTTGAGTGCGGTGCACAATTTAACGCAATTGCTCTAGATTGTCCATGGTTTTATCAGGGACTTGGCAATAAGTTCCGCTGCGAAGTGGTGTATTTGTGCCGCAGGGCCAGCACGCCAAAGCCTTTATGCGAACGCCGTACACTGCTGGTGCCAGGCAGCCATTTGGCAAGCCGCCCCGGCAGCCGCCCGGCGGTGGCCTGCGCTCACGGCGCCTGCGAGCTCAGTTTTTGACCGGCCGCTTGGCCAGCATGCGCTGCAGCGTGCGGCGGTGCATATTGAGGGCGCGGGCGGTGGCCGATACATTGCCGTCGTGCTCGGCCAGCACGCGCTGCAGATGCTCCCAGCTCACGCGCTTGAGCGACATGGGCTGCGCGGTAACGTCCTGCTCGGGGTTGGCCGCCACCTGGCCCAGTGCGCCCAGGATGTCATCCACGCCAGCCGGCTTGGACAGATAATTCACCGCCCCCAGCTTCACCGCCTCTACCGCGGTGGCAATGCTGGCGTAGCCGGTCAGCACCAGTACGCGCGCATCGGGTGCTTTCTCCAGCAGCTGGGGCAGCAGGCGCAGGCCGCTTTCGCCGGCCAGGTTCAGGTCCAGAATGATCTGCGGCGGCGCTGCCGCCGCCACTTCGGCCAGCGCCGCATCAGGGTTGGCCGCATGGCGCACCGTATAGCCGCGCCGCGCCAGGCTGCGCGCCAGTACGCCGGCAAACGCCACGTCGTCATCAATAATCAGCAAGTCGTTCATGGTGTATCCAGTGGCAGGCGCAAGGTGGCGCGTACACCGCCCTGCGGGTCGTTATCCAGGTTCAGTTCGCCGCCCAGGTGCGACAGCGTGACGTGCGACAGCATGACCCCCAGGCCCAGGCCGGCGGGCTTGTTGCTGTCCAGCGGCGCCAGGCCGGCACGCGCCAGCTGGGCGTCGCTCAGGCTGCCGCGGCGGTTGTGTATTTGCAGCGTCAGCCAGCGCTCGTCGCTGGCCACCGTCAGCTCCACCTCGCCGCCGCCCGCCTCGGCAGCGTTATTCAGCAGGTTGAAAAACGCCGGCCAGAAGCGCGGGTCGAACGCCACCATCGGCCCGCCTTGCAGCAGGCCGTGGCGCAACAGCTTGACGTCCGGGCGGCTGGAATGCCAGCCCTGCAGGCGCTCGTCCAGCGCCTCGCACAAGGGCTGCGGCGCCGGCCGGCTTTCTGCACCGGCTTTCAGCCTGGCCAGCGCGTCGCGGCATACCGCCAGCTGGCTGTGCATCAGCTGCAGGTCTTCGATCAGCGCGGGCGGCGTGGTGTAGCTGGCCAGCATGTCGTCGCACAGCAGGGTCAGCGTATTGAGCGGTGTAGACAGCGTGTGCGCCGCCCCGGCGGCCTGCACCCCTAGCGCCACCAGCTGTTCGTCGCGCAGCTGTGCCTCGCGCGCGGCGGCCAGCGCCGCCTCGCGCTGCGATAGCTGCCAGGCCAGGTAGGACACAAAGCCGGTCAGCAGCGTGACCGACACGGCAAAGGTGATCCACATCCCCACCAGGTGCAGCTGGAAAGCGTAGGCGGCATCGCTGCCTGCCAGCGGCCACGGCAAGTGCCAGACAAACAGCAGGCCATAAGCCATCAGGCTGATGATGGCCAGCGCCCAGGCGCGCGCCGGAGGCAACAGCAAGGCGCCAAACAAGACCGGCGGCAGGTAAAGCGAGGCCAGCGGGTTGGCCGCACCGCCGGTAAAGGCCAGCATTTCGGTGAGCACGACCATATCGGCCAGCAGGCCCAGGCTGATCAGGCTGCGCACCTGCCAGCCCTGCGCCGCCAGCCATGGCGTAGCCAGATTCAGCAAGGCGAGCGTGAGCCAGGCCTGGCCCAGCAGCACCAGCGGCAATACCAGGCCAGCGAGCTGGCCCAGTACGATCAGCAGCAAGGCGGCCAGCAGCATGGCCCAGCGCAGCTGCAGCAGGCGCTGGTGAACCAGTTCGAGGTTGGCCGCAAACAGGGCCGGAAACACGGTGGGCATCATGGCGGCACTTTACCATCCGGCATGGCCGCCGGCGCAGGGCTGCGGCATTTTGTCGCGCACAAAAAAGAAAGCCGCCCTCTTGGAGTAGGGCGGCATCAAGTGTTCTATTCGCATGCAGGGGCGCCCCCCTGCCAGACACAATGTAATGCATGGCCAGCGCCAGCGGAATGCGACACCTTGCCGCAGGGGCGGCTACAAGGCAGCCATCACCGCATCGCAGAACGCTGCCGTGCTGGCACTGCCGCCCAGGTCCGGCGTGCTTGTGCCGCTGGCCAGTACGCGCTGCACCGCTTGCTCCAGCTGCATGGCTGGCGCGGGCAGATGCCAGTGATGGCGCAGCAGCATGGCCAGCGACAGCAGGCTGGCTACCGGGTTGGCCACGCCCTGCCCGGCAATATCCGGCGCACTGCCGTGCACCGGCTCGGCAATAGCCACGCCCTGCCCCAGGTTGAGCGACGCCGCCACGCCCAGGCCGCCGCCAAAAGCCGCCGCCAGGTCGGACAAAATATCGCCGTACAGATTGGGTGCCAGCAACACGTCGAAGGCCTGCGGTGCCTGCGCCAGCTTCAAGGCGGCAGTATCCACCAGCATTTCGTCCACCTGTAGCTGCGGGTAGCGCGTGGCCACCTCGCGCGCGCAGTCGCGAAACAGGCCGTCGGTCAGCGGCAGGATATTGGCCTTGTGCACGATGGTGACGCGGTGGCACCCGCCGGCTGCCGCCAGCGCAAACGCGCTCTCGGCCACACGCAGCGACGCGGTGCGGGTGATGCGCTTGATGGCGGTGGCGGTGTCGCCATCGCTGTGCTCCTCGCCCACGTACAGGTCTTCGGTATTCTCGCGCACGATGAGCACATCCAGCCCCGGCAAGCCGCAGCCGGGCAGGCTGAGGGTTGGCCGCAGGTTGGCGTAGCAGCCCAGCTGGCGGCGCAGCTGCACAATGGGCGAGCGGTAGCCTGCCACCGCCCGCGCCGGCGAGCTCACCGCGCCAAACAGCACCGCGCCGCAATCGCGCGCGGCGGCCAGCGTGGCATCCGGCAGCGCGGTGCCCTGTTGCTGGAAAGTGGCCCAGCCGGCGTCGGCGGTGACTGTTTGCAGTGCCGGCAGCAGGCTTTGCAGCACGCGTACCGCCTGCGGCACCACCTCTTGCCCTATGCCGTCACCGGCAATCACGCACAGTTTCATCGCACTTTCTCCCTGTTGTTGTTGCAGGGCAACATAGCGCGCCGCGTGTAGGTGTGCAACTACAGGCTGTCTGACACCCTGACAGCTTGCTGCAGCAAGCTTATCGAGAACTTATATCATTATATAAATTGATCAACATCAAAAAACGCAATAAAGACAGAACCTTTCCGTCCAAGCAGTTATTTGCAAGCTGCGGTAGAATACGCGCTTGATGATTTTTGCCTGTATTCAAAGACAATCCACATGGCTACTCTTTCGACCGAAACCGTCCTGTCCGTCCATCACTGGAACGACACCCTGTTCAGCTTCACCTGCACCCGCGACCCGGGTCTGCGTTTCATCAACGGCCAGTTCGTGATGATCGGTCTGGAAGTGAACGGCAAACCGCTGATCCGCGCCTACTCCGTGGCCAGCGCCAACTGGGAAGAGCACCTGGAGTTCTACTCCATCAAAGTGCAAAACGGCCCGCTGACTTCGCGCCTGCAACACCTGCAGCCTGGCGACAAGGTAGTGATCTCCGGCAAACCGACCGGCACCCTGGTACAGGACAACCTGCTGCCTAACGCCAAGCACCTGTTCCTGCTGGCAACCGGTACCGGCCTGGCCCCGTTCATGTCCATCATCAAGGACCCGGAAGTGTACGACCTGTACGACAAGATCTTCCTGATCCACGGCGTACGCTGGGTGAACGAGCTGGGCTACCACGACTACATCACCAAAGAGCTGACCGAGCACGAGTTCCTGGGCGAGATGATCAGCGACAAGCTGGTGTACTACCCTACCGTGACCCGCGAGCCGTTCCGTAACCAGGGCCGCCTGACCGACCTGATCAAGAGCGGCGAGCTGGCCAAGCAGCTGGGCATCCCGCAGCTGAACCCGGAAACCGACCGCGCCCTGCTGTGCGGCAGCCCGGCCATGCTGGAAGACACCTGCCATATTCTGGAAGACCTGGGTTTCAAAGAGTCGCCACGCATGGGCGAGCCAGGCCACTTCGCGATCGAGCGCGCTTTCGTCGAGAAGTAAGCGCCGGCCTGCGGCCAACCCTGCACACCCCGCCTTGGCGGGGTGTTTTGCTTTGTGGTGCCGCGGTCAGCCCGCCGGCAAACTGGCCGCGCCGTAGCCCTGCTGCGTGGCCACGCCCAGCAGGAAATCCACCACGGCGCGCACGCGCGCCGAGCGATAGCGGTCAGCGTGGTAGACCAGCCAGCTGGTGCCCTGGTAGCGGCCCAGCAGCTGCCACTGCGGCAGCACGGCCAGCAGCCGGCCATCGTCCAACGCCTGGCGCGCGGTAAAGTCGGGCAGGCTGGCGATGCCCATGCCCCACTCGGCGGCCTCGCGCCGCATCTCGCTGTGGTTGCTGGCGTAGCGGCCACGTACGTTTACCACCACGCGCTCGTTATCGCGCACCGCGCACCATTCGTCGTCGCCGGCCTGCTCGGCCAGGTGCAGGCAGCTGTGGCGCACCAGCTCAGACGGGTGCTGTGGCGTACCGTGTTCGGCCAGATAGGCCGGCGCCGCGTACAGCTTGGTACGTACCACCATGAACGGCCGCGCCACGTAGCCGGCAGGCGGGTCGCCCAACCGCAGCGCAATGTCTACGCCGTCGGCAATCAGGTCGCCAGGCTGGTCATTCACCTGTAACTCCAGCGCCAGCTGTGGATAAGTCTGCAAAAGCAACGGTAGCTGTGGATGAATGATCTGGCGCAAGGCCGCCTTGGGTGCGGCCAACCTCACCCGCCCTGCCACGGTACTCGCGTGCCGCGCCGCGCCATCGCAGGCCGCCCGCGCCGCGTCCAGCATGCTGCGCGCGTGGCGTACCACTTCCTGCCCGCCGCTGGTCAGCCGCAAGCGCCGCGTACTACGCTCCAGCAGGGTCAGGCCCAGCGCCGCTTCCAGCCGCGCCATCTGCCGGCTTACCGCCGACGGCGTACTGCCCTGTAGCCGCGCCGCCGCGCTGAACGAGCCTGCCTCTACCACGTCCACCAGCACCGCTAGGTCCGGCAGCAGTGACAGCAGTTCATTTGTTCTCATCGCGCACAAATCCTTTGCCTGAATGGCCGATTATCAGCCTGCATGGACAGTTTCATACTGGGCCACACACAAGACAAGGAGAAATCATGCCGACCCGCCGCTCGCTACCGCCCGAGATGCTATTGCTGCTGACTGCCGTGATCTGGGGCAGCAGCTACAGCATGGTGAAGACCGCGCTGGCCTACTACCCGGTGGCCGGCGTCATCGCCATCCGCTTTTTGCTGACGGCTGCCCTGCTGCTGCCGTACTGGCTGCGCTTACCGGCTACCCAGCGCGCCGCCACGGTACGGGTGGCGCTGCCCACCAGCGTGGGCCTGCTGGCCATCTTTCTGGCCGAAACCGCCGGCGTGGCGCACACCAGCGCCGGCAAGGCGGCGTTTCTGGTCAGCCTGTGCCTGCTGCTGACGCCGCCGGTGGAATGGCTGTGGCTGGGCAAACGCCCCGCCGGCAAGCTGTGGCTGGCCGCCATCGTGTCGCTGCTGGGTACCTGGCTGCTTACCGGCATGGCAAGCGGCGGGCTGAACCAGGGCGATGCGCTGATGCTGCTGGCCGCGCTGATCCGCGCCTTCCAGAGCTGTTTGGCCACGCGGCTGACCGCCGGCAAAGGCATAGACATGCTGGGGCTGACGGGGGTACAAGGCCTGCTGGTGGGCGCTGCCGCGCTGGCGCTGGGCCTGCTGCAGCCGGGCGGGCTGCCCGCACTACCGCGACAAGCCGACTTCTGGCTGCCGATGCTGTTCCTGACGCTGTGCTGCACGCTGTTTGCGTTCTGGGCGATGAACCGCGCACTGGCAGCGAGCAGCCCCAGCAAGGTGGCGCTGCTGCTAGGCAGCGAGCCGCTGTGGGGGGCCTTGTTTGCGGTGAGCTGGCTGGGCGAGCCGCTGGCGGCCAGCGGCTGGCTGGGCGGGCTGATGATTGCCGGCGCCGCGTTGTGGCTGGCGTGGCCGGCACGGCAGACTGCCGTCGCCTGAGTCAGGCCGGTAGCGCCTGCGCCGCCAGCAAGCGCGGCGACGGCTCGCCGTACAGATAGCCCTGCAGCAGGTCGGCGCCGGCATCCAGCGCCAGCGCCTGCTGCACGGGTGTCTCGATACCCTCGCACACGACTTGGGCGCCCAGCTCCTGGATCAGCCGCACCAGCACCGGCAGCACCTTGGCCGCCCGCGGGTTTTGCGCCGCCTGCGCTGTCAGGCTGCGATCAAGTTTGACGATATCCGGCTCCAGCGCCCACAGCCGGTCGAAGTTGGAATGGCGGGCACCAAAATCATCGATGGCAATGCGAAAACCCTTGGATTTATAGGCTGCAATCGCTTGCTGCAACAAGCCAAGGTCATCGACGCTGGACTCGATAATCTCCAGCACGACCTGTTTCGGCGTCAGCCCGCAGTAGGCCAGCAAAGCCTCGAAAGTAGCGCCGTGGCGGCCGCTGGCAATGCCCAGCAGATGGCGACCGTTCACGTTCAGATACAGCGCCTGCTGTTGCGGCTGCTGGGTCAGAAAATTGACGCTATGAATGACGCGGCACAGCCGGTCCACGCCGATCACGTTGTGGCTGTCGTCCAGCGCGGCAAAAAAGCGGTCTGGCGCGATGCGCCGCCCCTGCGGGTCGCTCACACGCAACAGCGCCTCGTAGGCCACCACCTGGCGCTGGCGGTCGAACAGGGGCTGGTAGTGACTATCCAGCCGCAAGTGGCCAAGCCGGCCAAAAGCGCCGTCGTCGTCAAAAGCCAGCTGCGGCCCGGCACCGTGCTGCGAACGGCCCCAGATCTCGAAATAGCTGACCAACCGTTGCAGGTTCAACGCAATGCCTCGCTAGGGAAAATGGCTGCGGCCAAGGTTGGCCGCAGGGTAAGGCCCCGCCGGTAACCCGGCTGAGGCCATGACGCGCACGGGTGCTCAGTCCTGCACCGCCGGCAGCAATGCCTGGCGCACGGTGTCTTCGTCCAGTGCGGCCGAGCACAGCTCGATAAAGCGGTAGGCGTAGCTGCGCAGGTAATGGCCGCGGCGGATGGCCACGCGGGTGGTCTGGTGGCCGAACAGCGGCGCGCCTTCTACTACCTGTACCTGGCTGTCGCGCTGCGCATCCACCGCCATCGAGGCGATGATGCCCACACCCAGCTCCAGCTCCACGTAGGTTTTGATCACGTCGGCGTCCAGTGCCGCCATCACGATATCCGGTGCCAGGCCAGCGTCGGCGAAGGCGCGGTCGATCTGGGCGCGGCCGGTAAAGCCCTGGTGGTAGGTCACGATCGGGTACTCGGCCAGCGTTTCCAGCGACAGCGCCTGCCCGTGCAGCGGGTGCGCAGGCGGCGCAATCACCGCGTGGTGCCAGCTGTAGTACGGGAAGGACACCAGCTCCGGCACCTCGGCCACCGCTTCGGTAGCGATGCCGATATCGGCATCGCCAGCCAACAGCAGGCGTACCAGCTCGTCCGGGCTGGCCTGGTGCAGCACCAGGTGTACGCGCGGGAAAGCTTTCTTGAACGCCGTCACCACCTTGGGCAGCGCATAGCGCGCCTGGGTGTGGGTGGTGGCGATGGTGAGCTGGCCCTCGTCGCGCAGGCTGAACTGCTCGGCCAGGCGCTTGATATTGCCGGCGTCCAGCAGCATGCGCTCCACGATCACCAGCAGCTCTTTACCGGGGTCGGTCAGACCCAGAAAGCGTTTGCCTTTGCGGATGAACAGCTCCACGCCCAGCTCGTCTTCCAGGTCCTTGATGTGTTTGGACACGCCGGACTGCGAGGTAAACAGCGCGTTGGCCACCTCGGTCAGGTTGAAGTTCTGGCGCACCGTTTCACGGATGATGCGAAGTTGCTGGAAGTTCATGCGGCACCTGCGGTTTCGGGTTGGGCAAACACGCGCACCTGGCGCGGTTGCAGGCGCACGGTCTGGCCTGCGGCCAACTGTGCCACAAGCGGGTTGGCCGCGTGCAGTTCTACGTCAAAATGCTGGCCGGCTACGTCGGCCAGGCCTTCCAGCTCCACACGGGTCAGCGCGCCCAGCGTCAGCACGCGGCTGATGCGTGCCGGAATGCCGCTGGCGTCCGCCTGCAGCACGATGTCCAGCTCGTGCGGGCGCACAAAGGCAACGACTTTACCGTGCTCCGGCTGCGCCTCGCCGGTAAGCGTGCTGGCACCGACGGCGATGCCGCCGGCGCTGCTGCTGCCTTCAAAACGGTTGGCCGCACCCAGAAAGCCGTACACGAACGGCGTGGCCGGCTGGCGGTACACCTCGGCCGGGCTACCGATCTGCTCGACACGGCCGTGGTTCATCAGTACCACGCGGTCGGCCACTTCCAGCGCTTCTTCCTGGTCGTGGGTCACAAAAATGGAGGTGATGTGCAGCTCGTCGTGCAGGCGGCGCAGCCAGCGGCGCAGCTCTTTGCGCACCTTGGCGTCCAGCGCGCCGAACGGCTCGTCCAGCAGCAGCACGCGCGGCTCTACCGCCAGGGCGCGGGCCAGCGCAATACGCTGGCGCTGGCCGCCGGACAGCTGCGCCGGGAAGCGGTCGGCCAGCCAGTCCAGCTGCACCAGGTTCAACAGCTCGTGCACCTTGCGCTTGATCTCGGCCTCGGACGGGCGTTGGCCGCGCGGCTTCATGCGCAGGCCGAAGGCCACGTTATCGAACACGGTCATGTGGCGGAACAGAGCGTAGTGCTGGAACACAAAGCCCACCTGGCGCTCGCGCACGTGGGTGTCGGAGGCGTCTTCGCCGTCCAGCAGCACCTTGCCACTATCGGCCTGCTCCAGGCCGGCGATGACGCGCAGCAGCGTGGTCTTGCCGCAGCCGGACGGGCCCAGCAGTGCCACCAGCTCGCCGGCGGGGAAGTCCAGGGTCAGATTGTCCAGCGCCACGAAGCTGCCGAACGCCTTGTGAATGTTTTGTACCTGAATGCTCATCTCAATCCTCCTGCACCAGGCTGTTGCTGGCACGCCATTCCACCCAGCTCTTCACCGCCAGCGTCACCAGCGCCAACAGGGCCAGCAGCGACGCCACGGCAAAGGCAGCCGCGAAGTTGTACTCGTTGTAAAGAATTTCCACGTGCAGCGGCAGGGTGTTGGTTTCGCCGCGGATATGGCCGGATACCACCGACACCGCGCCAAACTCGCCCATGGCGCGTGCATTGCTGAGGATCACGCCGTACAGCAACGCCCAGCGCACATTGGGCAGCGTTACGTACCAGAACACCTGCCAGCCACGCGCCCCCAGCACCACGGCGGCTTCTTCTTCCTCGCGCCCCTGCGCCTGCAGCAGCGGGATCAGCTCGCGCGCCACAAACGGCACGGTGACAAAAATGGTGGCCAGCACGATGCCGGGCACGGCAAAGATCACCTTGATATCGTGCTCGGCCAGCCACGGGCCAAACCAGCCGTGGCTGCTGAACACCAGCACGTAGATCAGGCCGGCCACCACCGGCGACACCGAAAACGGCAGGTCGATCAGCGTGATCAGCAACTGCTTGCCACGGAAGTCAAAGCGGGTGATGGCCCAGGCAGCGGCCACACCGAATACCAGGTTCAGCGGCACCGAGATGGCGGCGGCCAACAGCGTGAGCTTTACCGCCGACAGCGCGTCCGGCTCTACCAGCGCGGTGAGGTAGGTATCCCAGCCCTTGGCCAGCGCTTCGACAAACACCACGATCAGCGGCAGCAGCAAGAACACGGCAAAGAAGCCCAGCGCAATGGTGAGGATGGTGTACTTCACCCACGGCGCCTCGCGCGTGGCCTGGCGGCTTTCCAGCAGCCCTGCCTTATCGTGCTGTACAGACAGCGAAGAAACAGCACCGGCCATTACGCACTCCTTCCGTTACGGCGTGCCTGCCACGCCTGCAAACCGTTAATCGCGAGCAGCAACAGGAACGACGCCACCAGCATGACGCTGGCGATGGCCGTGGCGCCGGCGTAGTCGTACTGCTCCAGCTTGCTGATGATCATCAGCGGGGTAATCTCCGACACCATCGGGATGTTGCCGGCGATAAAGATCACCGAGCCGTACTCGCCTACGGCGCGGGCAAAGGCCAGCGCAAAGCCGGTCATCAGTGCGGGCTGCAACACCGGCATAATCACGTGGCGGAAGGTCTGCCAGCGGTGCGCGCCCAGGCTGGTGGCGGCTTCTTCCAGCTCGGTTTCCATGTCTTCCAGCACCGGTTGCACCGTGCGCACCACAAACGGCAGGCCGATGAACACCAGTGCCACCAGCACGCCCAGCGGGCCAAACGCCACCTTGATGCCCAGCGGCTCCAGGTACTGGCCCAGCCAGCCGTTACCGGCGTACAGCGCGGTCAGCGCAATACCGGCCACCGCGGTAGGCAGTGCAAACGGCAGGTCCACCAGCGCGTCCACCAGCTTCTTGCCGGGAAAGCGGTAGCGCACCAGCGCCCACGCCAGCAACAGGCCAAACACGGTATTGATGGCCGCGGCCAACAGCGCCATGCCAAAGCTCAAACGGTACGAGGCCAGCACGCGCGGCGCGGTAACGGCGTGCCAGAACGCCTCCAGCGGCAACTCGCTGGCGCGGATGAACACGGCGGATAGCGGAATCAGCACGATCAGCGACAGATAGGCCAGGGTGTAACCCAGCGACAGGCCGAAGCCGGGCAACACGCGGGGGAGCGTAGCGGCGCGGCTCATAGGGGGCGTCCTTGCAGTGGCGACATGGTGGTATCCGGTGGTTGATATAACGGAAGACAGCATATTGGCCGCTGCTTTATTCCAGAAATAAGGATTTCTTCGTTACTTATTCAATAAGCAGAAAAGGCACGCTGGCTGTTATCGCTGGCCAAACCGGTCCAGCCACGCTCACTGGCCACGCAAGCGCGTCGGGGGCGACACAAGCGGGTGCCAGTGGCTGGCATCAGGCAGCAGAGCGCGGCGCATAAGCAGATTGGGGGGATAGCCGGCAGGCACGCCTGCGACGGCCAGGGCGCGCTAGCAGTCGCCGCCAAGCGGCTGTGCGGCCAACCTGGCCAAAGCAGCAAACAAGGGGGCAAGCTCGGCCAGCGCATCGTGGCTCTGCAACAGGTGCAGGCGTGCCTGCCACACCGAGGCCAGCGTGGCCGCCTGTGTCAGGCGCGGATGGCGCGGGTCGGGGCGGTGGCACACCACCAGGGCAGGAAAGGCCAATGCCCGCTCGTGGCGGGCGTCGCCATCGGGGGAAAGCAGCAAGGCAGCACGGCAACGCGGGTCAGCGCGCACCGCCTGAAGGGCCGGCAGGCAATCAATGCCGTGCGCCAGCAGGATAAACGGGGGCGTGCTGCCGGGTGGCAGGGATGGTGGTGGCGCACCCTGCCCTGCTACGGCCAGTGCACCATCCAGCAAAACACCCTGCCGGCGCGCCAGCGCCAGCAGGGTGTTGCCATCGGACTGGTGGCTGTCAGCCAGCACCAGCAAGGGCAAGGATGAGGGCATTAGCGCACCTGGATCTGGTCGAACACGCCACCGTCGTCGAAGTGGGTTTTCTGTGCCTTGGTCCAGCCGCCGAACAACTGGTCGATGGTGAACAGTTTCACCTTGCTGAACTTGTCGGCGTACTTGGCGGCCACCTTGGCGTCACGCGGGCGGTAGTAGTTGGCCGCGGCCAGCGCCTGGCCCTCCGGGCTGTACAGGTACTGCAGGTAGGCCTCGGCCACCTTGCGGGTACCACGCTTGTCTACCACCTTGTCCACCACGCTTACCGGCGGTTCGGCCAGAATCGACAGCGACGGGGTAACGATGTCGAACTTGTCCGGGCCCAGCTCCTTGGTTACCAGGTAGGCTTCGTTTTCCCACGCCAGCAGCACGTCACCGATACCACGCTGGGTGAAGGTGACAGTGGCACCACGGGCGCCGGAATCCAGCACCTTCACGTGCTGGTACAGCTGCTTGACGAATTCACGCGCCTTGGCGTCGGTGCCGCCCGGCTGTTTCAGCGCGTAGCCCCAGGCCGCCAGGTAGTTCCAGCGCGCGCCACCGGAAGTTTTTGGGTTCGGCGTCACCACTTCCACACCCGGGCGGATCAGATCGTTCCAGTCCTTGATGGCCTTGGGGTTGCCCTTGCGCACCAGGAACACGATGGTGGAGGTATACGGTGCCGAGTTGTTCGGCAGGCGCTTTTGCCAGGTCGGCGGAATCAGCTTGGCTTCGGTATTCAGCGCGTCCACGTCGTAACCCAGCGCCAGCGTCACCACGTCGGCTTCCAGGCCGTCGATCACGGCGCGTGCCTGCTTGCCGGAGCCGCCGTGCGACTGTTTGATGGTGACGGTCTCGCCGGTCTTGGCTTTCCACTGTTTGGCAAAGGCGGCGTTGAAGTCCTGGTAGAGCTCGCGGGTCGGGTCGTAAGACACGTTCAGCAGCGTAACGTCGGCCAGGGCGTGGCCGGCCAGGGCAAACAGCAGGGTGGTAGCAGTAGCAAGGCGGGTAAGGCGCGTCATGGTGTATCCCCATCAGTGAGAGTGCGATGGGGGAAATCTAGCCAAGCCTGCCGCCGGCCAGAACCAAGAAAAACTGCTTTGCTTATCAAGCATTCATCGATAAGCAATGCAGCTTGCGGCCAACTAGCGCGCCAGCAAGGCCGGCAAGGCGCCCACATCGGCCAGGTAATGCACGGCGGCTACTTTGCCACCTTGCAGCGCCAGCACGGTGAGTTTGCCGGCTTCGCGCGGCAATATGGCTACGTTGGCCGCATCGCGCGCCAGCCACACCGCAAAGGGCAGCTCGCGCATGGCCGGCACGGCAAACAGCCGCGACACCAGCGCCGGCATGCGGTTGATGTCGGCCACGTACACCACACCATCGCGCTGCGCCGCCGGCAGTGCGGCCAACACCGGGTGCAGCGCGTCACTGACGGCGCGGTCGTGGCTGAACAGCAGCCAGCGCGTGTCGGCCGCTAGCGTGTGGGTTTTATCGAACTGGTCGGCCAAGGCCAGCGGCGGCAGTGCATCGCCCACGTCAAGGTTGGCCGCTATCGCGGCCGGGCTCAACAACAGACACAGCGATAACAGGGCAAACAGGCGGCGCAGCATGGCAGGGCTTTCAGATGAGAATGGCTCGCAGCATAGCACGAGCGAGCTACTCCCTAGCGCAAGGGGCGCAGGTAAAACCACTCGAAGCCGCGCTTTAGCCAGTGCAAGGGCCACAGTGCCGGCAATACGATATTGCGGCGCTCACTACGGTAAACCAGCATGCCCGCCCCGAGGGTGTCCACAATACACACCAACTCCGCTTTGAAAGGCTGGCGGGCCGTCTGCCCGGCCAGTTCGGCTGCGATATTGGCCGCAGCAGCCTGCGCTTGCAGATCAGCCTGGTGCGCCTGTTTGGGTAGCCAGGCCGGGCCGGGAAACGATCCGGCATCGCCAGCCACCCAGACACCGGGATGACCCGGCACCTGGCAGTATGCGTCGGCTTCTATCATGCCGCCCGGGGAAAGCGGCAGGCCACTGTCAGCCAGCCACGCCGGGCCGGTAATACCGGGCATGAACAGGATAAGGTCGGCGTGCAGGCTGCCGGCTGGCGTGACCACCTTGTCGGCCTCGAAGCGCACCAGCGGGTGCCCAAGATGGGTAGCAATATCTCGGCGCTTCATCTCTGCCAGCAAACCGTCTACCGCCTGCTCGCCCAGCCGCGCCCCGGGGCGCGGTGACGGGCTGAAGAACAACAGCTGAAACTGATCGCGCCGCCCTTGCTGACGTAGCCAGCTATCGATGATGAACAGGTACTCGAACATCGGGCCGCCACGCATGGCCCCTTGTTCTGCCGGGTTAGTCGAGAAACCGACAGCAATGGTGCCGCCCTTCATCGACTGTAATCGGCTGGCAATGGCCTCGGCGCTCTCCAGGCCGGCACACGGGATGTACGCATGCTCGATGCCCGGCAGGCCACGCAGAAAGCGGCCACCGCTGGCAATCAGCAACTGGCTGTTGGCATGCTCGCCCTGGTCGGTTTGTACCACACGACCACCTTCGCGCAGGCCGGTGACACTGGCCTGTATGTATTGCACTTGATGTCGGCGGAAAAACGTACCCAGTGGAATGCGCAGCTGCGCCGCACGGCGCAGCCCGGGCGCCAGCCAAATGCTGCTGGGCAGATAATGCAGCTCATCGCGCGGCGCAATCACGGTGATGGGCAGCTGCACCCCGCGCCGGCGCAAACTGCGAATGGCGGCCAGCGCGGCAAACCCCGCTCCGATGATAGTAATCCCTTGCATGCTGCTTCCTTAAGCGTTCAATTGATCAGCACAATGCGCCACAGTGCCGCCAGCAGCGCCAGCCACATCGCCGGCAAGCCCAGCAGCCCGCGCGGCAGCCAGTGCTGCGGCACAAAGCCGACGCCACGCACCAGCCCGGCCGACATCGCCCACATCAGCAGCATGGCCGCCGGGTGGTCGGCCAGCCCTTCTTGCGTGGTGAGCCACTGCGGCTGCAGGCTGATGCCCAGCATCAGCCCTACCCCCAGCAGCAAGGCCAGCGGCCGGATGCGCGCCGGCTCAGACACCGCCCTGCCCCGGCACACTGCGCTGGGCGCGGTCTTGCTCGTACTCGCCCCACATCGCGTTCAACACCCCCAACAGCACCGCAAAGCCGATGCCTAGTACCCAGGCGAAATACCACATGATGTTTCCTTTCGATCCAGCGTGTTTAATCCAGTGAATGACAAAGCTGCTTGCCCGGCTGCACTACCGGCAAACACTGCCCGGCCAGCCAGGCAGCCACCGCCAGCAGCGGCTCGCGTTCCTGCGTTTGCGCCAGCGTCATGCCGGCTGCGGCCAACCGTTGCGCCAGCCCTTGGCCGCCGCCGGCGGCCAGGATGACCTGGCAGTCGGCCAGCGGGTGGCCGTGCAAACTGGCCTGGCGCAGCATGGCGCTGGCCGGCAGCAACAGCAGCTGCGGTTCCGCCAGCCCGCGGCTGTCCACCAGCACAAAGCGGGTGCACTTGCCGGGGTGGGCGCTCACCTCGCGCCCGTTCTGGCAACACACGGCTATCTTCATCGCGGCGGCCTCAGTAAGCGCTATGGCTGTTTTCGCGCACATAGGCGGCGGTGACCTTGCCGGCCATCACGCGGTAAGCCCAGCGCGTATACAGGATGATGAGGGGCATGAAGATCACGGTCGCCCCCAACATCAACCCCAGCGTCAGCTGGCTGGACACGCTGTCCCACACCGTCAGGCTGGACGCCAGATGGCTGGACGACGGCATGATGAAGGGGAACAGCGACATGCCGGCGGTGCCGATAATGCCGGTGAGCCCCAGCGCGCTGGCCCAGAAGCCGGCAAAGGTGCGGCCAACCCTGGCCAGCAGCACGGCACCGATCAGGCCGGCGTAGCCCAACAGCGGCAGCAAGCTGGTGAGCGGCCAGCGCTGGTAGTTGGCCAGCCAGACACCGGCTTCACGCGCCACGGTCTTGGCCAGCGGGTCTGGCAATGCGCCGGTGTGTACCACCGAGGTAATGGCGTAGCCGTCTATGCCCTTGGCCAGCCAGATACCCGCCGCAGTGAAGCCCAGCAGCGCCACCAGTACACTGCCCTGCAGCGCGCGGCCGGCGCGGGCCTGGATATCGCCCTCGGTACGGTGCATCAGGTAAATGGCGCCGTGGGCAGTGATCATGGCGCTGGACACCACGCCGCACAGCAAGGCAAACGGGTTCAGCAGCGCCCAGAAACTGCCCTCGTAGTACGGCACCAGGTTGTTATCGAAATGGAAAGGCACGCCCTGGAACAGGTTGCCGAAAGCCACGCCGAAGATCAGCGGCGGCACAAAACCGCCGATGAACAGGCCCCAGTCCCACACCTTGCGCCAGGCGGGGTTGTCGATCTTGCTGCGGTAATCAAAGCCCACCGGGCGGAAAAACAGCGCCCACAGCACGGCCAGCATGGCCCAGTAAAAGCCGCTGAACGCGGTGGCGTACACCAGCGGCCAGGCGGCAAAGATAGCGCCGCCACCGGTGATGAACCATACTTGGTTGCCGTCCCAGTGCGGGCCGACGGTATTGATCACCACGCGGCGCTCCACGTCGTCTTGCCCGACAAAGGGCAGCAGCGTGCCCACGCCCATGTCGTGGCCGTCCATGATGGCGAAGCCGACCAGCAGCACGCCAACCAGCACCCACCAGATGATTTTCAGGGTTGTGTAATCCAGCATGATGACTCCTTAATGAACGGGGGCTTCGTTGGCGTAGCGGCCGGTACCCAGGCTGCCGGGGCCCTGGCGGGCAAAGCGCACCATCAGGTACATCTCCACGCACAGCAGCACGGTGTAGAAGCCGACAAAACCGGCCAGCGAGCCGTACAGCGACGCTTCAGACAAGGTGGACACCGACAGCCGCGTCGGCAGCACGCCGTAGATGGTCCACGGCTGGCGGCCGTACTCGGCCACGAACCAGCCTACTTCGCAGGCAATCCACGGCAACGGCAGGCTGTACAGGGCGAACTTCAGCAGGCGACGGTTGGCCGCAAAGCTGCCGCGAATCGACGCCCACAGCGCCCAGCCGAACAGGCCTAGCATGGCCACGCCCAGCGCCACCATGATGCGGAAGCTCCAGAACATCGGCGCTACTTTCGGGATGGTGTCGCGCGCGGCGGCGTCTATCATCGCCGGGGTGGCTTGCGCCACGTTGGCGGAGTATTTCTTCAGCAGCAGGCCAAAGCCCAGGTCGGCCTGGTGCGCTTTCAGCTGCACCTGTGCCGCGGTATCGCCACGGTTGATGCGCAGTTTGTCCAGCGCCATCACTGCCTGCTGGCCGGACACGATGCGCACGCGGTTGGCCGCCATGATCTCGTGGATACCGGGGATTTCCTTGCTTACCGAACGGGTGCCGATCAGGCCCATGACCCATGGCACTTCGATGGCCCAGTCGTTCTTCATTTCGGCTTCGTTGGGCCAGGCAATCACGTTGAACGCGGCCGGCGCCGGCTCGGTGTGCCACATGGCTTCCATGGCTGCCAGCTTGGTCTGTTGCGATTCGCCTACCGAATAGCCGGACTCGTCGCCCAGCACGATCACCGAGCACACGCTGGCAAAGCCGAACGCGGCAGCAATACGGAAGCTCTTCTTGGCAAACTCCACGTCACGGCCACGCAGCAGGTACCAGCTGGAAATCGACAGCACGAACATGGCACCGGTAACGTAGCCGGCCGACACGGTGTGCACGAACTTGGCCTGCGCCACCGGGTTGAACACCACCGCCCAGAAGTCGGTCATTTCCATGCGCATGGTGTGGTAGCTGAACTCGGCCCCCACCGGGTTTTGCATCCAGCCGTTGGCGATGAGAATCCACAGCGCCGACAGGTTGGTACCAATCGCCATCAGCAGCGTCACCAGTAAATGCTGCTTGCGCGACAGGCGGTCCCAGCCAAAAAAGAACAGGCCGATCATGGTGGATTCCAGGAAGAAAGCCATCAGGCCCTCGATGGCCAGCGGGGCGCCGAAAATATCGCCCACGTAGTGCGAGTAGTACGCCCAGTTGGTACCGAACTGGAATTCCATGGTGATGCCGGTGGTCACCCCCAGCGCAAAGTTGATGCCGAACAGCTTGCCCCAGAACTTGGTCATGTCCTGGTACACCTGCTTGCCGGTCATCACCCACACGGTTTCCATAATGACCAGCAGCCACACCATACCCAGTGTGAGCGGCACAAACAGAAAGTGGTACATGGCTGTGGCGGCAAACTGCAGCCGCGACAGATCCACAACATTATCGATCATGTTCTTCTCCTGATTGACGGGCGGCAGCCGCCGGCGCAGCCATGGCATTGGCCATGGCTTGCGTGTCTACCTGAACCCGCTGCGGGGCGATGAAGGCGTGCCACAGTGCGTACAGCACCGCCAGTTTCAGCACCACCACCCATAACAATTCACGGCGTAAGCGTCGGTCTTCCGGTAACAAGATGCCGCCCTCCCTGAGCAAAAGCCGCCGGCCAACCATGCCGGCAACAGGGTTAAAGTGTGCGCATGCGGCCAACATCACGGAATGTGACACGTTGCCGCAGCCTGCCCGCCTTACTGCAAACGGCATGCCTGCTGCAAACAGGTGAAAAGCAGCCCGAAGTGCGCTTTTGACGGCATAATGGGCAAACCATGTCATGTCAGGACTGACAATAATGTCACCCATTCAGCCGCAATCCACGCTGGCCACCATCGCCGCCATGCTGGACGCCGTGCCCGACCCGCGCATCGTCATTACTCCCGACTACACCATCCGCCACGCCAACCCGGCCTACCGCGCCGCTTACGGCGACGACGCCGTTGGCCGAACCTGCTTTGCGGTATCACACGGCTACAGCCGCCCCTGCGACGAGGAAGGCGAAAGCTGCCCGCTGAAAGCCACGCAGGAAAGCGGCCAACCCGAGCGCGTGTTGCACATCCACCGCAGCCGCCACGGCGATGAACACGTCGACGTAGAACTGTCACCTATGTCAGATGTCAGTGGCTACCCGCTGCTGTTTGTGGAAAAGATGAAACCGCTGGCGCTGGCCAGCAGCCAGGCCGTGCCAGACCGCATGGTTGGCCGCAGTGCGGCGTTTCGCCGCATGCTGCTGCTGGCGCAACGGGCGGCACCGTCAGGGGTGGCCGTGCTGTTACAAGGGGAATCGGGTACCGGCAAGGAAGGCCTGGCGCGCGCCATCCACGATGGCGGCGGCGCGGCGCGGCCGTTTGTGGCGGTAGACTGCGCCAGCCTCACCGAAACGCTGCTGGAGAGCGAGCTGTTCGGCTACGAAAAAGGCGCCTTTACCGGCGCCACCCAGCGCAAGCAGGGCCTGGTGGAAGCGGCCAACGGCGGCACGCTGTTTCTGGACGAAATCGGCGACCTGCCGCCCAGCCAGCAGGTAAAACTGCTGCGGCTGCTGGAAACCGGCACCTTCCGCCGCGTGGGCGGCATCAGCAGCATTCCGGCGCGCTTCCGGGTGATTGCCGCCACCCACCGCGACCTGGCGCAGATGGTACGCGAGGGCAGCTTCCGCGCCGACCTGTACTACCGGCTGGCGGTGTTTCCGCTACGGCTGCCGCCGCTACGCGAACGGCAGGAAGATATCCCGCTGCTAGCCGAGGCGCTGCTGGCGCGGGTAGCGCCGGGGCGCGAGCTGGCACTATCGCCCGACGCGCTGGCCGGGTTGCTGCAGCACCCCTTCCCCGGCAATATCCGCGAGCTGCGCAATATGCTGGAGCGCGCCAGCCTGCTGTGCGACGGCGACCGCATCCAGCCGGAACACCTGTGGCTGGACGCGCTGGCAACGCCTGCGGCCAACCCTGACGGCCACTTTCACAGCCCCTTGCTGCCGCTGGCGGGGCTGGAGCAGCGCTACCTGGCGTGGGCGCTGGCCAGCCACCCGGGCGACCGCGCCAGCCTGGCGGCCGCGCTGGGTATGACCGAACGCACGCTGTACCGCAAGCTGGCGGCGCTGCAAGCTGCCGCTGGCACGGTAGATGCTACGCAGTAAGGGCACGCCTCCAAGTTTGCGTTTGCCCGCCTGTGTCAGGCGGGCATTTTTTTATGTGCGCCGGCGCGCTCAGCCCGGGCGGCGGCAGGTGGCAAACATGTCCAGCGGCGCTTCATACAAGACGGTTTTCACGCCCATCAGGCCCAGCACGCTGTGAAACAGGTTGTCCTGGCTGTAGCGCTGCTTGCTGCCCTGCTGCAGGCAAGCCTGCTGCATGCCGGCTGCCTGCTGCCATGCAGGGGAGAACCACGCCACCATCGGGATATGCTTTTGCGCATCCGGCGCCACCAGATACGGCGTGGCGTGCAGGTACATATTGTTCTCGCCCAGCGACTCGCCATGGTCCGACAGGTAAATCATGCCGCCCGCCACCGCCGGCTCCGCCTGCAAGGCGGCGATGGTTTTGGCCAGGATGGCGTCGGTGTACAGAATGGTGTTGTCAAAGCCGTTGATGATGTCCTGACGGCTGCACTTTTGCAGCTCGCTGGTACGGCACACCGGCGTGAAGCGTTCGTATGTCTTGGGGTAGCGCTTGTAGTAGGCCGGGCCGTGGCTGCCTTTCTGGTGCAGCACGATCACCGCGTCGCCCTTGAGCGCCTTCAACCGCTGCGGCAGGCCATCCAGCAGAATGTCGTCGAAACACTCGCCATCTGCACAGAATGCCGGGTTTTTATCGCCAAACACCATTTCGGTCGGCACGCGGTTGCATACTTCCTTGCAACCGGAATTATTATCGCGCCAGGCTACCTGTATACCGGTGCGTTGCAGGATATCCAGCAGGTTCTCGCGGTGCTTGGCCTCGTCGGCGTCAAACTTCTCGCGCGGCAGCGCCGAGAACATGCAGGGCACCGAGATCGCGGTTTCGGTACCGCACGACCAGGTATCGGGGTAGTTGATCAGGCCGGGGATGCGCGCCAGCTGCGGGTTGGTCTGGCGCGGGTAGCCATTGAGCGAGAAATGGTCGGCCCGGGCGGTTTCGCCCACCACGATCACCAGCACACGCGGTTTGCTGCCTGCAGGCCACGGTGCGGTGCGGCTGGCATCCTCGCCTACCTTTTGCAGCACGGCGGGCTTGGCGGTAACGCGCTTGATATACGAGCTGGTCGCCTGCAGGTAGTTGGTAGGCGTCAGGGCAAAGCGCAGCTCGCGGTTATTACGGAATAGCGAGGCAAAGTCCTGGTAGCCCACCATGGCCACCGCGACCAGCACGCCGGCACTCACCAGCAGCGCCACCACGCGCACACCCAGCTCGCGCAAGGGCGGGCGATACAGTACCGGCGTTTTCCACAGCCACAGGCTGGGTAAACCACCCAGCAGCAGCACGGTCAGCACCATCTTGACGGTAAGCAGGTCGCGCACCTCGGCCCCGTCGGTCTGCATGGCGTTGCGCACCATATTCATGTCGATCAGCACACCGTACTGGCTCATGAAGTAGCTCACGCCCGCCGTGGTCAGCAGCAAGGCTGTCAGCAAGGGCTTGCCTATCTTTGGCCATACCAGCAGCTGCAATAGCAAACTGAAAAAGGCGGTCACCAGCACAAAAGCCAGGCCCAGCATTTTCACGCCATGCGCGTCCAGCGGGCTGACAATGCCGTACAGGCGCTGCCAGAAAGGTATATTGAAAAACAACACCAGCAGCAAGGACAGGCAAACGGCCAGCACTTCGGCGCGTAGCGGGCGGAACAGGCTTATCTTCATTTGGCTTTTATTCAGTAACTGGCGGGCAGGGCAGCAGGATACCCAAGAGCGGCCCAGTGGAACAAACCTTTCTTAAGGCCTGCTTACGCCAGGGCAGCTTGCCTGCACCTTGTGCCAGCACACGTGTCACTCTGCCGTCACCTGATACACATCCTGCTGTCACACGCACACCGCAGCATGGCGCTATCTGCTACGCCGGAGCGCCCCATGAGCCAACGCTACCGCACTATCTGGCTGTCGGATGTCCACCTGGGCACCAGCGGCTGCCAGGCCGCCTTCCTGCTGGATTTCCTCAAACACCACGAATCAGAAACCCTCTATCTGGTGGGCGACATCATCGATGGCTGGCAACTGAAAAAGTCCTGGGGCTGGAAGCAAAGCCATAACGATGTGGTGCAGAAAGTGCTGCGCAAGGCGCGCAAGGGTACGCAGGTCATTTATGTACCCGGTAACCACGACGAGGCGGCGCGGCAATACTGCGGGCTGGATTTCGGCGGCATTGCCATCCGCCAGGAAGCCGAGCACCTCACGGCCGACGGCAAGCGCTTGCTGGTTATCCATGGTGACGAGTTCGACGGCGTCATCCAGCACGTGAAATGGCTGGCCTACGTGGGCGACAGCCTGTACACGGTGATCCTGCACCTGAACCGCTACTACAACTGGCTGCGACAAAAACTGGGGCGGCCGTACTGGTCGCTATCCCAGTACCTGAAGCACAAGGTCAAGAACGCGGTGAACTTCATCAGCGACTTCGAACAGATCCTGGCCGACGAAGCCCGCCGCCGCGGCTTTGACGGGGTGATCTGCGGCCATATCCACAAGGCCGAAGTCAAAGACATCGGCGGCATACTGTACGGCAACTGCGGGGACTGGGTGGAAAGCCTGTCGGCCCTGGTAGAGCACGCCGACGGGCGGCTGGAAGTGGTGTACTGGACCCGCCAGGCCAGCAGCGCAAGCGAAGCCGCCATGATCGCGACCCAGCCGGTACGCGAAGGCACGCTGGAGGAGGCTGAAACATGCGCATCATGATCATTACCGACGCCTGGTACCCGCAGGTAAACGGCGTGGTACGCAGCATCGTGGAAACCGTACGCGAGCTGCGCCTGCTGGGCCACCAGGTCGCCATGGTCACGCCACAAGGCGGCGAACACGACGAGGGCGATGGCTTTCTTACCCTGCCCTGCCCGACCTACCCGGATATCCGCTTGTCGCTGCTCCCCTACCGCAAGACGGCGGTCAGGTTGGCCGCATTCGCGCCGCACGCGGTGCACATTGCTACAGAAGGCCCGCTAGGCATGGCTGCACGGCGCTGGTGCCGCCGCCGCGGCCAACCTTTTACCACCGCCTACCACACGCGCTTTCCCGAATACATCCACGCGCGCACCCGCCTGCCGCTGGCCATCAGCTACGCCTGGATACGCCGCTTCCACAATGCGGCGCAAGCAGTGATGGCCCCCACGCCAGCCATCGTGGCCGACCTGAAGGCGCGTGGTTTTCATAATGTCGTGTTGTGGAGCCGCGGCGTAGATACCACCACCTTCAGCCCCGGCGAGCGCGACCGGCTGGACACCGCGCCTCCGCGTTTTGTCTACGTTGGCCGCGTGGCGGTAGAAAAGAATATCGAGGCCTTTTTGCAGCTGGACCTGCCCGGCAGCAAATGGGTAGTGGGCGAAGGCCCGCAGCTGGCCGAGCTGCAGGCCCGCTACCCCGCGGTACACTTTGCCGGTGTATTCCCGCAGGGCGAGCTGGCGCGCATCTACCGCGCAGCCGATGTGTTTGTGTTTCCCAGCCGTACCGACACCTTTGGCCTGGTGCTGCTGGAAGCCATGGCCTGCGGCACGCCGGTAGCCGCCTACCCGGTAGCCGGCCCGCTGGACGTGGTAGGCGACAGCGGCGGCGGTGTCCTGCACGACGACCTGAAAACCGCCTGCCTGCAGGCGCTGGCGCTAGACCGTCATCACGTGCGCCGCGTGGCGGAAGGCTTCTCCTGGGCCGCCGCCACGCTGCAATTCGAAGCCCAATTGCACGCCCGCCCGATCGGCGAGCAAGAAGGCATGGCCTTTACCAGCAGCGGGCGCTAGCCGCAAAAAGCAAACCGGCCCGGCCTGGCCTATGCCAAGACGGGCCGGCGGCAAAACCGGGCCACCTCTCGCCTCTGGCGCTAGTACTCCACCCCCAGGTTGAAGTAGCCGGTGAGCTGGCCATTCTTGCCATGCCCCACCCCCATGAACACGGGGCCCAGCAAGGTGTCCGCCCCCATAAACACGGAACCTGCCGGTAGCCAGCGGGTAGTGCGCCCCAGCGGCAAGGTGGACCACATGCGCCCCATCTCGGCCGAGGCGCCCACGTACAAGCCGGAGCCCAGCGCCGATGGCAGGCTGGCCACCCGCCACGACACCATGCCGCGCGCAAACGCCATCTTGTGGCCCAGCAGCTCGCCAGGCTGATAGCCCGACAAGTTGCGGAAGCCGCCCAGCTCGAATACCTCGGCGACATCGTTCTTGTCGCTGTAGCCACCGCGCAGCGTCAAACGCCAGCTGATGTCGTGACGGTCGGTACTGACGGTATCGATCATCAAGGACGCGCTAGGCTGCGGGCTAGGGTCATCGGTGCGGTGCAATGGCTTGCGCGCCTCCAGCTGCATGGCAAAACCGTTACGCGGCCAACGCGGGTTGTCCAGCTGGTCCAGTACCAGCAGGCTGCGCAAGCCCTGCTCGCGCGACTTGGCATCGCTCAGGTCAAACTGGTCGCGCACACCGGTGCCCAGCGCCAGGCTGTCACGGCTGGCGTACCAGCCGTTACGCCACTCGCCCAGCTTGCCCAGGCTAAAGCCGGTATCCAGATTGAGGCTATTGGTCTGGCGGATCAGCTCGGCCGAGGGCTGATGGCTATCGATGTACAGGTTGTAGCGCTTTTCGCGCCGCCCCGCACCCGCACTCAGGAAGAAGGGCGAGCTGGCGGATAGCGGCTGCTGCCATTCGGCGCGGAAGGTCGGCTCCTCGCCCAGCTTGGCCTCGCCCAGCAGGCTGCCACCGGCACTATTGAGCCAGCTGCGCTTGTATTCACCCAGTAGCGAGAAGGTGGCGTCGCCCTGCGTGCTGCTGCGCAACTCCAGGCCGGCGCGAATGTAGTTGGGCCCGGTATGGCGCTCTTGCAGGTGCACATCGGCCACGTGGCTGCCGTTCTCGCGGCGCAGGGTGTAGTCCAGCTTGTCCAGATCGCCCTCGGCAAACACGTCGTCCAGCTTCTGGTGCAGCGCACTCAGGCCCAGACGGCTGCTGATCGACAATTTTTGCTGCATGGCCTGCGCGTCGACAAAGTTGAAATCGCCCGCCAGATTGATGCTGTCGATGCGTGGCCGCTCGCCAGGATGGCGCCCCTGCTGCCAGCTGGCGTACTGCTCGGCGCCCACGCCGAGTGCGGCCAACTGTGGCGCCAGTGCTCGCGCAGCCTGACGACCGGCCTCGATGATGCGTGCGTTATCGCCAAAGTCGGCCGGGGATACGCCGTCCAGTTGCGGCCGGATCAGGATATCCTGCGGCCGCAGCCGCGCCAGCGACTCGCGGCTGTTACGTGCCACCATCAGATAGGTGGTCTGGTCCAGCACGTCCAGAAAATTACCCAGCTGCTCACGCGGTACCGGCGGCGTGCCCACGTCGATCACGATCAGTACGTCGGCACAGCGCCCCAGCAGCTCCTCTACCGGCAGCTGTCGCGCCAGGCCGCCATCTACCAGCACATGGTCGCCGGCCTCTACCGGCGCAAACATGCCGGGTACCGCCATGCTGGCACGCATAGCCAGGCTCAGGTCGCCACGGTCGAATACCACGGCTTCGCCACTCTCCAGGTCGGTGGCCACGGCACGAAAGGGGATGCTCAGCTTGTCGAAACTGTCTTCATTGCGCGCACGCGTGAGCTGGCGGATAAACAGATCGATGCCTTGCGCATTGATCGCCGCCTTGGGCAAGCGCCATTTGCCATCCCGGAAACCAATGCTGATATCGAAATAATTGCGGCTATCGCTCTGCTTGCGGCTGTACGGCACATCCTGGCGGCGCGGCTTGCCGGATAGCAAGGTTTCCCAGTCCGCAGCGGCAAACTGGCTTTCCAGCGCGTCCAGTTGCTGGCCGCTGGCGTAAGCGCCGCCAATGAGCGCGCCGGCCGAAGTACCCGCCATACAGGCAATCGGCACCCGCAGCTTTTCCAGCTCCTGCAACACACCCAGGTGGGCAAAGCCACGCGCCCCGCCACCGCCCAGCACGAGCCCGATGCGTGGCGCTACCGGCTCGGCCGCCCACACCAGCAGGCCAGGCAGACACAGGCAGGCGGCCAACAGCGCTTTCATTTTGTTTCTCATCATCATTAACGTACGCTACGTACCAGAATATCCGGCTGGCGGCAGCTACGGCGCTCGCTGGCCAGTACATCGTCCCCACACGCACGGCCCTGACGGCCCTGCTTGTCGGTACACACATAAATTTCTTTCAGGAAGCGCCCGCCGCCGCTGCACGATACCGCCAGCGCTCGTGCGCCTAGCCAAGGGTTGGCCGCTTGCAATTCGGCTTTCAGCTCGGTAAGGGTTTTGCGCAATGGCTGCACCGGCGCCTGATAGGCTGCCGGGATGGTCAGCCTGGCTTTCAGGCTGGCGGCCAGCTGGTGATACTGCGGCTGGCTCAGGCCGCTGCATGTACCGTGCTTTTCCCACTCGTGGCGGTACAGTTTGCGGCTGGGGTAGAGGCCGGAAAACTGCTGCAGCATACCCTCGTCAAACCGTTCAGGGCTGCAATCTGCGGGGTAGCCGCGCTGATACTGTGGCCACAAGCCATGCAGGACAAAGCCATACTGGCGGCTGCACTGCTCGCGGTCGTCAGGGCGTACCGCGCAATAGTCCGGTGACCACGACAAGGCCATGACGTAGTAATCGAACTGCCCTGGCGTACCCGATGCATGGGTCACCGGGGCAAGCAAGGCAGACAGCAGTACGGCAAAAATGAAACGCATGAAAAACTCCGGCTAGCGGGATGAACAAAATGGCCGGCAAGGCCGGCCTACAGTGTAACGGGCTGCCCGTCGGCCAGACCATCAGCTTGATAGCAGGCACGGCACAAAATCACGGGCACAGGCCGCAAGTATAAGGGCATAATTGTGTAAAACACCTTAAACCTGATGATTTTTAAAGGGAAACCATAAAAATGCGTACAAAATTTCGTAAGGCTGGTATGGCACTGCTAGGCCTGTTTGCCATTGCGGGCAGCCTGCTGCTGGACTACTACCTGCCCGAACACGCCATCACCACCATTACCGGCGTCGAGGTCAAGCTGGCAGACAAAGACGGCCCCATCAGCAAACAGAACCCCGCCGACTCGCCGGTACGCGACATGTACCTGATTTATACCCAGCATGCCATCGACGATGTTCGCGTTTACCGTAACGAAGACACCGCCTGGGGTTGGCCACCCTACCTCAAATTTGATGCTTCCGACGTGCAGGCTACGGCGCGCGCACTGGAAAACGCGCGGCAGCCCGCTTACATCTCGTCTTATGGCTGGCGCATCAATATGTTCTCGCTCTACCCCAACATCACCAGCATCCGCCTGGCACAAGCGGGGGAAGGCACGTGGAGCGTCATTCGCTGGCTAGCTTTTGGTCTGTGGGGTGTGCTGCTTGTGCTGCTGGCAAGGCTGACCCTGCGCTGGACACGCCCAGCCATACAGTGATGAAACAGGCGCAAAAGCAAAACGCCGGCTAAGTGGCCGGCGTTTTGTGCAGACATGAAAAAAGCCCCGCAAGCGGGGCTTTTTTTATTGCCAGCAAAATGGCAACCGATATTACATCGGCTGGATTTTGGTAGCTTGTGGGCCTTTTTGGCCCATGCCGGATACGTAGCTTACTTTCTGACCTTCAGCCAGGGATTTGAAGCCGTTGCCCTGGATTTCGGAGAAGTGAGCGAACAGGTCGTTGCCGCCTGCGTCCGGAGTGATGAAGCCAAAGCCTTTTGCATCATTGAACCATTTAACGGTACCGGTTTCCATTTTGTCTTCCTTTTGAAAAAACGTAAAAAATTAGGCGAAATGCCTGTCAGCGAAATAATCAAGAAGGGACCGGATGAAACAATGGAGTACCGCTTTTGAAGTGGAACAACTCTGAACTTTGGATCAACTAGCTTGAAATCTTGCTTGAACACGTTATACGCACTAAGCCCGTGCCCGGCAAGCGATTTCGCTTTTTTATTTTTCACCCTGGCCCACTATGCATTTTAAAACCATGCTTTGCAGGCCATGGCTACAACAACATCAGCCAATACGCAGCTGATGGCACTTACGCCAGTGTCAGCACTACCGGGGTATGGTCAGATGGCCGCTCCCATTTGCGCGGTGTCTTGTCGATGACGCAGCCGGTCGCCCGCGCCTTCAGGCTGTCGGTAATCAGGATATGGTCGATACGCACGCCCATATTGCGGCGGAACATCATGGCGCGGTAATCCCACCAGCTGTATTGCTTGTCTTCCTGGTTGAACAGCCGGAAGCTGTCTGCCAGCCCCATGCCTATCAGGCGGCGGAAGCTATCGCGCTCGGGCGTCGTACACAGCACTTGCTCGCGCCAGCCTTCCGGGTCGTACACATCGCGGTCTTCCGGCGCGATGTTGTAGTCGCCCAGCAGGGCAAAATCCGGGTAGCGGGCCAACTCGCTGGCCACATAGCCTTCCAGCGCGGCCAGCCAGCCCAGCTTGTACTGGTATTTGGGCGAATCCACCGCCTCACCGTTAACGAAATAGGCGCAGATGACACGTATGCCATCGACGGTGGCGGCAATCACGCGGCGCTGCTCGTCTTCATAACCGGGGATACCCTGCACGACATCACTGATGGTGCGGCCGTTCTTTACCAGAATGGCCACGCCGTTATAGGTTTTCTGGCCAAACCACACTGCCTGATAGCCTGCGGCCTCGATCTCGGCCAGCGGGAACACCGGGTGATCCATCTTGAGCTCTTGCAGGCACAGTACATCGATGGGGTTTTCCGCCAGCCATTGCACCACGTGCGGCAGGCGCACTTTCAGCGAATTGACGTTCCAGGTGGCTAGTTGCATGGGGCTCTCCCTTTGATAACAGCCCGACACCTTAGCGCGCGGCAAGCAGGCTGGCAACGCGGCTAATATTACAAACACGCCACCCTGCCATACCCAATAAAAGCAGCCACTTACCAAGACGGTGCGATTAATAAAATAGACACAAAACTTGCCAGCGCAGCCCTCGCCCGCCTAGAATGGCACCATCGTCATCACCGGAAGCAGAAATTGTTTTCCAAAAAACCGCGCCAGACCGCGCAAAATCCGGGCACCCTATGCCCAACCAATGCCGCCCACCGCGGCCGCCTTGCACCACTTGCCCAGAGCTTTGCCCTGCGCACCCCCAGCTTTGCTCATCGCCATAGCCTTACCCCCGCCGACGAGCCGGACACCCAGTCCGAGCCACCGCGTTAGCGCCCCTCGCTTCTGCCCTCTTTCCCGCAGTAACGATTGAATCATGGCTTGCCGCCGCGCCTGTTGCACGGTAGCAGCCAGTAACGCCTTGTCGCCCGCACGCCAGCTGCCTGCCTATGCCACGGTACCCACCGTCGCCAGGTTGGCCGCACGCTGCCTGCGCACGCCAGGGCAGACGAGTATTGGCTATGGATTTTCACAACTGGATTATGTACCTGGGCACCATCGTGCTCTTGATGCTGGCACCGGGCCCCGGCCCCTTGCTAACCCTGTCACACGGCGCGCAGCACGGTGCACGTGGCGGCATCCCCAACGCGCTGGGTTTTTCTGCCGGCGCGCTTACCCTGATGGCACTGTCTGCACTGGGCATTACCGCCCTGCTGTTTGCCTCGCCTGCGGCGTTCAACATCGTAAAGATGCTGGGCGCGGGCTATCTGGTATGGCTGGGTATCACCCTGTGGCGCAAGCCGTTCAAGCTGGGCCAGGCGCAGGGCTGCCATGCCAGCCCGCTATGGAGCGGCTTTCGTCCAGCATTTTTGCTGGCGGTCAGCAACCCGGAAGACACCGTATTTTTCTCGGCCTTGCTGCCGCGCTTTCTGGATACCAGCCGCGAGCTATGGCCGCAGTACCTGACCATGGCCGCCACCTGGGTGGTAGCGGATATGGTAGTGGCCGTGGCATTGGCCGCCGCCGGTGGCCGCCTGGGTGGGTGGCTGGCTCACGGCCAACGCCTGCAGCGCTTCTCGCGTACCTCTGGCGGGCTGTTTGTGCTGGCCGGGGTGATGCTGGCTGCCGTACAGCGTTAAGCCGCTAATGCTACCTGCGACGAGGGCCTTTCGCATGGCGAAAGGCCCTTGTTTCGTTTGATACAGCGGCACCGGGCTGGCGACAAAAAAATGCCCCCGCACCGGGCGGGGGTAAACACAGTCAAGTTCGCTCACTGTTGTGCCTGCTAGACAAACAGTCATGGTGTGAGCCCGCGCGGTGCGCTTGGTTCCCGCTACTGCCAAAAAAGCTGTTTATGCCTGCGATGGGTAGACGCTGACCTCGATCAGGTTCCGGTCCGGGTCGAGGAAGTACACCGACTGGATCACACCTTGCGCACCGGTTTTGGCTACCGGGCCTTCGACAATATCAACGCCCTCGGCCTGCAGATGCGCCACTACCTGCGATAGCGGCCAACGGGTGATCAGGCACAAGTCTCCCGACCCCACCCCGGCACGGTTACGCGGCTCCTGGCCCAGTAGCTGCAGGTTGATTTTCTGGTTGCCGAAATGCAGCGCGCGGCGGCCATTGGCAAAGGTCACCGCCTCCATCTGCAAAACACGGCAGTAAAAAGCCACCGACGCTTCAATGTCGGTAACGGTCAGTACCACGTGGTCGATATGGCTGATCATGGCGTTCTCCTGAAACTGGCAAACCGCATGCTAGCGCACCGCAGCTGGCTTGGCTCGCCCGCACTGCGCACAGACTGTTCAGCAAGCGTCATGGCCGCGGCGGCAAGCTACTGAAAAACGCCCACATTACCGCATTGGCATCCAGCGCCTGCGTAGGACACGCCTTGCCAAGACGGGTACGGCCACCACCGGGCCAGCTATGGCCTCCTTGCTCTGTGACGCACAGCTGCACTGCCCCACCGGCCGCACAGCCGGTATAGCGCTCACAATAAGCGCCCGCTGCTGTCAGGCTACGCACCGGCTGCGGGCGGCACTGGTTATAGGTCTGCCACTGCGCCACGGTAACGGGCACTGAGGTGAAATCCGTTACCTTGCTCTCGTCGCGAAACGCCTCGGGCCCGGCGCCGCCGTTGAACAGCACATGGTCGTCATCCCGGGCATGAATATGCAGCACGGCCACGGGCCGCGATGGCTGGCACGCCAGCGTATTGTCGGTACCTGCTACCGAAGCGATACCCGCAAACAGGTCTGCCGCCTCGCAAGCCAGCCGGTAAGCCATCATGCCGCCATTGGACATCCCCACCGCGTACACGCGCCCGGCTGCTACCGTGTAGTGCTGTTGCACCCAGGCCACCACCGCGCGGGCAAAGGCCACATCGTTTACCGCTTCGTCCCGCGCCTTGCCGCAGCAGCGCCCGGCGTTCCAGGTAGCCAGCTTATTGCCCAGCGCGCCGGTGCCATTGGGTAGCACCAACAGATACCCTGCCTGCTCGCTGTGACCGATCAGCCCGTAATGGCGGTCGTTTGCCATAAAGTCGCTACTGCCGCCGCCCCCATGCAGTGCCAGTAGCAAAGGCATGGGCTGGCCTGGCTGATAGCTGCGCGGAACATGCAGCAGGACGGGCCGCCCGCTTATCGTCAGCATGGCGGTTTCACCCACTCGCGGCAGCGCTGTCACCGCTTGTTTACGTTGATGCCAAATCTCGCGCAATGGGCCGGCATGCGCGGCGTCTGCGCCGACAACGCCATAAGCCCAAACCAATCCCAGTGATACGGTCAACAACAGAAAACGGATGAAACGCGACATGGGGACGACTCCAGCCAAACAACATGGTGACGCCTGTCATGTTGGCGCGATCGCTACGGCATTTCAAACCTGCTTTGATTAACAAATGCAAAGACCAATCTCGCCCCCAACTCGACCAACACGTACAAGCTGTAAACAAAAACCCCGGCTAGCAAGGCAAGCAGGGGTACGTGTGCCGCCGCCCGTGCTGTCGCTCATACAACACGGAACGGCATGCAGGGCAAAGTATTTAGCGCAACACGCAGAAGAAACCACCCGCCGGAATGCTATTGCCCGACAGATCGCGGGCGTCCGGGTGATAGCCGAGCGCGCGATAGGTCTGATTGCCCTTGTTGAGAGTTGCGCAAACGGCGTTGCCTTTGGCTTCCAGTGTCTGCGGTACCGGACCAAATGCTTGCGAACTGCTCCAGACTACAGCGCCCTCGGCGTTACGGATCAGTTGTGGCGGGATGTCGGCTGGCTTATCGCCGATTGTGGTACAGGCGGTAGCTAGCACTGCGGCAAACAATATCAGGCTGATCGATTTCATCGCATGTTTCTCCTGTCTTTCATCGCTTGGGGATACATTCCTGCGACCCATGCCGAAGGAATGTCAGCACCGTACTGCGACAAAATAACTTCAATAAAACAAGCGCCTTTTATTGATTTGCCAAATATCGATAAGCTGGTTCATGTCGATAAATAGCCATGCCGTCATGCTTTAACCGTCCGACTGAAACACTAGCAGCCCGACATCAGGCAGCTATGCATCAGCATACGCTAGACAGCACAAGGGCAAGCCCATGGGCTTGCCCTTGTGTCTTGCGGCCAACCTTGCTCAAGGTTGGCCGCAACGGCAAAGATAGCGTGTCAGACCGTAGCTGGCTCGCTCATGCCGCTGTGGCGCAGCAGCGCGTCGATCTGCGGGTCGCGGCCGCGGAAGGCGCGGAACGATTCCAGCGCCGGGCGGCTACCGCCCACGGCCAGGATCTCGTCCCAGAACTTGTAGCCCACTGCCGGGTTGGCGCCGCCGGCTTCTTCGAAGGCTGCATATGCATCGGCCGACAGCACTTCTGCCCACTTGTAGCTGTAATACCCTGCGGCATAGCCGCCGGCAAAGATGTGGCTGAAGCTGTTGGGGAAGCGGTTGTACGCCGGCGGGCGGTTCACAGCCACCTCGTCGCGCACCTGCTCCAGCAAGGCCTGCCAGTCCACACTGTCAGGGTTGGCCGCGGTGTACAGCTGCATGTCGAACAGCGAGAACTCCAGCTGGCGCACGGTCTGCATGCCGCTCTGGAAGTTCTTGGCGGCCAGCATCTTGTCGTACAGCGCGCGCGGCAGCGGCTCGCCGCTGTCCACGTGGGCGCTCATGCCTTGCAGCACGCCCCATTCCCAGCAGAAGTTTTCCATGAACTGGCTGGGTAGCTCCACCGCGTCCCACTCCACGCCGCTGATGCCGGACACGCCCAGCTCGTCCACGCGCGTCAGCAGATGGTGCAGGCCGTGGCCGAACTCGTGGAACAGCGTGGTCACTTCGTCGTGGCTGAAGGTGGCCGGCTTGTCGCCCACCGGGCGGGTGAAGTTGCACACCAAGTAGGCCACAGGCGTCTGCACCTGGCCGCCTTTCACGCGGCGGCCACGTACGTCGTCCATCCAGGCGCCGGGGCGCTTGCCGTCACGGGCGTACAGGTCGAGGTAGAAGCCGCCCAGCAGCGCGCCGTCCTTGTGGATCTGGTAGTAGCGCACGTCCGGGTGCCAGGTTTCGACGTCACGGGCTTCTACGCTGATGCCGTACAGCTTGTGTACCACGCTGAACAGGCCGGCCAGCACCTTGTGTTCGGGGAAGTACTGTTTCACTTCGTGCTCGGAGAACGCGTA
Organism: Vogesella sp. XCS3; assembly: GCF_020616155.1. Lineage (NCBI taxonomy): Bacteria > Pseudomonadati > Pseudomonadota > Betaproteobacteria > Neisseriales > Chromobacteriaceae > Vogesella > Vogesella sp. XCS3. The sequence goes on along the minus strand of NZ_CP085530.1, from coordinate 3,154,316 downwards.
GCGCGCCACGCGCAGTTTTTCGGCGGCGTAGCTGATGTCCCACGCTTCCAGCGTGTCCAGGCCCAGCTCGGCACGGGCGAAGGCTTCCAGCTCGGCGCGATCCTGCTGCGCGTAGGGCTTGGCACGGGCGGCCAGGTCGCGCAGGAAGTCGATCACCTGCTGCGGGCTTTCGGCCATTTTGGTGTACAGCGACAGCTCGGCGTAGTTGGCAAAGCCCAGCAGCTGCGCCTCTTCGGCGGCCAGCACCAGGCGCTCGCGGATCAGCGCGGTATTGTCCTGTTCGGCTGGGCCGAACTCGCTGGCGCGCTTGGCGTTGGCTTCGTACAGCTGCTGGCGCAGCGCGCGGTTGTCGGCGTATTGCAGCACCGGGAACAGCAGCGGGAACTGCAGACCCAGCTTGTACTTGCCCGGCTGGCCGTCGGCTTCCGCCATGGCAGCGTACAACGCCAGCGTGTCTTCCGGGATGCCGGCCAGCTCGGCCGCATCATCGATGTACAGGCTGAAGCTGTCGGTGGCGTCCATCACGTTTTGCGAGAACTGGCTGGACAGCTCGGCCAGGCGGCTGGAGATATCGGCAAAGCGCGCTTTTTGCGCGTCCGGCAGCTCGGCACCGGACAAGCGGAAATCGCGCAGGTCGTTATCGATGATTTTCTTGCGCGCGGCGCTGGCGTCGGCAAAGGCCGGGTTGGCCGCCACCGCCTTGAAGCGCGCGTACAGGTCGAGGTTTTGCCCCAGCTCGGTAAAGAAGGCGGAAATGCGCGGGATTTCGGCGTTGTACACCTCGCGCAGGCCCTCGGTGTTGCCCATCACGCTATTGAGGTGGCCCACCACGCCCCAGGCGCGGCCCAGGCGCTCGGTAGCGTCGGACAGCGGCTCGGATACACTGTCCCAGTCGTCGCCGCCGGCGGCGATCACCTGCTCTACCGCAGCGCGCGCTTCGGCCAGCAGCACGTCCAGCGCCGGGGTAACGTGTTCGGGTTTGATCGCGGCAAAGCGCGGCAGATCGCTAAAGTCCAGTAGCGGATTGGTGGTCATGTTTGGCATCCTGTGGAAAGTGGCGCAGCATCACCCGCGCATAGACAGACTGAAGATAAGGACAATTCCGTGAATCGCAATATCCGTTCCTACGACGGGCACCGCCCGCACATCGACCCCAGCTGTTATATCGACGACGCCGCCGTGGTCATCGGCGAGGTATCGCTGGCGGCCAACGTGTCGGTGTGGCCCTGCGCCGTGGTACGCGGCGACGTTAACCGCATCAGCATAGGCGAAGGCAGCAATGTGCAGGATTTTGCCATGCTGCACGTCAGCCATCGCAAGGAAAGTGACCCGGAAGGCGCGCCGCTGATCATCGGCCGCCACGTCACCATCGGCCACCACGTCACCCTGCACGGCTGCACCATCGGCGACGAAGTGCTGATTGGCATCGGCAGCATCATCCTGGACCGCGCGGTTATCGAAGACCGCGTACTGATCGGCGCCGGCAGCCTGGTACCGCCGAACAAACGGCTGGAAAGCGGCTACCTGTACCTGGGCAACCCGGTGAAACAGGTGCGCCCGCTCACCGCAGGCGAACTGGCCTACTTCAAGTACTCGGCTGAACACTACGTGAAGATCATGGACAAGCACAAAGCCAGCGCCGCGGCCGACGCCGCGCTGTAACCCATCTTTCACCGCACCTTAACAAGCGGCACCTAGGCTGAAAAGCGGGTGCCGCTTTGTCTTGCCTACCGGGTAGATCCAGCCAGGGTTACAAGCCTGCGTCATCTAGGTTAAGTGTCATCTGCCAGTAATGTTGGCCGCCTACACTGCGCTCAGCTTTAATAAGGATGGATTTAAAATGACGCTGGTCAAACGCTTGTGGCTCACGGTAATTCTTACGCTCGCCTGCCTGCTGGCAGTGATGTTGCTGAGCAGCCAGCAGCTGTGGTCGCTACGTAGTGACTTTGAACAATACCGTAGCCGTCAGCAGCTATCGGCCAACCTGCAAACGCTGAAGGCCGAAGTGCTGTCGCTAGCACGCGCCGACCCGCTGCTACCCGATACCGCCAGCCGGCTGGCCGCCGTCAACGGCAGTAGCCGCCAACTGATTGCCGCTATCGTGGCCGCCTTGCCCGCCACCGAGCGCGACAGCTTCAGCAAACAGGCCAGCCAGCACTGGCAGGCCTACCACCAGAACCTGCAGTCGGCGATCAAGATTGCCGAGACCTCGCCGGAAGACGCGCTATCCATTCCCGAGCAAGCCTACCAGATGAGCTTGCAGCCGCTGGTGGGGCTGATCGACCAGCGCCTGGTGTCCGAACGCCAGCTGCTCGCCCAGGCCGAAACCGCCATGCAGGGCGCGCTGGGCCGGCTGGTGCTGCTGGTATTGGGGCCGCTGGGCCTGGCTAGCGTGATTGTAGTGCTCTCGCAAGTCATGCTGGCACGCCGGCTAAAACAGCAGATCGCCGCCATGCAGCACGCAGCCGACCAGCTAGGTGAAGGCGACCTGACCGCGCGCCTGCCGGTGAGCGGTGCCGATGAGCTGTCGCAAGCGGCACGCCATATCAACCGCTTCCTGGACAAACTCACCACCCTGCTGGCCACCGTGCGCAGCACCGCCGCGCAGAGCGAGCACGAAGCACGCGGCATCCTGGCGCTGACCGGCCAGGTCATTACCGTCACCCAGCAACAAGCCGACAAGGCAGAGAACACCCGCGCCGCCGCCGGCCAGATTGCCCGTGGCAACCAGCGCATCAGCCAGGCGCTGGAGCAGGCCGTGGGCCACGCCGATAATGGCAGCGAACGCACCGGCCACGCCCGCAGCCTGGCCACCAGCACGGCCGACACGCTGCACAAGCTGTCGGTACGCCTGCAAGGCGGCGTACACGATGCCGAGCAGCTGAAAACCGCCATCCGCGACATAGCCCAGATCAGCACCCTGATTCGTGATGTAGCCGAGCAAACCAATCTGCTGGCGCTGAATGCCGCCATCGAAGCCGCGCGCGCCGGCGAACAGGGGCGCGGCTTTGCCGTGGTGGCCGACGAAGTACGCAAGCTGTCCGAGCGCACCGAAAGCGCCACAGCACGCATCTTCGACACCCTGCTGCGGGTAGAGTCGGCCAGCCAGGCGCTGGCGGCCACCATGGATGAAGCCCACCAGGCCGGCGAGCAAAGCATAGGCGCGCAAGAAACGCTAAACAGCGCACTGCTGCAAGCCGACCAGGCCATGACCGCCTTCCGCCAGGCCATGCGCGACATCGAAGAAGCCCGCCAGGCGCAACACACCGCCAGCGACAATATCGTGAGCCAGGGCGACGAAGTGGCCACACTGGCCGCCGGCATCTTTGGCCAGATGCAAACCCTGGCTCCGGCCATGGGCCGTCTGACCGACGCCTCGCAGCAGCTGAACCAGGATCTGGCGTGGTTTCGCACCCAGCCGCAAACCAAGGTTGGCCGCACCCCGCCCACGGTGCTACCCGGCGCTGGCGGGATAGTGCCAGCTGCGGCCTAGCGCCCCGACACAAGCTCAACGCAATAAAAAACCGGCCAGCGCAAGCTGACCGGTTTTTCTCATTCCCGACCTGGCTGTCTTACAGCACAGCCAGTGCGGCGTCGTAGTTTGGCTCGTCGGCAATCTCGGCCACCAGCTCGCTGTGCAGCACCTGGTCGTTTTCATCCAGTACCACCACCGCGCGGGCGGTCAGGCCGGCCAGCGGGCCAGAGGCCAGCTTCACGCCGTAGGCTTCGGCAAAGCCCGGGTTGCGGAAGGTGGACAGGTTGGCCACGCCTTCGATGCCTTCGGCGCCGCAGAAGCGTTTCTGCGCAAACGGCAGGTCGGCGGAAATGCACAGTACAGCCACGCCGTCACGGGCGGCGGCTTTTTCGTTGAACTTGCGTACCGAGGTAGCGCAGGTCGGGGTATCCACCGACGGGAAAATGTTCAGGATCTTTTTCTTGCCGGCAAAAGCGGCCAGGCCCACGTCGGACAGGTCGCCTGCAGTCAGGGTGAAGGCCGGGGCAGCGGTGCCAACAGCCGGCAGGGTGCCAGCCACGTCTACAGGGTTGCCTTTGAGGGTAACGGTTGCCATTGCGTGGGTTCCTTTGGGTAACAACAGTGGGTAATGCGCTGAGTGTGAGGCATGGCGGCGAAAATTCAACCCCGCTGGCAGCAGGGTTGGCCGCAAAGCACCGCAATCAGGGCTGCGCGTCGTCCGGCAGAGACAAACCCAGCTCGGCCAGCACCTCGCGCGCGGCGCGGAACGCTTCGACGGCAGCCGGTGCCCCGGCGTACACCGCGCAATGCAGCAGGGTTTCGCGGATCTCCACCAGGCTGGCACCGTTGTTGATGGCGCCGCGGATATGGCCTTTCAGCTCCTGGCTACGGCCCAGCGCGGCCAACATGGCGCAGGTCAGCAGGCTGCGGGTTTTCAGGTCGATACCGTCGCGCTGCCAGGTGCTGCCCCAGGCGTGCTCGTTCAGCCAGTCCTGCAGCGGGCGGCTGAAGCCGTCCAGACCGCCCATCGCCCGCGTGGCAAACGCCTCGCCCATCACCTGGGTGCGCCGCGCCAGCCCGGCCTGTTTGTCTTGTTCGCTCATGTGTTTGCTCCGAGGAGATTCAGAATGGCATCCAGTGTCTGCAGCAAGGCATCGCATTCGGCGTCGGTGCCAATGCTGATGCGCAGGTATTGCGCGATGCGGGGCTGGGCCAGGTGGCGCACGACAATGGCGCGCTCGCGCAGCCTCGCCGCCAGCCAGACGGCATCGTACTGCGGGTGCGTCACCAGCACGAAGTTGGCCGCAGACGGCAGTACCGTAAACCCGCGCTCCCGCAAACCGGCACTCAGGCGTTCGCGGCTGTTGATGACAGCGTCTCGGCACTGGCGAAAGTAAGCGTCGTCCTCAAAAGCAGCCAGCGCTCCGGCTTGCGCCGGGCGGTCCAGCACGTAGGAATTGAAACTGTTTTTCACCCGCTCTAGCGCCTCGATCAGCTGCGGGTGCCCCAGCGCCAGCCCTACCCTCAGACCGGCCAGGCTACGCGACTTGGACAGCGTCTGTACCACCAGCAGGTTGGGGTAGCACTCAATCAGCGCCACCGCGCTGTCGCCGCCAAAATCGATATACGCCTCGTCGATCACCACCGGCACATCTGGCTGTGCCTGCAACAAGGCTTCGATCTCGGCCAGCGACAACAGGCAGCCAGTGGGCGCATTGGGGTTGGGGAAAATGATGGCGCCGCAAGGCTGCCGGTAGTCGTCGACCGCAATGCGAAAATCTGCCGTCAGCGCCACGCTGCGGTAGGCAATGCCATACAAGCCGCAGTACACCGAGTAAAAACTATAGCTGACATCCGGAAACAGCAGCGGCTCTTCGTGCTTCAGCAAGGCAACAAACGCCAGCCCCAGCACCTCATCCGACCCGTTGCCGACAAACACCTGTTCTGAAGCCAGGCCGTAGTAGCGGGCGATACCCTCGCGCAGCGCACTGGCTTGGGGATCAGGGTACAGCCGCAACGCCGCATCGTTGGCCGCCGCGATGGCCGCATGCACGGCAGGCGATGGCGGGTACGGGTTTTCGTTGGTATTCAGCTTGATCAGCCCGCTGATGCGCGGCTGTTCGCCCGGCACATACGGCTGCAGGGCTTTGACGGTGTCGCTCCAGAAACGGCTCATGCTCTCCCTTTGCCCTCAACTCTTACCCGCCCGCGTCGCCAGCACCACGCCCGACAAGATCAACCCGATACCGGCCAGGTGGTACCACTGCAGCGCCTCGCCCAGAAACAGCATGGACAGCACGGCCCCGAAGCCCGGCATCAGGTGGATGAACATGCCGGCGCGTGCGGCGCCTACACGGGCTACGCCCAGATTGTAAAAATAGTAGGCCGCCACCGACGGCAAGGTGCCCACGTAGGCAAAGGTTGCCAGCGTGCCGCCAGTAAGCGGCGTATGCCGGCCACTAGCCAGCTCGGCAGCAAACAGCGGCGCAATACCCAGCAGGCCGATGGCGACCAGTACGGTGAGCAGGCCGATGCGGTCTAGCTGCGGTGGCAAGGGTTTGAGCAGCAGCGTGTACAGCGCCCACGCCACCATGGCTAGAAACACCACTGCGTCGCCACGGTTGATATCCAATGCGGCCAACCTGTGCCAGTCGCCGTGCGCCACGATAAACAGCACGCCGATAAAGGAAATGCCCACCGCCAGCGCCTGGCGCAGGCCGATCTTCATACCAAAAAACAGCGCGCCGAACAGCACGATCAGGATGGGAATAAAAGAATTCAGCAGCACCGCGTTGGTGGCGGCGGTGTACTGCAGGCCCCAGTAAGCCAGCGAATTGAAGCCGGTGACGCCCAATAGCGCCAGCAGCAGCAAGCGCCGCCAGTGCGGCAGCCAAAGCGCACGCTGCTGCCAGGCTGGCCGCCAGCCAAAAGGCAATAGCAGGCACAGGGCGATGGCCCAGCGGGCGAAGGAAAGCGTCATCGGGGCAACGCTGGCGTGCATGGCACGCGCCAGCACGAAATTACCCGACCAGAACAGCGCAGTCAGGGTCAGCAGCAGATAGGCAAGGCGCATAGGGGTCGTTTTCATTCGCTCACCATGCCATGCGCTTGAACAGCGGGCAAGCGGCCACCGCGCAACAAACTGTTCCCATAAAAAAACCGGGGCAAACGCCCCGGTAAGACAATGGCCAGGCCGCACAGCCCAAAGCACGGTCCCCTGCTGTGCGGCTGGCAGAGCACTTTAGCCCGCCTGCGTTTGCGGCTGGGCACCGTGGTCGCGGCTAGGCTGCTGCGGTGCCACCAGCTGCGGCAGCAAGGAGCCCAGGATCATCCCCAGCACGCTCATCAGCAAACCGGCCAGCTGTGGCGGCCAGAAGTCGGCATCCGTCGCCATCAGCTCCAGTGGAATCCAGGTGCCGACACCCAATGCAATCGCCAGCATGGCCCCCTGGGTGGTGGCACGCTTCCAGAACAGGCCGGCGGTCAGCGGCACAAACGCCGCTACCAGGGTGACCTTGTAAGCATTACCCACCATCTCGTAAATGGACGCATCGGAATACAGCGCAAACAGCGTGGTACCTACCGCGCATACCAGAATCGCCGAGCGGGTAGCCAGCAGGAATTCGCGGTCGCTCATCTTCGGCTTGAAGTGCTTGAAGATGTTTTCCACGAAAATGACCGACGGCGCCAGCAAGGTGCCGGAGGCGGTAGACATGATGGCCGACAACAGTGCGCCAAAGAACATCACCTGGGCAAACAGCGGTGTCTCTTCCAGAATCATGCGCGGCAGAATCATCTGCGAGTCTTCCGCCAGCCATTTCTGTACCAGCTCGGGGTTGATCATCGAGGCGGCGTAAATCAGGAATACCGGCAACAGGCAGAAGGTCAGGTAAAACACGGCACCCACAATGGTGGCGCGCACGGCAATCTTCTCGCTCTTGGCCGACATCACGCGCTGGAATACGTCCTGCTGCGGAATGGAGCCAAACATCATGGTAACCGCCGCCCCAATAAAGGCCACCAGGTCTCGCGGCTCGGTACTGGTGATAAAGGTGAACTTGCCGTCACTGGCGGCCTTGGCAATGACCTTGTCGGCGCCACCGGCCATGCCGCTGAACAGCCATACCAGGTACAAGAGGCCGCCGACGATCACCACCATCTGGAAGAAATCGGTCAGCGCCACCGACCACATACCGCCAAACAGCGTGTACACCAGCACGATACCGGCACCGATCAGCATGCCGTTTGTCGTGGTGATGCTGCCATCAGACAACACATTGAACACCACGCCCAGCGCGGTGAGCTGCGCGGCAATCCAGCCCAGATAGGACATCATGATGGCCAGACTGGTGATCACCTCTACCGTGCTACCGTAGCGCTGGCGGAAAAAGTCACCCATGGTCAGCAGGTTCATGCGGTACAGCGGGCGGGCAAAAAACACCCCCACCAGCATCAGGCAGGTAAACGAGCCGAACGGGTCTTCCACAATGCCGTGGAAGCCTTCTTCGATAAAGGTAGACGGAATACCCAGTACCGCCTCGGAACCAAACCAGGTAGCAAACACCATGGCCGCGACGATATGGAATGGCATGCTACGGCCACCGGCCGCAAAATCTTTTGCGTTTTTCACGCGTGTAGATGCGTACAGGCCAATACCCACAGTAACGGCCAGATACATGACGACGAACCAGACAAGCATGTCTGAGTCTCCTTCTCCCAATGCAGTGTTTCGGCAAGTGTGGTGCTAGCCCGCCCCAGGGCAGGCAAAACAGCCACGCTCAATCGGCTTGTTACTTTTGTTGTGGGGGGCATTATAGCCAGCCCGCAACACAAGCCGAGCAATTTATTAAACACGGCGCAAGCCAGATGGCAGCCCAGCCACCCATAACCCCGCCACAAAACCGCCAAAGCGCTGCTTAGCACGCCCGTCATAAATCATTAAAAAACAAGGCAATAAGCTAGCTGCAACAACAAGAAAGCCACAGTTGCACCCCCTGAAACCCCTGGGTGAAACTGTGGCTTATTGTGCCGCAAACGTGCGTTTAAATGTCGTAGAATATGTTAAACATACGCCACACATTTCCACTGGCATATCGCAAAAATACCAGCCAGGAACCCACCGGCAAGCAAGGGTAGCAAGCCGCCTAGCTGGCCTGTTGCTGCAAGCTCGGCTGCCCCGCCATCACCGCAAAACGCTGCTTGTCGGCGTCAAACAGCACCGGCGCACAGGCAACGGCCGGGTCGTGGGTAAAGAACAAGCGCCCGTGCGCTGCCGCCAGGCGCTGCAGCAAGCTGCGCTTTTCGTCTATCAGCTGCTCGGGGAAACGGTCGTACCCCATGGTGATGGGCACGTGCACCCACGGCGCGCCGGGAATCAGGTCGGCAGCAAACACCACCGGGCCATCCGGCATGGGGATCTCGGCCAGCAGCATGCCCGGCGTATGGCCGTGCGACACGCTAAAACGCCAGTCCGCCGGCAGGCAGGCCGGAGGCTGCTCGCCGTCCACCAGCACCAGCCGGCCACAGCTTTCCAGCAGCGCCACCAGCTCCGGCACAAACGATGCGCGGTCGCGCGGGTGCGGGTTGAGTGCACGCTGCCACGCTTCGCGCCCTACCACGATCTGCGCATTGGGAAATAACAACCGCGCCGGCCCGCCATCCCATGCGGCCAACAAGCCGCCAGCGTGGTCGAAATGCAGGTGCGACAGCACCACGACATCGATATCCTCGTGGCTCAGCCCGTGCGCCGCCAGCGAATCCAGCAGCACGTGGTTTTCTTCCATCACGCCGTAACGTTCGCGCAGCTTGGGGGCAAAAAAGGCACCAATGCCGGTTTCCAGCAAGATACGGCGGCCATCCGCCTCTTCTACCAGCAGGCAACGGCAACACAGCGGTACGCGGTTTTGCTCGTCTGGCGCCAGCCAGCCGGCCCATACCGCGCGGGGGGCGTTACCAAACATGGCACCGCCGTCCAGTTTTTGTGAATTGCCCAGCAGGGATGTCAGGCTACGCATAGAAATCTCCCGAATCGGTGAACCGACATTGTCAAGCAAGTGCTTGGTTCTGTCATGTCCAACATGAGCCGTGATGTTAATCGGGTACTTTCAGCACCTCTTTACGGAAGTCACGCAGTGCTTTCTTCCATAGCCCCAGTGCACGCTCGAACGCCGCCGGGCTCATCCCCGGGCTCATCACGATATCCATTTCCAGAATCGGGTCGTTCTCGTCATCCAGATAAGCCTTGCTGTAGTTCTTGCTGCTATTCCAGTCTGCAATCTGTGCCTGGCTCACGTCGTACCCCGACCAGCCAGCGCTGAGCTGGACGTCGCGGCACTTTTCCCCCTTCTCGCACTGCAGAAAGAAAATGGTATAGGCCATGCCATCAATGCGCCCCTTGATCTTCGGGTTGCCACGCTCGCTCTTGCCCAGCTCGGCCGAACCGTAGCCACGCGCCAGCTCGTACAAGGCAGCAGGGTTGGCCGCATCCACCAGTGCTTCGGCCTGCGCCAAAGGTGCCAGCATAGCCAGGGAGGCCACCAGGGCCAGCAGTCGTTTAGTCATGATGCGCTCTCGGATTTTTTATCGAAGCACCAGTGTAGCGCCCATGGCCACCCGTGACACAGCAAAGCACACCGGCATTTGCGGCACGGCAAACCGGCTTGTATCCGATGGGGCAATCGCACAACAAAAAGCCCTTTTGCATGGCAAAAGGGCTTCCGGTTTACCGCCAAAGCAGTACCGCCAGGCTTACTTGATGAGCTTTTCAACCTTGTCGGCACGGTCGCCGGCGGCCGGGTGGCTGGACAGCAGGCTGCTGTCGTTGCCGTACAGTGCGGCCAACTTGCGCAGCGCGGACGGCGCGGCGTCCAGCTTGTAATTGTGGCGCTTCAGAAACTCGACGGCGTAGGCGTCAGCGTCGCTTTCCTGCGATTGCGAGAACTGCGCATGCAGCAGCTGTTCGCTCAGCTCGCCCATTTCCGACTCGGAAAACGCTGCCACATTGGCGTTACCGCTACCGGCCGCCGCCTTGCGCGCAGCAGACGCCGCGTAGGCTACCTGCATGGCTTTTTTGCTGTGGCCCAGTTTTACGTGGCCGATTTCATGGCCAATGACATAGCGCACTTCGTCGTCGGTCATCTTGTCCAGCAAGCCGCTGTACACGCGCACGGTACCGTCGGCCATGGCAAAGGCGTTCACTTCTTTATCCAGATACACCTTGAAGTTCAGCTTCAGGCCATCTTCGCTGGTAAGGCCGCTCACGATCTTGGCCAGACGCTTGGCTTGCGGGCTGCCAGCGGCGGCAACCTTGGCCTGCTTGTCCAGCGCCTTGCTGGATTCGGCGGCCATGGCCTGCACTTCGGCGTCGGACAGGGTGGCGGACTTCACCAGATCGGTACCGGCACTCAGCAAAGTATTCAGGCCAAAGGCCTGGGCAGGGCCGCACAGAGCGAGGGACAGCAGGGAGACAAGCGCGAGCTTTTTCATGGTTTTATGCCAAAGTCAAAAAAGAAAGGCATTCTATTAGTATGCGTTATGAATGTCTATCCATCTGTTATCAAGTGGGCGCCAAAGAAAAACCCGGCCAGGCCGGGTTGGGGTTTACGACGCCGCATCCACACGGCGGCGGGTTTGCAGGATAGGCGGTGCCCACTGCTCGCCCGGCCGTTTCTTGCGCGTGGCCAGCGTGAGGCCGGACGGCGCAAAGATGTTGATATTGTGCGTATTGGGCGTGGTGATCAGGTACTGCGCCTCGGTGGCTTTGAGGAAGCCGGCCACGCGGTCGATGTTGAAGATATCCAGGTGGGCAAACGGCTCGTCGATGAACACAAAACCGGACGGGTTGCTTTCGTCCATCATCAGGCCGATCAGCATGATCAGCGACTTCATCACCTGTTGGCCGCCGGACGCCTCGCCATCGTTCAGACCCATCAGGCCTTTCTGGTCGAAGTTGAACTTCAGCACCAGGCCGGCCTGCGCCAGTAGTGCGTCGTCGTTGGCCAACGTGGGCAGCTCGACTTCCACGCCAATACCGGCCAGCTCGCCCAGGCGCTTCACGTTGTGGCCGTAGGCGCGCACCGTGGCGCGCAGCTTGCCCAGGTAAGCATCGCGCGCATCGCTGGTCAGGCCGGCGGCGCGTTCCACTTCGGCCTGGCGGCGCTGGCATTCGCGCGTCAGGCTGGTCAGATCTTCCTGCAGCTTGTCTTTGAGCTGCAGCACCGCGTCGTCGCGCTCCCACTCGCCTGCGGCCAACCGTTCTTCCAGATAGTTGATCTCGTGGCGCACGTCGGCGGCCGATTCGAACTCGTCGGCCAGCTGCGCCACAAAGGCCGCATCCTGCGCCGCAGCCGGCAAGTGGCTGCGGCAGTCGCGCAGCTCGGCCAGATGGCGACGGATGGCACGGCGGGCCTGCGCCATATCGGTTTGTGCCTTGTGCTCGCGCTGCAGGCTGTCCTGTTCGCGCTGGCACACGCGGTCGTGGGCGATGCGCGCGTCGCTATAACGCTGCTCGGCAGCGTCGCGCTCGGCCTGGGCTGCGGCCAACCTTTCGCCGGCCTCGGCCACCGCCTGCTTCAGGCTGTCGGCCTGCGCCGCCAGCGCGGCAAATTCTTCGGCGCGGCTATCCAGCAGGCGGATGGCGTCCATACCGGACAGATACTCGGCCAGCTGCGCCGCGTCGCGCGTACCGGCCACCAGCTGTTCTTCGTGGCGCAACATGGCCACGTTCAATGCCTTCAGGCTGTCGCGTAGCGCCTGCAGCCGGGCCTGGCGGGCGGCTTCGCCAAAGGCGAAGTCGTGCGCCGGTACGCCGATGTGGCGCGCACCGCGGCGCTCGCGGAAGTAGCCTTCCGGCGTGATCCAGTCGCCGTCCTCTGCAGCGCCGTCGGCCACACTGGCCACGCGGCTGACGCGGTTCATCTGCTGGTACAGCCAGTCCGGCGCGTCGGCGGCAAAGCGCACCACTTCCAGCAGGCTGCCGCTGCGCGCACGCGGTGCGCTGGCGGTTTCCGGCACCACAAAGTGGCGGTAGCGCAGCTTCTCGCCCAGCTGCCAGGCAGCACGGCGGTCGGCTGCGTCTTGCAGCAGCACCACGTGGCGGTAGGGCTTGAGCAAGGCTTCGACCGCGCCCTGCCAGCGGCTGTCGGTTACCTCGATAATGTCGGCCAGCATCTGGTGGCCGATGCCGGCTTCGTCCAGCGCGGCGCGGAAGTGGCGCACGTCTTCCGGCGCGCGCGGCTTGCCGCCTTCCAGCGCGGCCAGCTCGGCGCTGCAGCCGTCGCGTTCGATCTTTTGCGCTTTCAGCGTGTCACGCAGGCGCTCGTTGGCGTCGCGCAGTGCGGCCAACTTGTGGCCCAGCGTGGCGGCGTCTTCGCCGTATTCGCGGCTGGCCAGCGCTTGCAGGCGGTCGCGCTCTTTCAGCTGGCTGGCGATGTCGCGCTCGGCGTCGCGCGCCTGCATGAAGGCTTCTTGCGCTTGCTTGCGCACCGTTTCTGCCGCGTCACGCGCTGCCAGCGCGCTGCTTTCTGCCTCGCGCAGCGTGGCCACCAGCTGCAGCGTGTCGCGGTGCTGGCGGCTAACGCCCAGGTAATCGGCCTGCAGGCGGCGGTAGTCCTGCCACAGCTTGCCGGTGGCGGCACGGCCATCGATCAGGCCCAGCACCGGCAGCGCCTCGTCGCGCAGACGGCTGATGCGCTTGCTCAGGCCCACCCACTCCAGGTAGCGGCTGGCACGGCTTTTCATCATCTCGACGCGGCCTTGCAGTGCCTCTTCCTGACGGCCCAGTGCGGCCAACTCGGCCTCGGCGGCTTTCTGCTCGTCGCGCGCGTGCTGGTAGTTGGCCAGCACGTCCTTGTCGCCAAACACCTGGAACACCAGGTCCAGCAGCTGCTTGGGGCTGTATTCGGTGAGCTTGTCGGTGTCGCCCTGCTCCAGCGCCAGTACCTCCGCCACGGCGGCGGTAAGGCCGGCGGCTTCCAGGCGGCGGCGGTATTCCTGCACGCCCAGCCACGGCACGGTGTTATCGCCGATGGCCTGATCCAGCGCGACGTCGCCTTCCAGAATGGCGTAGTGGCGCACCCAGTCGCCGCCCTGCTTCTTGATGCGGCACAGCAGGGTCACTTCCGGCTGCAGCAGCGGGAAGAACGGCGTGGGGTACAAGCCGCCCTGCAGGCGGCGCGGGTTGTCTACCACGCCTTTCAGAAACGCATACGGCTCGCGGTTGTTGCGCACGTAGCGCTTGTAATCGCGCTTGCCGGAGCACTTGATGGCCAGCAGCGTGCGCATGGCGTCAAGCAGGGTGGTCTTGCCGGAGCCGTTGGGGCCGATGATGGTGACGATCTGCGCGTCCAGCGGCACGGTGAGGCGTTGCCAGAAGTCCCAGTGCACCATTTCTACCGATTTCATCTGGAACATCAGGCTTGCTCCTCGTGTGGCTTGTCTGTTTCTGCGCTGTCTGCGGCCAACCCTGGCGGGCCGTCCTGCAGCTGCTGCGCGGTGAGGTGCTGCGATAGCTGGCCGCGGCGCGACAGCACTTCGGCCAGCGCGCCTTCGATGATGCGCGGCGCCAGCTGGCTGTAGTCGATCATCACGTCCAGCAGCGGGCCTTCTACCAGCCAGCGGTTACGGCGCTGCAAAAAGCCCAGGTTCACCAGGCGGCCCAGGTTGGCATTAAAGCGCGTTCGGCCGCCCAGCTGCTTGCCAAAATCGGCGTACAGCGCGTCTTCCGACACGCCCACCGACACGGTGTCGCCGGTTTCCAGCGGCTTTTGCGCGCCGAACATATCGTGCTGGCCTTCGTTACCGGCGGCCACACGCGATACCTGGCGTTCGCGCTTGGGCAAAATAATCAGCGCCCACACAATCACCAGCAGCGCCACGCCGTCGCGCGGCAGGCCCAGGTTGTTGTTGAGCCAGGCTTCGCCGCTGCCGAATACCGGCTCGGTGAGCGCTGGCAGCAGCGCCACGGCGATGTGCTCGGCGTAGGGGTTTTCTACCAGCTGCAGGCCGGCTGCGGCCAACCTTTGGTCCAGCTCCAGGCGGAAGGTTTCGTCCAGCAGTGCGCGGCGCGCCAGGGCGTCGCTGCGCGGTAATACGCGGTGCGCCAGCAGGCGCGCAATCAGGGTAGTTAGTTGCTGTTCCATGCTCAGGGTTTCTGCGCTATCAGCCGCGCATCGGACAGCGTGGCGACTTCGGGGTGATCGGGGGTAATGATGCTATGGCCGCCAGCAAGCTGCAGCGGCAGGCGCGCCAGCGCCGCCACTACGCTCTGGTCACTGCTGCTTTCCGGGTCACCCAGCAGCGACAGCAGCGACAGGCGGTAGGCGGTTTCGTTGTAGCTGTCGGCCAGTACGGCGTCGGCAATGGGGTAGCCCTGCTCGCCCGGCGCGCCGTCCAGCCCCAGCTGCAACAGGCTGTCGTACAGCGCCTCGGCTTCCAGCAGGCGCTCCATCTCCGGTGCATCGGCGGCTTCGGCACTGGCCGCTTGTGGCAGCGCCGTATCGGCTGCGGCCAACCTTTCGCGGCCCAGCAGCTCGAACTCGGCCACGTCGCCCAGCTCGGGTGTAGTCAGGAAAGCCGGCTCCACGCCAAAAGACAGCGCATTGCCCAGCAACGCAGCCAGCGTGGCCCCGCCCTGGTGGCGCAGCCAGTCGGCAATATCGGTAGAAGTCAGGCCGGAGCTGCCCAGGTGCACGCGCTGCGCCGCCAGCTGCGCCAGGCGGCGCTCGAAGGTACCGGCCAGCGCCAGCATGCGGCTTTGCGCCAGCGCAATGGCCTGCGCCTGGTTCAGCGTAGTCAGCGTGAGGGTGTCGTCGCGGGTGAGGTTGCGTATCACCTCGGTGGATTTGCCCACCCAGCGCCATACCGACTCCAGCCGGTGCTGTGCCGCACGGATGCGGAACTCGGACTGGCTTTCCAGCGCGTCGGCGAACTCGGCGTGCAGCTCGTTCAGGCGCGCCAGCAGGTGTTGCATGGCTTCGTCCGACACCTGCCCTACCGACTGCCCGGCGGCCACCTGGCTGGTGAGGTAGCCCAGCTCCACGTCGTCGCCAGCAAAGTCGATCAGCGTGGCCAGCGCGGCCAGCGCCACGCGCGCGCCTTCGCTCAGCGCGTAGTGGCCGCTGTCGCTGTCGTAGACCAGCAGCTCGCCCTCGCGCAGGCGGCCCAGGATGGTGCCAAGCTTGGTGTCGTTCAGGTAGGCAAAGCGCTGGGCAATGTCTTGTGGCGTCCAGTACGGCGCGTCGGCGCGGCTACCGAGCTCGCGCAGCACCAGCAGGCGCATCAGCACTTCTTCGTCGCCACCGCGAAACAGGGTGACAAACACCGCCAGGTAAGGCCAGGCCGCACTCAGGCGCGATAACGCCGGCAGGCTGTCCGGGGCCATGCCCGGGCGGAAAAATTCGGAAAGGGAATCCAAGGAAACAATCCGGTCTGCAGGAAACAGACCGGATTGTCAGAGGTGGGGTCTTACTCGTCAATGGCGACGGTATCGCCAGCGGCATCGGCAGCGGGCGCTGCGGTGTCGGCCGGGGCCGGCTGGATCACCGCGGCAGCGGCTTTGGCCAGCTTGGCGGCGCGCTCGGCTTCTTCGGCTTGCTGGCGGGCTTTACGCTCTTGCTCGCGCAGTACCTTGATGTATTCGTTCATGGCGAATACCAGGTCGCGGGTGCCTTCGCCGGTGAGGCCGGAGATCACAAAGTAACGCTGCGCGTTCATGTCGAAGCCGAAACGGTCGTCCGGCTGCTGCTGCGGCCAGTCGTAGGCTTCCAGGAAGGCTTTCACCTTCTCGTCGCGCTCTTCTTCCAGCAGCATGTCGACTTTGTTCAGCACCAGCCAGCGTGGCTTGTGGTACAGCTCTTCGTCGTACTTTTTCAGCTCTTCCACAATGGCGCGGGCTTCGCTTACCGGGTCTACGGCTTCGTCAAACGGGGCCAGGTCCACCAGGTGCAGCAGGATGCCGGTACGCTGCAAGTGCTTCAGGAAGCGGTGGCCTAGGCCGGCGCCTTCTGCTGCACCTTCGATCAGGCCGGGAATATCGGCGATCACGAAGCTGGAGGTATCGTCCATGCGCACCACACCCAGGTTCGGGTGCAGGGTGGTAAACGGATAGTCGGCCACTTTCGGCTTGGCGGCAGACACGGCGCGGATGAAGGTGGATTTGCCCGCGTTCGGCATGCCCAGCAGGCCCACGTCGGCCAGCACTTTCAGTTCCAGCTTCAGGTTGCGGATATCGCCTACTTCGCCACGGGTAAACTGGCGCGGGGCGCGGTTTACCGAGCTCTTGAAGTGGATATTGCCCAGGCCGCCCTTGCCGCCTTTGGCCAGCACCACTTCCTGGCCGTTGAAGGTCAGGTCGGCGACCACTTCTTCGCTATCGGCATCGATAATCTGCGTGCCTACCGGCATGCGCAGGTACACGTCTTCGGCACCCTTGCCGTAGCAGTCGGCACCGCGGCCGTTTTCGCCGTTGCCACCCAGATACTTCTTCACGAAGCGGTATTCCACCAGGGTGTTGATGTTTTCGTCAGCGACGGCAATCACGCTGCCGCCACGGCCACCATCACCACCATCCGGGCCACCGCGCGGAATGAATTTTTCACGACGGAAACTGCAGCAGCCGTTACCGCCTTTACCTGCACGTACTTCGATACGCGCTTCATCAATAAACTTCATGGAACCTCCAGTATTACCGAGGAGTCAGGCGCAAACAGCCGCCAAAACTGCACTGCCAGGGCCTGGCCGCAGCCGCTTGCGCCTCACGCCTCAGAGCCAACGCGATTAGCTTAAACAAAAAAGCCCTATCACAAGATAGGGCTTTTTTTCGTCAACGCGAGATTACTCGGCGTCAACACCGGTGTACGGAACAACGGTAATGGTCTTGCGGTTGAACGAGCCTTTAACAGCAAATTCAACGTAGCCGTCCACTTTCGCGAACAGGGTGTGGTCCTTGCCCATGCCAACGTTTTCGCCAGCGTGGAACTTGGTACCGCGCTGACGCACGATGATGGAACCAGCCGGGATCAGTTCGCCGCCGTAAACCTTAACGCCCAGGCGTTTGGCTTCGGAGTCACGACCGTTGCGGGAGCTACCGCCTGCTTTTTTGTGTGCCATGTCTGTTTATCCTTACTTGGAAATCGCGTCGATGCGGATTTCGGTGAAGTTTTGACGGTGACCCTGGTGCTTCTGGTAGTGCTTACGACGACGCATCTTGAAGATACGTACCTTGTCGCCACGACCGTGGGAAACAACAGTAGCCTGCACTTTTGCGCCAGCTACCAGCGGGGCGCCTACGGAAACCTGATCACCGTCCACAACCATCAGCACTTCTTCCAGTACGATTTGGCTGTCGATGTCTGCAGGTATCTGTTCTACTTTGAGTTTTTCACCAACGGCAACTTTGTATTGTTTACCGCCAGTTTTTATGACCGCATACATTCGTATAGCTCCTAATATTCTGTCAACGCGCGATGTGCGCGAAGAACGCAGCACTATACGCAAGTGATTGTTTGTTGTCAATTTTCTCGTCAAAACAACACTGTGCGTGTGGGCGACCATGGCAAGAGTGCGGCCAACTCTGCTAATATCGCGCGGTTTTCCAGCCAATATTCATACAAAGAACCCGGTCGCGATGTCATCCACTCCGCTCTTTCGCACGCTTACCGCCGACGACATGAACACCGTCGATCAGGCTATCCGCACCCGTCTGCATTCCGATGTTGTCCTGATCAGCCAGGTGGCCGAGTACATCATATCCGCCGGCGGCAAACGCCTGCGCCCGATGCTGACCCTGCTGGCAGGCCGTGCGCTGGGCTACGGTGACAAGCACCTGTTCGAGCTGGCCGCCATGATCGAGTTCATCCACACCGCCACGCTGCTGCACGACGACGTGGTGGACGAATCCGACATGCGCCGCGGCCGCCAGACCGCCAACGCCATGTTCGGCAACGCCGCCAGCGTGCTGGTGGGCGACTTCCTGTACACCCGCGCCTTCCAGATGATGGTATCTACCGGCAGCATGCGCATCCTGGAAGTGATGGCCGACGCTACCAATATCATTGCCGAAGGCGAAGTGCTGCAGCTGCTGAACATCGGCAACGTAGACGTGAGCGAAGACGACTACCTGAAGGTGATCCAGTACAAGACCGCCAAGCTGTTCGAGGCTGCTACCCGCGTGGGTGCCATCATCGCCGCCGCGACGCCGGAGCAAGAGCAAGCGCTGGCCGACTACGGCATGCACCTGGGCACGGCTTTCCAGATCATCGACGACGTACTGGACTACAGCGGCGACGCCACCACCATCGGCAAGAGCCTGGGTGACGATCTGGCCGAAGGCAAGCCCACGCTGCCACTGATTTACACCATGCGCCAGGGCCCGGCCGAGGCCGCCACCGTGGTGCGTGAATCGCTGGAAGCCGCCAGCCGCGAGCGTTTCAATGAAGTGCTGACTGCGGTACAATCCTGCGGCGCGCTGGACTACGCCCGTGCCGAGGCCGAAAAAGCTGCCGAACGCGCCGTAGCCGCCCTGGCAACCCTGCCTGATAGCGAGCACAAAGCGGCCATGGCCGAAATTGCCCGCCTGTCGGTGGCACGCAACGCCTGATGAAAAAGTTTCTGGCTGTCCCTGTAGTTAAATGGATATAACGGCCCCCTCCTAAGGGGCAGTTCTGGGTTCGATTCCCGGCGGGGGCGCCACCCCGACCTGCACGCCACCCCACCGGGTGGCGTTTGTCTTTCCGAATACGGAGTAATACACATGAACCTGCTGCAACGCCTTGCCCTGCTCGCCGTCATCGGCGTGGTACTGTCTGTCGCCATCCACCACCTTACCCGCCCGCAAGCTGCGGCCAACACAGCCGCCAGCCAGGCACAGTAAACCCGCGCCATGCGCATGATTGCCCAGGGCTGCCTGCCCACCGACTTTAGGCCGTGGCCGGCGCACCCGCTGTACCGCAGCCTGGCGCCATGGCAGGCGCTGCAGCCGCAGGGTTGGCCGCAACAGGCCGACTTCGACCGCCTGACCGCGCACGCCCGGCTACTGGGCCTGGCGCTGCCGCCGGGGCTGCGCTTTGCCTGCGACCTCGACCCCACGCTGTATTACGAGATGCACATTGGCGCCCGCGGCGAAGTCCCTACCCGCACGCAAAACTGGCACGACTGGTTTGGCGCGCTGGCGTGGTTGTCGTGGCCGCGCAGCAAAACCGCACTGAACGATCGCCACGTGCGCGCCATCGAGCGCGGCGAGGTTGGCCGCGGCCCGTTCCGCGACGCGGCCACGCTGCTGGATGAATGCGGGGTGATCGTGCCGGTTGCCGACCCGGCGCTGGCTGCAGCGCTGCAGGGCATGGACTGGCAAACGCTGCTGGTGACGCACGCCGACGCCTGGGGCACGCGCATCGACACCCACGTGCTGGGCCACGCGCTGTTCGAACAGGGGCTGGCCATGCACATTGGCTGGTGCGGCAAGGCGCTGCTGCTGCCGGTCACCGAAGACTTCTTCACGCTGGACTATGCCGCGCGCCAGCAGCAGCTGGACGCCCGTCTGGCCGCCCTGTTGCAGGACGACAGCTGGCTGGCCCGCCCGCGCGAGCTGCTGCCGCTACCGCTGCTGGGCCTGCCCGGCTGGTGGCCACAGCAGGACGCGGCCTTCTACGCCAATACCGCCTACTTCCGCCCCACTCGGCGGGCAAACGCCGCCACCGAGACCTCGCCCAGCTGAGCCATGGTGTTGCCCAGCAGCGCTTCTACCTCGGCCGCGATCTCATCGTCCTGCGCGTGCTGCTCCGGCCGGTACACAAACAGGCGGAACAGCTCGGCCAGCTCGATGTGCTCGGCACGGCGCAGCAGTGCCCAGCCATCGCGCGCGCCGCGCTGCACGTAGCCGGCTTGCGCCAGCCGGTCCAGCACGCTGCCCAGCTCGTCGTAGCCCACTTTTACCTCGCGGCGCAGGTCTTCCGGCCGCAGCGCGCGGCCTTCGTCCTGGGCGCGATCCAGCATCACCAACACCTCTACCGCGTCCAGAAAGCGGCGGCGCGGCTCGTTGCGGCGCTGCCAGGCACCGCCCTCCCAGTACGAGAACGACGCCGTCAGCACCGCCCCGGCCAGCACCACCAGCCACAGGCAGAACAGCCACAGCAGCAGGATGGGCACGCTGGCAAAAGCGCCGTACACCAGCTGGTAGCTGGCAATCTGGCCGATGTAAAAACCGAAGCCCAGCTTGGTGATTTCCAGCAGGATGGCCGTCAGCAAGCCGCCCAGCATGGCGTGCTTTACCGGCACGTAACGGTTGGGCACGATGCGGAACACCAGCGCCAGCACCAGCATGGTTAGCGTCACGCTGCCTAGCGACTGCAGGGTTTCGTCCAGCAGCGGCGAAATGCGCTCGATATGCGTCAGCTTGAACAGCAAGCGCCAGCCCAGCAGGCCGCCGCCCAGCGCCAGCGGCCCCAGCGTCAGCACCGTCCAGTACACCATGCTCTGCTGCAACCACGGCCGCGCGCGGCGCACGCCCCAGATGCTGTTGAAGGTGCGCTCCACGGTGGCCATCAGCATCAGCGAGGTGGCACCGAGCATCACGATACCGGCGGCGGTGAGCTTCTCGGCGTTGTCGGCAAACTGGCGCATGTACACCGAGATCACCTTGCCGGCGAATTCCGGCACCAGCGTAGACAGTAGCATCACCTTGAAGCGGGTGCTGTAGTCGGAAAAAACCGGAAACGCCGACATCACGGTAATGGCAATAGTCAGCAGCGGCACCAGCGCCAGCAGCGTGGTAAAGGTGAGGCTGCCGGCCACCTGCATCACGCGCTGTTGCGCCAGCCGGCGGCGCAGGAAGGCGGCAAAGCCCCAGAAAGACAATGGCTTGGTCACGATAAGTCCGCAATGTCAGGT
The DNA here is from genome assembly GCF_020616155.1 of Vogesella sp. XCS3. NCBI lineage: Bacteria > Pseudomonadati > Pseudomonadota > Betaproteobacteria > Neisseriales > Chromobacteriaceae > Vogesella > Vogesella sp. XCS3. The sequence continues at coordinate 3,132,958 of NZ_CP085530.1, read as the reverse complement.
AAAATTTTCAGATCCGCAATGTTAACCGATAGGAATGGCCATGCAGGAAATTCTGGTGCTCTACTACAGCCAGCACGGCGCCACGCGCGAGCTGGCACGCCTGATTGCCCGCGGCATCGATAGCGTGGAAGGCTGCCGCGCCCGCCTGCGCACCGTGCCCAAGGTGTCCACCGTGTGCGAAGCCACCGCCCCGGCGGTACCGGACAGCGGCGCACCCTACGTGGAAGCGCAAGACCTGGCCGAATGCAGCGGCCTGGCGCTGGGCAGCCCTACCCGCTTCGGCAATATGGCCGCCGCCATGAAATACTTTCTGGACGGCACCGCGCCGCAGTGGATGCAGGGCACGCTGGCTGGCAAGCCGGCCTGCGTGTTCACCAGCAGCAGCACCCAGCACGGCGGCCAGGAAAGCACGCTGCTGACCATGATGGTGCCGCTCTTGCACCACGGCATGCTGCTGGTGGGCTTGCCATACAGCGAGCCGGCGCTCAGCCACACCACCACCGGCGGCAGCCCTTACGGCGTGACCCACGTGGCTGGCAGCAACAACGCGCCGATCAGCGAGGATGAAAAGAAGCTGGCCATCGCCCAGGGCAAGCGCCTGGCCGAGATGGCGAAAAGGTTGGCCGCATGAGTACTGCCAGCGCGGTGCTGATCGTACTCACCGACACCGATGGCAACTACTGGCTGCAGCAACGCACGCTAGACGACAGCGACCACCCCGGCTGCTGGGATTTCGCCGCCGGCGGTAGCATCGACCCCGGCGAAACGCCGGACGCTGCAGCGTCGCGCGAGCTCCGGGAGGAACTGGGCATCGCCACGCCGCTGACACGCGGTGCCCTATTGTGGCTGGTAGACGAGTATTGCCAGCTCTACCACGGCCGGCATGATGGGGACTTCACACCGGGGCCTGAGGTCGCCGCCGTATGCGCCATCAGCGCCGCCGAACTGGCCGCCCTGCCTGACGCTAGCCTGCACCCGCAGCTGGCGGCATGGCGGGCGAGACGGACCAACGCTTAACGTAGCGGGATTGCGGGTTCAGCATAGCCGGTCAAGATTTCGGCTTGGCCACCGCACCACGCACCTCGAAACGCACCCGCTCCACCACCTTGCCACGGCCGTCGCGCAGCTCCAGCACGTGGCGGCCCGGCCACGGGAACCACGGCAGGCGCTCGCCGCGCCCCAGCAGGCGGCCATCCAGCCACCACTGCGCCGCCACCACGCCACGTGCCTGCAGCAGCAGGCGCTGATTGGCCGGCGGCACGTCCGGGTCCACCGCGTAGATGCTGCCGCCCAGCGGCGACACGATGCCCGGCGGCTGCGCGCTGCCACGTGGCTGGCCGGTAATCAGCTTGCGCTCGGTGCCAGCCAGAAAATACTCCTGCCGTGCGGCTTCTTCGCCGCCGGCGTAGCGCACGCGACGCTGGCTCACCCCGGCTGGCGGCTTGGGCGGTAACGATGGTCGGCCGCGCTGCAACCAGTCCATCACCCCCTGCCACACCGGCGCCGCCCCGTGCATGCCGGACACATCCCACATCGGTTCGCCGCTGGCGTTGCCCACCCACACCGCCACCGTGTAGTGGCGGCTGTAGCCGATGGCCCAGTTGTCACGCATGTCCTTGCTGGTGCCGGTTTTCACCGCGCTCCAGTAGCGGGTGGACAGCACGCTTTCCAGCCCGAAGGTGCGCGCCCGCGCGCTGCGGTCGGCCAGCATGTCGCTAACGATAAAGCTGGACGCTGCGTCCAGCTGGCGTTGCGGCGTGGCCGACGGCTGCGCCAGCGTCCAGCGCGGCGCGCTGTACAGCCCACCTTGCGCCAGCGTGCGGTAGGCGTTGGCCAGCTCGATCAGCCGCACGTCGGCCGCGCCCAGCGCCAGGCTATAGCCGTAGTAGTCGCCGTCCTGCTGCAGGCTGCGCAAGCCCAGCGCGTACAGGCGGTCGCGCAGCGCGCCGGGGCCGACCATGGTGATGGTGCGTACCGCGGGGATGTTCAGCGAGGCACCCAGCGCGCTGCGCACCGATACCGGGCCCTTGAAGTCACGGGCGTAGTTTTGCGGCGCGTACAGGCCGGCGGCGGTTTGCAGGTCCAGCGGGCTGTCGTCCAGCAGGCTGGCCGCGGTCAGGTAATGCTGCTGCAGCGCCAGCTGGTACAGGAAGGGCTTCAGCGTGGAACCGGCCTGGCGCAAGGCGGTGACGCCATCCACGTTGGCCGCAGCGGACAAGGCGCCGCTGGAGCCCACCCAGGCCAGGATGTCGCCGCTGGCGTTGTCCAGCACCAGCAAGGCGCCGTCCTGCACATTGCGCTGGCGCAGCGCCAGCAGGTGGCGCTGCAGCAGGGCGCTGGCGTAGCGCTGCAAGGCCGCGTCCAGCGTGCTGCGCAGCACGCTGCCGGCCGCCTGCGGCTGCTGTTGCAACAGCTTTTGTGCAAAGTGCGGCGCCAGCTGTGCCTGCGCATCCACCACCGGCAGCCGGCGCGCCAGCGCCTGGCGGGTCTGGATGCTGGCGCGGTCGCAATCGCGCTGCAGCGTGGCGTCCGGCGGCGGCGGGCGGCGCTGCTGGCGCGCGGTGTCCAGCGCCATGTCGCGCAGAATGCCGCAGGCGCGGGCGGCTACGCGCTCGGGCCCGGCGTTGGGGCCGCGCAGCAGGGCCACGATGATGGCCGACTCCTGCCGGTTCAGCCCCTGCGGCCACTTGCCGAACAGCGCACGCGACACCGCCGGCAGCCCCACCAGCTCGCCGCGAAAGCCCACCAGATTGAGGTAGGCCTCCAGTATCTCGTCCTTGCGCCACTGTTTTTCCAGCGCGCTGGCCGACCAGGTCTGGCCCAGCTTCTGCCACAGACTGCGCCCGCCGCTACCGGCTTTCAGGTCGGCGTCCAGCAAACCGGCCAGCTGCATGGTGAGGGTAGACGCACCACGGGTGCGGCTGTGCCAGAGATTGCCCCAGGCCGCCGCCGCCACGCCGGACCAGTCCACGCCGCTGTGCTGGTAAAAGCGGCGGTCTTCCGACAGCAGCAGCGCGTAACGCAGCGGCGCCGAGGTGTCGGCCAGCCGCAGCCAGTCCAGCCGCAGCGCGCGCGGGTCCTGCCGCACACGCTGCAGCGGCGTGCCGTGACGGTCCAGCACAATCACGTCCGACGGCTGCCACGCGGCGCGTACCTCGGCAAAGCCAGGGTTGGCCGCCACAGGCTGGGCAGCGGCCAACCCCGCCAGCCATAGCCAGCGCGCCGCCTTAGCGCGCACCGGCCACCTCGAACGGTGTATTGGCCAGCATGCCGTACACGCCCGGCGCGTACATCGCCTCGACCCGCGTCGGCGGCAGCTGGAAGCGGCCAGGCGTGTTCAGCCGAACCGTGTATTCCACCGTCAGCGCGCCGCGCGGCAGGTAGCGGTAGTAGGCGCGGTAGTTGCCCGGCAGGCGTTCGATAAAATCTGCCCAGCCGTTGCCGCGCTCGCGCGCCTGCGCCACGGCAATGGCCGAGTCGTTGCCCAGCCCGCTGCCCAGAATGCTGGCGCCGGCCGGCACCGGGTCGTCCACCACCACCCAGCCCATGTCGGCCTGGGCGTCAATCTGCAGTGTCACCTTCATCACGTCGCCGGGGCGGTATTCGCCGGACACCTGCTGGCTGACCGGCGTCAGCGTCTTGCTGATGCGGTAGCCGGCGCTACGCTCGCCGCTGAACTTCACTGCGGCCAACGCTTCTACCGTGGCCCACGGCGCGCCGCTGCCCTGGTGCGTCAGCGTAAGCGTGCCCTTGCCGCCCGCAGGCCACGGCAATAGCGGCAAACGCTGCGGGGTATCTGTGGGGCTGAGGCTGGCCTGACGGCCGCCCAGCGTCACGCTGCTGCTGCCGCTAACCGGCACGCTTTCGTACTGGCGCGAGAACTGCGCTACCGCCAGGCTACCCCACAGGTTGGCGGTGGTGCCCTGCCAGTGGCCGCGCTGCTGGCGCGCCAGCAGGCCGGTGAGCAGGCGCGGCACGTCGGCCTGCCAGTCCGGCAGCGTGCTGGCCAGCAGCAGCAGGCGGGCGGCGTTCTGGTTGGCGCTGCCCATCAGCCACCAGGCGTTGTCGTCGGCCTCGCTGCTGAACACCAGCCGCGTGCCCTGGTAGCTGAGGCGGCTGCGCAGCAGCTGGCCGGCCTGCGCCATGGCGGCGGCACGATTGGCCGCCGCCGGCGTGCGCTGCAGCAGCTCCAGCCAGTCGATCAGCATGGCAGTGCTGTAGCGCTGCGTCTGGCCATCCAGCACCTCTAGCATGGCCGGCTGCAGCTTGCCGTGACGCGCCAGCGCCAGCATAGCCGACAGCAGCCGCGCGTCGCGGTGCTGGCTGGCCAGCGGCAGCGGGCGCTGCAAACGGCCTTCCACAAAGGCGGCCAGGCCGGCCAGCATGCGCTGGCGCGGGCCTTCCGGCAGCGCTTGCCCGGCCTGATGGCTTACTTGCAGCAGGTAGGCGGTCAGCACGTCGCTGCCCCACGGCCCGCTACCTTCCGACAGCGGGAAGTACGCGGCCAGACCGTCGCTGTCGAGGTACAGCGGCAGCTCCTTGCCCAGCGCGTCCCACTGCGCGGCATTGGCGGTGCCCAGCGCACGCGACGCGCGTTGCTCCAAGCAGCTGTACGGGTATTGCTCGAACCAGCGTTGCACCCCCGGCAGGCTGCTGCCCAGGCGCGATTGCAGGCTCACACTGACCCCGCCGCGACCCGGCAGCGCGCCGGCCGGCAGGCCCACCGGCAGCGTTTGCGCCGCATCCAGCCGCAGCAGGGTGGCCTGCTCTACCGTCACCGGTACCGCCGGCGCCACCTGCTGGCGGAAAGCCAGCCGGTCGCTACCCTTGCCGGCCACCGCCTGCGCGCTGATCACCCAGTCCAGCGTGTCGATGCCGGCAGGCACCGTGAACGGCCAGCGCAGTTCGCGTGCTTCGCCCGCAGGCAGGCTGATGCGCTGCGGCGGCAGCTTCTGGCTACCGGCGCTGGCGGCCACGTCCAGCGTCAGCGCCTTGTCGCTACCGTTGCGCACGGTGACGGTGGCGGCCAGCTGGTCGCCCTCGCGCACCAGCGCCGGCAGCCCGTTGCTGATCTGCACGTCCTGCACCACGTCCACGTCGGCCTGGCCGGTGCCGAAGAAATGGCTGCCCACGTCGGCCACCGCCACCAGGCGGAAGCGGGTCAGCGCGTCGTTCAGCGGCACGTCAAGGTTGGCCGCACCGTTGGCGTCCAGCACCACCGACGGCCGCCACAGCAGCAGCGTGTCCAGCAGCTCGCGCGTGGGCGCCTGGCCGCCACCGCCGCCCGGCGGCAGCGCCTTGCGGCCGTAGTGGCGCTTGCCGACTACCTCCAGCTGCGCGGTGGCGGTATCCACGCCGTAGCTGCGGCGCTGGTACATCGCCTCCATCAGCTGCCAGCTGTTATTCGGTTGCAGGCGCAGCAGCGCTTCGTCCACCGCGGCAAACGCCACCTCACTACCGGCAGGCGCCGGCTTGCCGTCCGGCATGCGTACCTGGATGCGCACCGGCACCGTTTCGCGGATGCCGTAACGGCTGCGCTGCGGCGTCACCGTTACCTGCAGGCGGCGCGCCTTGTCGCCGACCTCGATCTCGGCCACGCCGTATTTGAACGCCGGCCGCGACAGGTCCACCATGCTGGACGGCGGCGTGTAGTCGCTGCCTTCGAGCCAGTAGGCGTCCCACCACTCCACCGGCGTTTTCCAGCCCCAGGTAAAGAACGAGTACCACGGCACGTCGCGCACGCGGCCGCGCACCGCCAGCACCGACACGTACACGTTCGGCCCCCAGCCCTCGCCCACTTTCAGCTCGACGACCGGCGACTTGCCTTCCAGCTGCAGCACGCGGGTATCGATGATGCCTTCGCGCTCGATGGCCAGCCACACGGTGGCCTTGCGGAACGGCATGCGCACCTGGAAGCGCGCGGTATCGCCGGGGTTGTAGCTGCGCTGCTCCGGCAGCAGGTCGATGCGGTCGTTGTCGGCCACGTCGAACCACACCTCGTCGTGACGGCTGACCCACACCTGCTGCGCCGCGCGCGCGGTATGGCCCTTGTCGTCTTCGACTTCAGCAATCACTTCCAGATTGCCTTCTTCCTTGGGCGACAGCTCGCAGACCAGCAGGCCGCTGGCGTCGGTGGTGCCACTGCACAGCTTGCCCTCGTCGCTGCGCTCGTGCGTGTGCTCCCAGGCGTAAAAACCGCCGACCAGCCGTTTGCGGCTGGACAGGTAATGGTGGCTAGCCAGGCGCAGCGTGACTTTGCGGCCAACTTGCGGCTTGCCCAGCGTGTCCAGCACCACGGTTTTGACACTCAGCGTACGGCCGACCGATACCCAGTCGTCTACCGCCACCCCCACCTGCAGCGCCGCCGGCCACAGTGGCACCATGCGCGACAGGGTCTGCGTTTCGCCGGACGGGTCGCGCAGGCTGGCTTCGGCCAGCAGCCAGTACGGGCGGTCCAGCGCCGGCAGCTTGTCGATGGCCAGCTTGCCATTGCCGTTGCCGTCCAGCTGCAGCGGGGCTTTGTCCAGCACTACCTTGCCGTCCAGCTTGTTGCTGTCGGCTTCGTCTTCGTCGCCATCGCCGGCCTGAGGCGGGTTGAAACTGAAACCGTCGTAGCCGCGCGGCTGCTCGTAGCGTGCTTGCAGCATGGCACTCACTTGCAGCGGCCAGTTGCGCGCCGCGCCGCCGTTGCCCCAGGCCAGATTGACGCTAAGCGGTAGCCGCTCGGCGGCAATGCCGGCGCCGGCCGGGTAGCCGATGCGCCCGCTCATCACCGGCAGGCGGAACGCTTCCACGCGGAAGTTGCCGCTGTACAGCTCGTAGCCGTCCAGCGCCAGCGATGCTGCTTGATGGTCGCCGCTGCTGCGGCTGCCCTTGCGCAGCAGGTAGATGCTGTATTCGCCCAGCTTGGCGGCCTTGGGCAGGGTGAAGCTGGTCTCGGCGTAGCGGCCACGGCGCCATTGCAGCGGCAATACGAATTCGTCGTCGCTGGCGTCGTGCTTGATGCGCACGCTTTGCGGCAGTTCGCCAGCTTTCAGCAGCGCCAGGCCGCGGCTGTTTTGCACCCGCAGCAGGTGCTTCATCGCTACCGTCTCGCCGGCACGCAGCAGGCTGCGGTCCAGAATGCTGTGCGCCACTACCGACGGCTGCTCGCCGCTGCTGGTGGGAAAGGGGAAGCGCCAGCTTTCGATGCCGCGGTTCCAGCCGCTGCGCACGAAGGACACGTCCTCGCTGCCGTCGGCCAGTTTCAGGCGTGCGGTGACAAACAGGCCGTCCAGGCTTTCCGGCCCGTCGCATTGCGCCTCCGGCAGCGGTTTGGCGATGCGCGCCACACCGTCCTTGCCGGTGCGGCCCTGCCACAGCAGCGTTTCGCGGCAGTCGTACACGCTGACCAGCGCGTCGGCTTGCGGTACGGCGCGGTCCAGCGAGGTGACCCACACGGCGGCGTTTTCCGGCGAGCGCTTCAGGTGCACCGCCAGGTTGGTCAGCAGCGCCGCGCTGCGCACGTACATCGGCGCCGCTTTGCCCAGCAAGGCGCGGCCCAGTAGCCGCGATTCGATTTCCACCACGTGCAGGCCCCGTTGCGGCAGCGGAATACCCACCACCTCGAACGGCCAGCGCCCTTTGGCATCCGGCTGCGCCGGCAGCGACAGCTTGTGCGCCTGCGGCAGTTTTTTCAGCAGCGACAGGCGGCGGCTTTCCACCTCCTTGCCCTGGCCTTGCGGTAGCGTGCTTTCGTGGTAGCGCAGTACCTTGCCCAGCCAGCGCATCATGTTGCGGTCGTCGCGCGCCAGCACGCCCTGGCCGGTAAGCGACACGCTGCGCAGCGGCAACCCGGCTTCCACGCCGCGCAGCGTCACCGGCAGGCTGGCGTCGCTACCGGCTTCGATAATGCCGAACGGCGCGGCGGCAAACTTGGCTAGCGGCGGAAAGTCGCCAATGCGCACGGCCAGCGGAAACTTGGCGGCGTTCACCAGCTTGCGGCCAACCTCGTCCACCAGGCCGTCGGGCAGCTGCAGCTGCAGCGTCTGCTGCGGGGTAAACGGCGGCTTGAACTGGATGCTGTCTACCGGCTCGCCGCGCTGGCCGTCCAGCTGCGGCGTACGGGCCTTGGCCTCGCCCTCCCCTTGCAGGCGGATGGCGGCGGCCTGCGCGGCCGGCACCGGCGAGCTGAACACCAGGCTGATGGGTTTGAACGGGATGCAGGCACCACGCGCGTTTTCGCGGGTGCAGCTCAGCGTGGCGCTGAACGGCGGGCGCACGCGGAAATCCAGCCGCTCGACTTCGCCGGGGCGAGGGTTGTGCAGCGACACCTTGCTGTCGGCCGACAGACGTTGGCCGCAGCGCAGCGTCAGCACGCTGGCGGCGTCTTTTTCCAGTTTCAGGTGCTGCAGCAGGCGCTGGCGCTCGGCGGCGGGCAGCGGCAGCAACGGCAGGCGTTCGGCCAGCGCAGAGCTCTGGCAGTATAGGCCGGGCAGGCTGCTGCGGCGGGCGTTCAGGCGCAGCACGAAGGCCTGGTCTTCCTCGATGCGCTCGCCGTCCTGCGGCCAACTCTGCACGATGCTGGGCGCGCCGGTAGCGAACTGGTAGCTGGCCGGCGCCAGCGCCACGCCCTGCGCGTCCTTCAGCCCGCTCTTGAGGCTGAAGCGGCAGCGGGTGTCGGCGTCCGGCACCGTGCGCAGGTCCAGCACCCAGCTCTTGTCGTCCACCCAGTGGCCGCTGCCGTCCAGCCGGCAGTCCCACTGCAGCGGCGCGGCGGCCTGGCTATCGCCCAAGCGCACCATGGCGGTGCTGAAGCTGATGCGCACCTGTTGCGGCGCCTTCACCTCGCCTTGCGGGCTAAAGGTGGCCACGCTGGCGGCGTGGCTGAACAAGGGGGCCAGCAGCAGCGCGCCGGCAAGCAGGGTTTTCATGGTGGAGGCCCGGAAAATACAGACCGCCATTATCCCCGACATTCATACGGCATGCGATGGTTCTATAAGTAAAAGCCGGCTGGCGGGCAAGAAAATGCCGCCCGTAGGCGGCATCAAGCTTTGTTTGCCCGCGACAAAGCCGGCTAATCGTCCAGCGCTACCGGCCCCTTGGGCACGTCCAGCGCCTGCACCCGTGATTTCAGCCGTGCCAGCATCAGCAAGCCCGGCAGCGCCGCAGCGGTGGAGAACAGGAAGAACGCCGGCCAGCCTATGCTTTCGGTCAGCACGCCGGACAGCGGCCCTACCCACACGCGGCCAACGGCAGAGAAGGCGGACAGTAGCGCAAACTGGGTAGCAGTAAATTTCTGGTTGCACAGCGCCATCAGGAAGGCCACAAACGCCGCAGTGCCCATGCCACCGGACAGGTTTTCTACCGCCACGGCAAACAGCAGCAGGTAGTCCACCTGGCTGCTGTCTTTCAGCGCCACAATCAGCCAGTCAAAGGCCGGCAGGGTAAAGCTGCCCCACGCGCCTTTGCCCGACACCGCCACCAGCCAGAAGCCCAGGTTGGACAACAGCTGCAACACGCCGAAGGCCATCAGCGAGCGGTACAGGCCCAGGCGCAGCATCAGCGCGCCGCCGGCCAGCGCGCCGACGATGGTGAGCCAGATGCCGATCACCTTGTTTACCACGCCGATCTCGGCCTGGGCAAAGCCGGCGCCCTTCAGCAGAAAGGTAGTCGTCAGCGCGCCGGCAAAGGCGTCACCCAGCTTGTACAGGATGATCAGCGCCAAAAAGGCACCGGCGGCTTCCATACTGAAATAGTTACCCAGCGAGCGGTTCAGCGTATCGAAGCGCGCCTTCTGCGCCGCCCACCACGCCAGCGGCAGCGTAAAGGCCATACCCAGCAGCAGCGATAGCAGATCTACCCATTTTTTCTGGTTGGGGTTGCCTTTCTTGTCGCCCTTGTCCGCCGCAGGCTTGGCGGCCTCGGCAGTTTTGGCGACCACGGTACTGGCGACAGGCGTGGCAGGCGCAGGGTTGGCCGCAGGGCTGGCCGGTGTCTCGGTCACCGCCGGGTAGAACGGTGCCACCACACGTTCGGCCAGCGGCGCCGCGACGTGGGCGGTGAATTGGTAACCGATGACCACCGCCAGCAGCACGGCAGCAAAGCCTTTCAGGTCGTTGCGCGCGTCGCTAACCGGCGCCACATTGTCCTTGGGTACCGGCGGTACAAACAGCAGCGAGATCACCGCAGCGGCCAACATGATGGCGGCCATCACCTGATAGACAGTGCCCCAGCTCCAGCCGTTGCCGTTGAGCGGGTCGGCCCACACCATGGCGATACCGCCGGACAGCACCATGGCCAGCCGGTAGCCGAACACCCCCAGCGACGACGCCAGGCCGCGCTCGGCCGGCTGCACCACGTCGGTACGGTAGGCGTCGATCACCACGTCTTGCGAGGCGGACAGAAAGGACAGCAGCACCGCCAGCAAGGCAAAGCCCTGCACGTCGCTGGCCGGCTGCATGCCGGACATGGCCATCAGCACGGCGGCCAAGCCCAGCTGAGTGAGCACCAGCCAGCCGCGACGGCGCCCCAGCCACGGCGGCTCGAAGCGGTCCATCAGCGGCGCCCACAGGAACTTGAAGGTATACGGCAAGCCCACCAGACTCAGAAAGCCGATGGTGGCCACGTCGATACCATCCAGCGTCAGCCACGCCTGCATGGCGGTACCGGACAGTGCCAGTGGCAAGCCGCTGGCAAAGCCCAGCACCCAGATCATCAGCATGCGCCACGCGCCTTGCTGCCGAATATCGCGCATACGCGCCTCCCGTTTTTGTTGTTATCGATAAAAAATGGCGCCGAAGCGCCATCACTACTGCGACCTTAGCCGCGTGTCACGCGGTAAAACGCCAGACTGCCGCGCAGATTGGGCAGGAAGGTCACCCGGCGGCCGCCGGTCATCACCACCCGTTCCACCACGCGCAGACCGTTCTTGGCGCACAGCTCGTCAAAGTCGCCGAGCATACACCAGTGGATGTTGGGGGTGTTGTACCACTGGTAAGGCATATCGTCGGACACCGGCATGCGGCCCTTGAGGATCTGCCAGCGGTTTTCCCAGTAACCGAAGTTGGGGAAGGTAACGATGGCTTCGCGGCCAACGCGCAGCATCTCCAGCAAAATCTGCTCGGTGTTGTGCATGGCCTGGATGGTTTGCGACAGCACCACGTGGTCGAAGCGCTGGTCGGCAAACTCGGCCAGGCCGGCTTCCAGGTCGCCCTGGATGGCGTTGACGTTGGCCGCCACGCAGCGCACCACATTGTTCACATCAAAGTCCACGCCGTAGGCGGACACCTGCTTGTGGGCCTGCAGCCAGGCCAGCAGGTCGCCCTCGCCGCAACCCAGGTCGAGTACGCGGCTGCCGGGGCTGACCCAGTCGGCAATCATTTGCAAGTCGGGGCGCAGGGCGGAAACGGGCTGGCTCATGCGGCAACCTCCACGGCAACGCGCTGCAGGTAGGCACGCATCAGGTTCATATACGGTTCGTCAGTCATCAGGAAGGCATCGTGGCCGTGTACCGACTCGATTTCGGCGTAGGCCACGCGCTTGCCGGCGGCGATCAGCGCCTTCACCGTCTCGCGCGAGCGTTCCGGCGAGAAGCGCCAGTCGCTGGTAAAGCTGGCCACCAGGAAGTTGGCCGTGGCGCGCTGCAAGGCGGCCACCAGGTCGCCGCCATAATCCTTGGCCGGGTCGAAGTAGTCCAGCGCCTTGGTCATCAGCAGGTAGGTATTGGCGTCGAAGTAGTCGGAGAACTTGTCGCCCTGGTAGCGCAGGTAGCTCTCGATCTCGAATTCGACGTCGTAGCCGAACTTGTACTCGCCGGAACGCAGCATGCGGCCGAATTTCTCGCCCATGCCGTCGTCGGACAAATAGGTAATGTGGCCCAGCATGCGCGCCAGGCGCAGGCCGCGGCGCGGGATGGTGCCCTGGGCGTAGAAGTCGCCGCCGCAGAAATCGGGGTCGGTGATGATGGCCTGGCGGGCTACATCGTTAAAAGCGATGTTCTGCGCCGACAGCTTGGGTGCCGAGGCAATCACCAGCGCGTTCGCCACGCGCTCGGGGTAGTTGATGCTCCACTGCAGCGCCTGCATGCCGCCCAGGCTGCCGCCGATCACCGCCGCCCAGCGCTCTACGCCCAGGCGGTCGGCCAGGCGGGCCTGCGCCGCGACCCAGTCTGGCACTGTCACCACCGGAAAGCGCGAGCCCCACGGTTGGCCGCTGGCCGGGTCGATACTGGATGGGCCGGTACTGCCGTGACAACCACCCAGGTTGTTTAGCCCGACGACAAAAAAACGGTTGGTATCGATGGGCTTGCCGGGGCCGATCATATTGTCCCACCAGCCGGCGGTTTTATCGTCCTCGCTATAGCGGCCGGCCACATGGTGGTGGCCGGACAGCGCGTGGCAGATCAGGATGGCGTTGCTGCGCGCCGCGTTCAGCTCGCCATAGGTTTCAAACACCAGCTCGTAGCTGGGCAACACCGTACCGCCGGCGAGCGGCAGCGGTGTCTCGAACAGCGCGCGCTGCGCGCTGACAATACCGACAGAGGATGCATTACTGGACATGGTTGTCTCTTTGATAGTCGGCCAGGGGCGGGTAGCTGGGCTACGGGCGGCCTTTGCGGCTCTGCCACCCCTTTTTCAAGGCTTCTCCTAGGCAATGCTGCGATTATATAGGCATCGCTGGCTTGCGCACCTGTCCTGTCGCTGCCAATAATCGTGGCCTCTGCGCTAAGGATGCTTTTGATGATAGGTCGCCTGTTTCGTCTGGCCCTGCTATGCATGGTGCTGGTGATGATGGTGCGCTGGCTGCTGAACCGCCAGCAACGTGCCACCGTACACGAGTTTGTGCATACCCTGGCCATTGCCCTGCTGGTCAGCGGTGTCCTGTTTCTGGGCCTGGCACTGGCAGGGATTCGCCTGTAGCGAATTTTTCTGCACAGGCGCTGTCAGATCAGCCGCCGGTATCCGACTCATTACCGATACCTCCTGGAGCCCACGCCATGCTGATACGCCGCGCCACCGACATCCTGCCCTCCGAGATTACCCCGCACAGTGTGTACCTGAACCGCCGCCAGTTCATGCTGGGTAGCGCAGGTCTACTGTTGCCCGTGGCGTCCATCGCCGCCCTGCCTGCCAGCAAAAGTGGCTATTCCACTACCGAAAAGCCCAATAGCCGCCAGGACATCACTAGCTACAACAACTATTACGAGTTTGGCACCGGCAAGGAAGAACCGGCTATCCACGCCGGCCGCCTGAAAACCCGACCATGGACGGTAACGGTAGGCGGCGAAGCGGGCAAACCGCGCAGTTTCAGCATCGAGGAGCTGCTGAAGTTCCCGCTGGAAGAACGCATCTACCGTCTGCGCTGTGTGGAAGGCTGGAGCATGGTGATCCCGTGGGTGGGCTTTCCGCTAGCCAGCCTGCTCAAACAGGTGGACCCGACCAGCCGCGCCAAATACGTGGCATTCGAAACCGCGCTGCGCCCCGGCGAGATGCCCGGCGTGGCGCGCCGCGTGCTGGACTGGCCTTACCGCGAAGGCCTGCGCATCGACGAGGCCATGCACCCGCTCACCATTCTGGCGGTAGGCTTGTATGGCGAGGCGCTGCCGGGACAAAACGGTGCACCAGTGCGCCTGGTGGTGCCGTGGAAGTACGGTTTCAAGAGCATCAAGTCCATCAGCCGCATCACGCTGCTGGAAAAGCAGCCGCCTACCAGCTGGAATATGGCGGCGCCCAGCGAGTACGGTTTTTACTCCAACGTGAACCCGGCGGTAGACCACCCGCGCTGGAGCCAGGCCAGCGAACGGCGCATCGGCGAGTTCCTGAAACGCAAGACGTTGCCATTCAACGGTTACGCCGACCAGGTAGCCAGCCTGTACCGCGGCATGGATCTGGTGAAAAACTTCTGATGCGGCCAACCTTGCTCTTCACCCCCTCAGCCACCATGGTTGGCCGCATCAAGGCGCTGGTTTTCGTGCTGTGCCTGCTGCCACTGGCCGCCAGCCTGTGGCAGGCTTTGAGCGGCCAGGCGGTGAACCCGGTAGAAACGCTCACCCGCGACAGCGGCAGCTGGGCGCTGAACCTGTTGCTCGCCGGCCTCGCCATCACCCCGTTGCGCCGGCTGGGGGCGCCGGGCTGGCTGCTGCGCCTGCGCCGCATGCTGGGGCTGTATGCTTTTTTTTACGCCAGCGTGCACTTGCTGATCTACCTGTGGCTGGACCAGCTGTTCGACTGGCCCGCCATCGTGCATGACATCATCAAGCGCCCGTTCATTACCGTCGGCATGGCGGCGTTTGCGCTGCTATTGCCGCTGGCCATCACCTCGACCGACGGCTGGCTGCGGCGGCTGAAGCGGCGCTGGGGCCAGCTGCACCGGCTGGTCTACCCGCTGGCGGTGCTGGCAGTGGTTCACTACCTGTGGCTGGTAAAGCGCGACCTCACTGAGCCGCTACTGTACGCGGCGGTACTGGGGCTGCTGCTGGGGCTGCGGCTGTGGTGGCGCTTGCGGCCAACCATGGGGCCGCGGGTACAATAGCGCCCTGTCTTACCCTGCCCTATCGATAGCCATGTCCAAGGAAAAAGCCCCGGTCACCCAGGCGGTGCGCATGCTGCGCGAACACCAGGTGGCCTATACCGAGCATCTGTACAAATACGAAGAAAAAGGCGGCACCCGTGTGTCGGCGCGCGAGCTGGGCGTAGACGAGCATTGCGTGATCAAGACCCTGATCATGGAAGACGAGCAGCGCAAGCCGCTGGTGGTGCTGATGCACGGCGACCGCGAGGTGGCTACCGGCATGCTGGCCAAACAGATCGGCACCAAGAAGATCACGCCGTGTGACCCGAAAACCGCCGACAAGCACAGCGGCTACCAGGTAGGCGGCACCAGCCCGTTTGGCACCAAGAGCAAGCTACCGGTGTATATGGAAGCCGGCATTGCCGGGCTGGAGCGCATCTACATCAATGGTGGCAAACGCGGCTTTCTGGTGGGTATGGCACCGGCCGAACTACAACGTGTGTTGCAGCCGGTGCTGGTAAAAGCCTGCTGATTACACCGGCCGCTGGATACGGCGGCGGTAGGCGCTGCGCAGCACAAAGCCCGCCACCAGAAACACCAGCATGGTCAGCGCCAGGCTCTGCACGCTGCCCCATACCAGCGGTGAAATCACCCCGGCCAGCAGCGTGGAAAACATGGTCTGCACAAAGCCCTGCACCGACGACACCGTACCGCGCAAGTGCGGAAACTGGTCCATCAGCGTCAGTGTCATCGACGGCGCCGACATCGACATGCCCGTGGTGTACAGCGCCAATGGCAATACTGCCCACGGCACCGACGGCGTCATCAGGAAAGCCTGCAGCAAGTTGGCCGCCGTGGCGGCAAACATCAGCGTATAGCCGATATTGACGATGGTGCGGGTGTCGCGCCGCCCGGCCAGCTTGCCGGACAGAAACGCGCCGAACATGATGCCCGACACGATAGGGCCGAACATCCACAGAAAATCGTTATGCCCCAAGCCCAGGTGCTGCATGACGAACACCGGTGCCGACGGGATGTACACGAAAAAGCCGGCAAAGTTGCACGACACCGCCAGCGCCAGCAGCTGGAATTCGCGCTTGCGGCCAACCTCCAGATAATTGGCCAGCAGCTGTCGCCACGCAAATGGCGTACGCGCCGCCACCGGGTGCGTTTCTGGCATCGCACGCCAGCACACCGCAAAGATCACCACCCCCAGCAGGGCCAGAAACACAAAGATGGAACGCCAGCCCAGGGCCCCGAACAACATGCCGCCGATCAACGGCGCGATAGCCGGCGACAAGGAAAACAGCATGGTGACCTGCGACATCATGCGCTGCGCATCATGGCCGTGGAAGGTATCGCGAATGATCGCCCGCCCGACTACCAGCCCGGCGCCGCCACACAGGCCCTGCATGCCACGGAACAACAGCAGTGTCCCCAGGTTGGGCGCCAGTGCGCAGCCTACCGACGCCACAGCAAATACCAGGGTGGAAACCAGAATCACTGCACGGCGGCCTACCGAATCGGAAATGGCACCGTGCCACAGCATCATTACCGCATAGCAAAACAGGTAGATCGACAGGGTTTGCTGCATTTCAATGGGCGATGCCCCTAGCGCAGCCCCCATCTCGTGTATGGCCGGCAAAAAGGTATCAATAGAAAATGGCCCCATCGACGCCAATGCGGCCAACAGCAGGGCCAGCACGCCGAAACGGCGGTTAGATGAATCAGACATGTAAAAAAACACTTTCTTGCCAGGAAAACTGCGATATAAAAGTGACACTCTCGCAGCATATGGAAAGCATCATGATTCGTTACTACCACAACCCGCGTTGCTCGAAATCCCGAGAGGGGCTGCAGCTGCTTCAGCAGCATGGCGCCCAGCTAGAGGTGATCGAGTATCTGAAAACGCCACCATCCGCCGACGAGCTGGCCGCCATCATCGCCATACTGGGGGGAGACCCGCGCAGCATGATGCGCAAAAAGGAAGAGGAGTACACCGCCCTGCATCTGGACGACGTGACACTGGAAGACAAGCACCTGATCCAGGCCATGCTGGCCCACCCCAAGCTGATCGAGCGCCCGCTGGCAGTGAGTAGCAGCAAGGCCGCTATCGGGCGGCCGCCAGAAAACCTGCTGGCACTATTATAGAGCAAAGGGCCCGGCTGCCTGCCGCAGGCCAGTTGCCCAAGGCTGGCCTGCGGCACCCCGCTGACCAAAAGATCAAAAAAGTCATTTCATTTCAGCAAGATAGAACAATCCCCGGCAAGCCGGGGATTGTTCTATGTAGAAGATCAGTGTGTTTACCGCCTTTTAGAACAGCTGGTCTTTCACGTTCTCTACCGCATCCTGTACTGGCGCCGCCGGCTCATCAGCGCCAGCGGCAGAGGCATCACCGTCGTCACTACGGCCGGAACCCGGCACCGAGCCACGGTTATTGATACGCAGCTCAGGGTTGGTGCGCTGGAATTCTTCCAGGTAATACTCGTCGTTGCCGCGCAGACCGGCACCCGGTTTCACCACCACGCCGGCCGGCGGCGGCAGCTCCACATCCGGCACACCTTTCAGCGCATTACTCATGTAATTCACCCAGATCGGCAGCGCAGCGGTGCCACCGTAGCCGTAACGGCCCAGGCTACGCGGCTGGTCGAAGCCAACCCAGGTCACCGCCACCAGATTGGGGTTGAAACCGGCAAACCAGGCGTCTCGGAAGTCGTTAGTCGTACCGGTCTTGCCAGCGATATCATTGCGCCCCAGCGCCATGGCACGGTTGGCCGTACCGTAGCGCACGACGTCGCGCATCATATTGCTGATGATGAAAGCATTGCGCGGGTCGATGGCCTGCGGGGCATTTTGCCCGGCAATGGCGGGCAGGGTACGCGCCAGCACGCGGCCACCGGCGTCTTCGATACGGTCGATAAAGTAGGCCCGGGTACGGAAGCCACCGTTGGCAAACACCGAGTAGCCTTCGGCAATCTGCATGGGCGTAGCCGTACCTGCCCCCAGCGCCATGGTGAGATAGGCCGGGATATTCTTGCCATCAAAACCGAAACGCTGCACGTACTGCTGGCCAAAATCGGTACCGATAGACATCAGGATACGGATAGACACCAGGTTTTTGGACAAGGCCAGCGCGCGGCGCATGGTAATCATGCCCGCATAGCGGCCATCATCGTTTTTCGGATCCCAGCTTTGGCCACCTATGGTCTGCGGGTCTACCGTGATCGGCGCATCGTTGATCATGGTGGACGGCGTAAAGCCCCGATCCAGCGCAGCGGAGTACACAAACGGTTTAAAGGTGGAGCCCGGTTGGCGGATGGCCTGGGTCACGTGGTTGAACGGGCTGCGGTTAAAGTCGAAGCCCCCCACCAGCGAACGGATGGCGCCAGTGCGCGGGTCCATGGAGACAAAGCCGCCTTCTACCTCGGGCATCTGGGTAATCTGCCAGCCACCCTTGGCATCCTGTACCACCCGCACATGCGCGCCGGGCCGCAGACGCTGCGCCGGGGTAACACGCTCGGAAAGTGCAGAGCGGGCAAAGCTCAGACCACTACCAGTGATGTCTACTTTTTTGCCGCCGCGCAGGTACACGCGTACGCGCGACGGGCTCGCGGCCAACACAATGGCCGGCTGCATATTGCCGCTATCGCGGATGGCAGCCAGCGACTCATCCAGCGCCTCTTCCAGCTCTTCCGGCGCAATGGCAGACAGGTCGGTAAACGCTTCCGGGCCGCGGTAAGCCTGGCGGCGATCGTAGTCGATCAGGCCGGCTCGCAGCGAATCGAAAGCCCACTGCTGATGCTTGCTGTCCAGCGTGGTGTAAACACGATAGCCCTCGGTATACGCAGCGTCTTTATAGCGGCCATACATGGCCTGGCGCACCATCTCGGCCATGTATTGCGCAGGCAGGCTGGCTTCCAGAGTAGGCTTGGCCAAGACCATGGGCTCGGCTTTGGCCTGCTCGTATTCGTCGCTATTGATAAAGCGCAGCTCGTGCATGCGGCGCAGCACGTACAGCTGGCGCAAGCGCGCGCGTTCCGGATTAACAACAGGGTTGTAGCTGGAAGGCGCTTTGGGCAGACCCGCGAGCATCGCCATTTCGGCGACGCTCAGATTGGCCAAAGGCTTGCCATAATAGGCTTGCGCGGCCGCTGAAAAGCCGTAAGCACGCTGCCCAAGATAGATTTGATTGATATACAGCTCTAAGATTTGGTCTTTCGATAAAGTATGCTCAATCTTGAATGCCAGCAGCGCCTCATTGAATTTTCGTGTGAAAGTGCGCTCACTGGACAAGAAGAAATTTTTTGCCACCTGCATAGTAATGGTGCTTGCACCAGAGTGCGCGCGACCGGATACTATATTGCCGACTGCAGCACGCAATACGCCCAAGTAATCAATGCCACCATGCTGGTAAAAGCGTTCGTCTTCTGCGGCCAACAGTGCCTGCTTCATATGCTGCGGCACATCCTGAATGCGAGTAAATGAACGCCGTTCCTCACCAAACTCGCCAATCAGGACATTATCGGCAGAATAGACACGCAGGGGCATCTTGGGGCGGTAGTCGGTCAACACATCCAGGCTGGGCAAGCGTGGATAGGTAATCACCACGGCAATCAGCATCAGGCCCGCTACAATAACGGCCAAGCCGGCAAGCAGGCCTGCGGTAACGGTAAAAAAGCGCTGGAGCATCATTGTTCTAGCCTATAAAAGTGATGGCGCATTATAACCGCAAGGCGGCGCCTTAAGACGAATAGCAAACGTACACCCCGGTGTGCACTGCAACAAGGAGGTTGGTGGCCCGCCCGTTACGGCGGCACCAGATAATGATGCCTGGAGAAAAAAGTCGTTTCGATAGAAACCGCCTTCAACAGCTATTTAGCAGTTGGCTCCCCTCATCACGTCAATCCATGCTTGGTCTGGACATCAGCTCCACCTCCATCAAAATGGTCGAACTCAGCCGCAGCGGACGCACCCCGCAGCTGGAGCGCTATGTGGTGGAACCGCTCGCCAAAGACCTGATTACCGACGGCAACATCAACAATATGGACGAGGTAGCCGATGCCATTCGTCGTGCCTGGCATCGCCTAGGCTCGCCGACACGCCGTGCGGCCATTGCCCTGCCTACGTCCATGGCCATCTACAAGAAAATCCTGGTACCGGCCAGTGCGTTGGGGGACGACCTGGAGATGCAGGTTGAAAATGAAGCCAACCAGTACATCCCCTTCCCCCTGGATGAAGTGAACCTGGATTACCAGGTGCTAGGCCCATCCAGCAATAGTGCTGACGACTTGGACGTCATGATTTGCGCCTCCCGCAAAGAGAAGGTGGAAGAGCGCGTAGCGGTAGCCGAGATGGCCGGCCTGAAAGTAGAAATCGTCGATATCGACGCTTTTGCCATGATGACTGCCTTCGAGCAGATTCAGCAGCAGCTGCCCGATCAGGGCATGAACCAGACCTTTGCACTGTTCGATATTGGCGCCAGCAAGATTCACTGCTCGGTGATCCGTAACGGCCAGCAGCTTTACTATCGCGAACAGGTCTTTGGCGGCGTACAGCTCACGCGGGATATCCAGCGCCGCTATGGCTATACCTACGAAGAGGCAGAAGCCGGCAAGCGCAGCATGTCACTGCCAGACGGCTACGAAGCCGAGCTGCTTTACCCCTTTGTGGATTCGCTAGCGCAAGAAATCCAGCGCGCCTTGCAGTTTTTCTACACCACGGTAAGCGTGTCGCAATATCTGCGCGTGGACTACATTCTGCTGGCGGGTGGCTGCAGCATGCTGTCCGGCCTGGATGATGCCATCCTGAACCGTACACAGATCAGCACCATGATTGCCAACCCGTTTACTACCATGACACAGGCTCCGGGCATACAGCTCAAAGAGCTGCTGCTGGATGCGCCATCGCTTCTGGTGTCATGCGGTTTGGCCCTGCGGAGATTTGACTAGATGATCCGCATTAACCTGCTACCGCACCGCGAACAGAAAAAAGCGGCTCACCGTAAACGCTTCCAGACCCTGCTGCTGGGCAGTATTTTGCTGGCATTGGGTCTGACTTACCTGTGCCATATGGCACTGGAAGAGCAAAAGGCTAGCCAGCTGGCTCGCAACCAGCGCCTGGAAACAGAAATCAACAAGATCAACAGCAAGCTCAGCAATATCGAGTCGCTACGTCAGAAGAAAGCCGTTTTGCTATCGCGTAAGCAACTGGTAGAAAAGCTGCAGTTCGACCGAACCCAGGCGGTATATATCTTTGACGAGCTGATCCGTCTCGTACCGGAAGGCGTGTACCTGAAAGACTTCCGCCAGACAGGCAGCAGCATTGCACTCAGTGGTTACGCTCTGTCCAGCGCTCGCGTATCGGCCTTCATGCGTAACCTGGCTGAGTCCAGCACCTTTGCCGACCCGGTACTGATCGAGGTCAGTGCGGCCAACGTGGACAAAATACGCGCCAACCAGTTTAGCTTGAGTGTTGCACTAAAAGCCCAGCACACGCCTAGCACCGGAGCACCACAATGACCCTAGATGAAGTGCGCAACCTTGACTTCAAGGACATGCCCAACTGGCCGCTTCCCGGGCAGCTCGCTGCGCTGTGCTTGCTGGTCTTGCTGGTTATGGGCGCCGCTTACCTAGCGGTGTTCTCGTCTGTTCAGGATGAAATCGAACAGGCGCGGCTGCAGGAAGAACAGCTACGTCAGACTTTTGTCGACAAGAAACGCCAGGCCAGTAATCTGGTAGCACTGGAAAACCAGCTGAAACAGATTGAAGTCTCGTTTGGTACCTTACTGAAACAGCTACCTACCAAGTCTGAAATGGACTCGTTGCTGACCGAAATCAACCAGGCGGGCATTGGTCGCGGGCTACAGTTCGAACTGTTCCGCCCCGCAGGCGAAGTCAAAACCGACCAGATGGCCGAGCTGCCCATCCAGATACGCCTGACCGGTACGTATAACGAGTTGGCCGCATTTGTTACCGATGTGTCGCAGCTTTCACGCATTGTCACCATCAGTGACATCTCGCTCACCCCGGTGGGCGATGCCAAATCCAGCCGTCTGGTCATGATGGCCACCGCTAAAACCTATCGCGCGCTGGAGGCAGAAGAGAAACTCTCTGCACCGAAATGATCATGACGCGACTTATTCCGCTGCTGTTCCTGCTGGCAGGCTGCAGCTTTACCGAACAAGACGATCTGGAGCAATGGATGCAGCAGGCTGGTACTGGCCTGCACGGCCAGGTGGAGCCGCTCCCGCAGATCGAGCCATACAAGCCTTACCAGTACCGTGGGCAGGACCTGGTTTCTCCATTTGAAACCAACCGCCTGCAAGTCGCGAGAAAGAATACAGCCGGCAACCTGCCGGATACCGGCAGACCGCGCGAGATACTGGAGAATTACGAGCTGGACAAGCTCAAACTGGTCGGCACCATGCTGCTGAAATCGGAACGGCTAGGACTGATCCAGACCCCGGAAGGGGGTATCTACCGTATCCGCGTAGGCAGCTTTATCGGCCCCAACTACGGTATCGTGCGCTCCGTGGCAGAAACCGAAATCAAACTGGAAGAAACAGTCGAGGATGTGAACGGCGAGTGGGTAAAACAGGACAACAGCCTCTACCTGCTTCAGGAACAAGGAAAAACACCATGAAAACAATGACCCTGACGCATCTCGCTTGTACCATGTTGCTTGCTGGCCTCACTCAGGCCGTATGGGCGGCCAATGGCATTACGGCTATCGAGCTGATCAAAAACAGCCAGGACCAGCAGGTTCTGTCGCTGACATTCAATACCGCCCTGCCGACCGCACCCAATAGTTTTGCCATTTCGAATCCGCCACGTGTCGCCTTTGACTTTCCCGACACGCGCAATCTCACAGGCAAAAACCAGCTACCGTTTGCCGCCAGCCTGCTCAACACAGCCACGCTGGTAGAAGGCCAGGGCAAAGCACGCCTGGTACTAAACCTGAGCAAATCTACCGCTTACACCAGCGCAGTACAGGACAACAAGCTACTCATCACCCTGAATGGCCCCAGTAACGCCAATACGCAAAGTGCCGCCGTTAGTCGCACCGAAACCCCGACCGAGATCCTGCCCCCTGTCGTAGCCGCTGCACCACACGCCATTGCACCCAATGGCGTAGTACAGAATGTTGACTTCAAACGCGGTGACAACGGCGAAGCACGCATTCTGATCGACCTGAACAGTGCCAATACGCCTGTTGATATCAAGCGGGAAGGTAAATCCGTCATCATCGACCTGGCAGGGGTGAAAGTACCCCGCCATCTGGAACGCCGCCTGGATGTTACTGACTTTGCTACCCCAGCACGGCGTATCGATGCGACAAACCAGGGCAGTGGCAGCCGTATTGCCGTGCAATCCGAAGGCGACTGGGCCTACTCGTCCTACCAGACCGAGAAGCGCCTGGTAGTAGAAATCCGCAAGAGCTCCGCAGAAGAAGTAGAAGCCGCGCTACTGGCGCAGGGCAAGGCCAACTACAAAGGGGAAAAACTGTCGCTGAACTTCCAGAATGTGGAAGTCCGCTCGCTGCTGCAAGTCATCGCCGAATTTACCGGCATGAACATCATCACCAGTGACTCGGTCAACGGTACCCTGACGCTGCGCTTGAAAGATGTGCCATGGGACCAAGCGCTGGACCTGATCCTGGCACAGAAAAACCTGGAAAAGCGCCAGGTTGGTAACGTAGTACGTATCGCCCCGCGTGAAGAGTTGCTGGCAATAGAACGCCAGGCTGCCGAATCGCAAAAGCAGCGTACGACGAATGAGCCCATCATTACCGAAACCTTCCAGATCAAATACCGCGCCGCAGAGGAAATCCGCGAGGCGCTAAAAGACCTGGCCGGTTTCTACAGTGAAAGCAGCACCTCGGCACAGGGTAGCAGCAGCACCAGCAATAGCACCAAGGCCGCCATTCTGGTTGACCCGCGCTCCAACAAGATCATCATCCGCGAACGCATTTCCGTCATCGAGGAAATCCGCAAGGTCATCCAGACGCTGGATATGCCACTACGCCAAGTGCTTATCGAGGCACGTATTGTCGAGGCCAAAGACAACTTCCAGCGCGACCTGGGCGTACGGCTACAGTACACCCGGGCCGGGGGCGATACCTCTGTCGGTTCGCTAGCTAATGGCACCAATATCCCCCTTGGCGGCATTCCTGGTGGTGATGTGACCTTCAACCCGAACGTTAGCCTGCCATCGTCGCTGTCTGGCGCGTCTATTGCCGCCATTTTCAGGAACGCCAGCTCGATCATCGGCTTGGAACTGTCGGCCATGCAGGCAGAAGACCGCGGCAAGGTGGTATCCAGCCCGCGCATTCTCACAGCAGACCGCACGAAGGCCACTATCACGGAAGGGACGGAGATTCCTTACCAGACTGTAGACGACAATGGCAAATCGTCCACCACCTTCAAGAAGGCCAACCTGAGCTTGTCTGTCACGCCACAGGTCACACCTGAAGACGATATTGTGCTGAAGCTGAATATCACCAAAGACACGCCCAACACCAAGCTGAAAGTAGGTGAAAACCCTGCCATCGACAACAAGACCGTCGACACCGAAGTACGTGTAGAAAATGGCGGTACCGTAGTGATTGGTGGCATTTATATCCAGGAACAAAACACCGTAGAAAACCGCGTGCCCATTCTGGGTGATCTGCCTGTAGTAGGGGCACTGTTCCGCAACAGCTCCAATACCAACAACCGCCGCGAACTGCTGGTTTTCATCACGCCCCGTATCGTGGAGAATGAGTTCATCAGCCGCTAAGCTAGCAGACACGTTATGAAGTCATCCGATACAATGCCTGCCATGGAACTGGCAGGCAATTTTTTTCTGGTGGGCCTGATGGGCTCGGGCAAAACCACGGTTGGCCGCACACTGGCAAGGCACACGGGTAAAACCTTCTACGACTCGGACCATGAAATCGAGCGTCGTACCGGCGTGCGCATTACCACGATTTTTGATATCGAAGGCGAGCCGAAATTCCGCGAACGCGAACGCGATACCATCGCCGAGCTGTGCCAGCAGCAGGGCATCGTGCTGGCGACCGGCGGTGGTGCCATTCTGGCACCGGAAAATCGCCAGGCATTGCGCAAGCATGGCACCGTGATTTATCTACGCGCCCAGATAGATGACATCCTGGCCCGCACCCAGCATGACAAGAGCCGCCCTCTGCTACAAACCGCGGACCCTCGCAGCAAGCTTGAAGAGCTGTTTGCCATACGCGACCCCCTCTACCGTGAAATCGCCGACATCGTGATAGACACCTCGCACCAGAACGTGAACGTGCTCATCCACCGGCTGGAACAACGGCTGCTCACCCTTCAAAGTAAAACCCGCTAAAAAGCCATGATCACGCTCAACCTTTCTCTGCCAGACACTAGCTACCCCATTTATATCGGCCAGCACATCCTGGGTAATGCCGAACTGCTACTGCCCTACCTGAAGCAGAAAAAGGCGGTGATCATCAGTAATACCACCGTCGCCCCCCTCTATCTGGAGCCGCTGAAAACAGCGTTGGAACAGCATGGTGTCAGTATCCTCACGGTTACCCTGCCCGACGGCGAAGACTTCAAAACCTGGGAAATCCTGAACCTGATTTTTGATGCCTTGCTGAGCAACAAATGCGAGCGTAGCACTACGCTGATTGCCCTGGGCGGTGGCGTGATTGGCGATATGGTGGGGTTTGCTGCCGCTTGCTACCAGCGTGGCGTGCCATTCATCCAGGTACCCACTACCCTGCTCTCGCAAGTGGACTCGTCAGTTGGTGGCAAAACGGCCATCAACCACCCGCAGGGCAAGAACATGATTGGCGCGTTTTATCAGCCAAAAGCTGTTATCGCCGACATGATGTTGCTGGATACCCTGCCGGAGCGTGAGCTGTCTGCTGGTTTGGCCGAAGTGATCAAGTACAGCTTGCTGGGCGATGCCAGCTTTATCGGCTGGCTGGAAGAACACATGGCTGCGCTACGCGCCAAGGATAAAACCGTACTGGCCGAGGCGGTACGCCGCTGCTGTGCCATGAAGGCAGATATCGTGAGCCAGGACGAGCGCGAAAGCGGCGTACGTGCCTTGCTGAACCTGGGTCATACCTTTGGCCATGCTATCGAAGCCGGCTTGGGGTTTGGCACCTGGCTACACGGTGAAGCAGTAGCCGCCGGCATGATGCTGGCGGCGGAAGCCTCCCGCCAACTGGGCTATCTGAACGACAGCGAAGTTGGCCGCATCGAAGCCTTGCTGCTCGCGGCGGGCTTGCCTACCATCAGCCCGAACCTGGGCTATAGCGCCTGGCTGGAGCATATGAGTCATGACAAAAAAGTGAGCGATGGTGCCATCCGCTTCGTGCTGATGCGCGAATTGGGTCATGCCATTGTCGCAACGCTACCGGAGACGGTACTTCACGCCACACTGCATAGCCGCTTCATCGCCAAGTAGCTGCGTATAAATACTACGAATTTCTACGAATAGGCAGCATCGGACAAAGGCCGGACAATAGCCGCAATCGCTCAGGAGATTGCTATGCTAGGCCTTGTCAAAAAACTTGCCGATAAAGTGCAGACCAGCCAGGAAATGGGTCTGCTTAGCCATACCCCTTTGCGCTATGTGTCGCCACGCGAAAGACTGATTGACCCGATTGGCGAAGCCGAAGTCTTTCTTGCTTACGGCAAACGCCGCGAAGCCCTGCAGGTGCTAAGCCATACGCTGCGCTATGAGCCGGATAACCTGGAAGCCAAGATGCTGCTGCTGCAGACGCTGGCCTACCTGCGTGATATCCCGGCTTATTGCAAGCTGGCACGTGAACTGGCACCGCAGTTGGCTGGCCAAGGGTCGTGGCACACGATCTGTGCAGAAGGGCAGGCTCTGGCGCCTTATGAACCACTGTTTATGTACCAGGCCTGAGTTAGGCCAAGCGGCAGCGCTCCTTGCTGCCTTCGGGTACGCAGTACTTCATGATGCCGGTCTGTGTCAGCTCCACATAGCCTAGCTGCACATCTGTTGCCGTAGCGCGCAAGACAAAGTAACCGTTATCGGTATTCCGTGCCGTAGCAGCAAAGCCGATTGTATAACGCGCAGCGCCCTGCACCGGATACTGCGTATACGGCAAATCTGGCCAGCGAGACGCGGTTTCTTTGTAACCGCCCTGCCGGCTATAGTATGCCTCCAGAAAGACAGCATCATGCTGCAGCAGTGCCGCCACGGCCGCCCGGTCAGCGCGTACTTGTTCGTCCCGATACAGCCATGCGGCCAACATGGTCAGAATGGTGGCAATGGCCAACGCCATCATCAGTTCCAGCAGAGTAAAACCACGGCTAGACATCAGCAGTCACTCACTTGGCGAAAACCTGTTGCCCCCACCTGCAAACGCCGACATAAGCCACTACCCTTGCCGCGTGCGGTATAGCTGACCCCAGCGGGAATTGAAAGCACGCCACTAGGCCGTATACGGTAACGATCCACGCTGCTGGAGAGCTCTACCTGTATACCCGGAGGCAAAGTCAGGACATCCAGCGCTTCCTTGCTATCGTACGCACCGGCCACGCCACCAGCCTTATCGGCAAAAAACAGCACGCCCTCGGCCAGCGGGTAACCATTGGCGGTTTTCGCCACCGCCTGACAGCCCTGCACATCCAGGTTAGCTTTCAGGTTGGCGACACAGATATGCACCGACGTATTGCGGGTAATAGCCTCGCTGCGCACCCGCATCAAGCCGGAGGCAATACGCGATAGCTGAGTATCCAGTGCCTGCTGCTCCTGGAAACGGGCATACGGCGCAGCAGACCAAGTCCATAGCAAAAGCAGCAGCGCTATGACCAGCAATAGTTCCAGCAAGCCTATTCCGTTTTGTGTCCTGGACATAGCACCTCCGCGTCCAACCGGCTGCGCCAACACAGCTGCAATGCCGAATGAATGGAATGAGGCAGCTTAGAAAAGTGCTTTTATGCATGTCAATGCATTTTTCACATCAGGCCATGCGGTTGTTTCTATTGATGAAAATGATTCAAGCCACATGGCAAATTCAATAATCATGCGCAATAAAAAACCGCAGCACCAGGCTGCGGTTTACTTCATCACCGATCAAGCTACTCGGTAAATTGCATGCTATGCAGCCTGGCATAAAACCCTTCCGCCGCCAGTAGCGACTGATGCGTCCCCGACTCGACGATCTCGCCCTGATGCATCACCACGATACGGTCAGCCTGCTCAACCGTAGACAGGCGGTGTGCAATCACCAGCGTGGTGCGGTTTTTCATCAGGTTATCCAATGCAGCCTGCACCAGACGTTCGGACTCGGTGTCCAGTGCCGACGTCGCCTCGTCCAGAATCAGCAAGGGTGCGTTTTTCAACAAGGCTCTGGCAATGGCCAAGCGCTGACGCTGCCCACCCGACAGGCGGGTGCCGTTCTCGCCTATCTCGGTATCAAATCCCTGCGGTAGCGCCTCGATAAAGTCCAGCGCATTGGCCGCGCGGGCCGCCTCGACAAGTTGCTCGCGACTCACCTGATTCAAGGCACCGTAAGCAATGTTGGCCGCAACCGTATCATTGAACAGCACGACGTCCTGGCTCACCAGGGCAATCTGCTGGCGCAGCGCTGGCAGCGCGTAGTCAGATAGCGGCTTGCCATCCAGTAGCAGCTGGCCACTATCGGGTTCGTAAAAACGCGGCACCAGGCTAGCCAGTGTGGTTTTACCCGAGCCGGATGAGCCCACCAATGCAACGGTTTCGCCAGCCCGGATCGCCAGACTGATCCCTTGCAAGGCGCGCTTCTCCACACCCGGGTAGCTGAACGACAGGTTCACCATCTCCAGCTCGCCACGCGTCTTGTGCAACATGGCCGCGCCGGCATTTTTCTCTTCCGGCTCATCCAGGAACTGGAAAATGGTTTCGGCTGCGGCCAAGCCACGCTGCAGCGCCTGCGAGATACCGGTGATGCGCTTGATCGGGGCAAACAGCAACATCATGGCGGTGAGGAAAGACATGAAATCCCCCGCACTGAAATCACCATGCTGCGCGCGCAAAGCGGCAAAGTACAAAATAGCCGCCAAGGCACAGGCAATCATCAGCTGGGTCACGCCGGTATTGGCCGAGCTTGCCGCGCTCTGCTTGACCTGGTTACGGCGCAGCGCATCGGCCGCCTCGTGAAAACGGCCAATCTCATAGCTTTCGCCACCGTAAATCTTGACCACTTTCTGGCAATCGATGCTTTCACTTACCACTTGCGTCATCTGCGCCATGCGCAGCTGGTTTTCGCGCGCCAAGCCACGCAAACGTTTGCCGACAAAATGCATGCAGGCGGTTACGGCGGGCATTACCACAAAGCAGATCAGCGTGAGCTGCCAGTCGGTATACAGCAGCAGCGCCAGCAAGCCCAGCGTGGTGACACCGTCCTTTACCGCCACGGTAATCACGTTAAAGCCGGCTTCCGTTACCTGGTTCACGTCGTTGGCAATACGCGAAATCAGCCGCCCGGACTGGCTCTCGTCGTAAAAACTCACCGGCAAGCGCAAGAGTTTGGCAAACATCTCTTCGCGCAGCGTCTGCACCAGGCGGCCTGTCAGCCAGCTGGCGGTGTATTCGTTGATAAAGCTGGTCAAACCACGCAGCATGAATACGCCGATGATGGCCAGCGGCACCCAGCGGATGGTATCCGGATCTTTGCTGACAAAACCGCCATCGATCAGCGGCTTGAGCAGGCGCGCGAACGCTGCCTCGGTCAAGGCCGCGATGGTCATGGAAATCAGCGACAGGATCAGGACTTTCCAGTAACGCTGGATATAGGCAAGCAGCCGGCGATACACCTGCCAGCTGTGTTTGAATGAATCGTTCATGGCACTTTCGCAGCAGTAGCGGCCAACCCGGCCAGCGCCAGCAGGCGGGCGGTATTGGTATGAGGTGAAAAGCGGTGACGCACGTCCTGACAACCCGCCTGTGCCAGATGCTGCATCTGCTCAGGCTGTTGCAAGGCTTCGGCTATGGCCTTGGCCCAGGCTGGTACATCACCCGGTGGCAGCAAGTAGCCGGTTTGCCCGTCGGTAATGGTTTCCGGTATCCCGCCGGTACGGCTGGCCAGCACCGGGATACCCAGACCCAGGGCTTCAATCTGCGACATGCCCAGGGGCTCGTAGCTGGATGGCATCAGCACCAGGTCCGCCCTGGCCAGCAAGGCGGCAACAGGCTGCACCATACCGGCCAGCAACACGTGCTGCGTCAGCCCAAGACGGGTGATTTCAGATTGTAAACGGGCAAGTTCCGGGCCTTCACCCGCGATCACATAGCGCAGTTGCGGCCAACGTGCCACCAACAAGGCCATGGCTTGCAAGATCGTCTGGTGCCCTTTCTCGCCACGCAGCATGGCAGCCTGCACCATCAGCGGGCCGGGGTGTTCGTCCAGCCAATGCTGTACTGGCGCAGGCAACGCGGCGTGGGCATCGCTGTCGATACGCTCAAAGTCGATACCGGGGTACACCACGTGCAAACGGTCGGCGTGTATCGCCGGGTTCTGTAGCAGTGCATCACGCAGGTACTGGCTAGGCAGCATGGTGGCATCTACCAGCTGGTTATACGACCATGCCGAGGCTTTGCCCGGCTGATAGGTCCGCGATCGCAACAGGAAAGGCCGGTGCCGTACCAGGCGCGCGGCGATGGCCAGGTTATTGCTATCGTGCCCGCTATGGCAAACAGCCAGCCCTGGGCGGTAGGTGGCGATCCAGCGGCGCAGAATGGCAATAGATGGCAGATGCACACTGTTACGGAAACGCACAGGCAGCACTTGCAAGCCCTGCTCTTGCGCCACCGCTGCCACGCGGGTGCCAGGCCTGCAAGCCAGTACCGGCAGATACCCGAGCTGCGCCAGCTGGCGCATTTGCTGCATCAGCTGCAGTTCCTGCCCGCCGACATTGGGGGAGGATTCGGTGAAAAGCACGTAACTAGACATGTGACTTATCCGCTGGGTTCTGATGCATCCATGCCAGTAGTGCCGCTACCGTAAACAGGAAGATGTGCAGCATATGATCCTTGCTGACGCTCTCCAGCACCATGCGCCCGAGAAAGCCACAGGTCACCAGCATCAACGCCAGGCCGGCCACGTCACGACGCAGAACAAAAGCTTTGAAACCGATCACAATCAGACTCAGACAGAAAGATAACCATAACAGGACACCCGGCACTCCGAGCCCGACACCCAGATCGATAAAACCGCTGTGGCTATGGCCAATCTGGTTGGGCTTACCCACGGCAAAAAGTGCCTGGGTAAACGCCCTGCGGTCATAGCCGTAGCCCATCGGTCTTTCCGCCACCAGATCCAGACCAGCGCGTATCCACGCTACGCGCTCATAGGCAGAAACATCCACTTCCCGACCATCGTCTAGCTTGGGGTAAGGCCCCATACGCAGCCACCCCAAGCCATCTCTGTCTTGCCAGGCGATGGTCGCAGATTGCAAAAATATCTGGTTACGGGCATCTTTCTGCACCGCTTTGGAGACGAAACCGGCCATCCCGACACCCACCAGCAACAGTAAAACCAATAGCCGGGTACGAGACAAGTGCTGACGATGCGTCAGCACATAGATCAAGGTAAACGATAAGACCAGATAGCTCAAACCGATCAGGCCATTGCGTGCCCCAGCGTGAAAACTGGCAAAAAACATCAAAGCACCAATGGCAAGCAAGCTCCATAGCGGAAAGCGGGTCCTGCCCTTGCCAAATCCGGCCAGTACGGCAACAAATGCCATGGCAAAGTTCACAAAAAACGTGAACTCCAGCTTGGTCGCGGTAGTGAAAACTTCCATATACGGCCATACACCATGCTGGTAGTAGTAACGCACGGCCATGAGTACTTCTGCGGCTACCAGCAAAAGCCCGGCAGTCACCACACAATCCAGGATGGACAAAGGGCGCTGGCGACTAAACAGTACCGTACCGGCGATAAACCACAGGCCGCCCATTAGCAACTGGCTCCGCCATTCCGCCAGCGATATGCTCATCCAGCCGGATAACACCACGCTGTGTAGCAGGGCATACAGTAAAAAGCTCCCTAACAGCAAGGTAGGTACAGGCCAACTGGAGAGCGTACGCAAGAGTACCTGTCTCTCGACAACAGTCCACACCAGAAAAACGGCCAGCAGTACGTAACGCAGTGCAATCGTGTGGGAGATATTGGATACAGCCAGAAAGAGAATGGCCAGCAGAACCGCCCAGAAACCCGGCTGACGCCACAGAGCAAGCGACTTCATGTGAAATTTCCTGCAGTCAGAATGGATTGCAACACCGCCTCCGGCCGTACCGCCGCCATGCATTGCACCTGCTTGCAGCCGCCCGGCTGCCCACCCGCAGGCCGGAAGCAGCGTAGAGCCCAATCCACCGGGCGGTGGTGCACGCTACGCTGAAAGCGGCAGGGAAACAGCGCCGGGCCCGCCCCCAGACAGGTATACCGGCTAAAGAAATGGCTGGCGCCGAACAGCTCTTCGCTGCCAGGGCCAAATAGCATGACCAGCGGCACACCCGCGGTTTTGGCCAGGTGGGCAATACCGGTATCCGGGCACACGCACGCCTGGGCTGCGGCCAACACAGCGCGTAGCTGCGGCAGGGTTAATGAGCCCGAGATAACAACATCCTGGGGCAGCGGGGTAACCCGCTCGATCAGGTGATGCTCGCCTGGCCCGCCGGACCAGACCACAGCCAAGCCTCGCTCGCGCAATGATGCCGCCAGGCTTTGCCAGTATTCGCTCGGCCAGTAGCGTGTGGGGGAGCTGGCGCCCACATGCAGCACCACGTATCGTGCAGGCAGGGCAGGAACACGCTGCTCACCCAGCGGCCAGTATGCCAGGTCGAATGGCTGGGGTGCGGGGCCCTCTACCAGCCTGGCGGCGGTATCCGTCCACGCCTCCGGCGCATCGGCATAGGGGATGCGCTCGTCTACCAGCCAGTTCTTGTAATGCGGTACCTCGCCGTCAAAGCCGACAATCCAGCGTGCACCGATGGCACGCGCCAGGTAGCTCAGACGGTTTTCGCCCATCAAATACACCATGTCGACACGCGGCAGGGCAAACAGGCGGCGGATGCTGGAAAAATCGCGCGGGTGCCACGGCATGGCACGGATGCCATAGGGCTGGCTATCGTACAGCCCGGCCTGCAAGGGCGGGCAGGCCAGCACGATGTCGGCGGCGGGGAAACGCTCGCGCAGCTTGGCCAGCAGGCTGGTGGCCATCAGGGCATCGCCCAGCAAAAACTGGTGCAGCACCAGAATGCGCTGCACGCTCTGCAACGGTGGTTTGCGACGTAGCCACTGCCACGGCAAACGGAACAACAAGGTCGCAAAAATCAGCACCCGGCCGGGGAAGCGCCCTTTCATGCCAGCCCCTCCGCGTCAGGCAGCAAGGCGGCGAACAGGGTCAGCATCTGCCCGACCATGCGCTGCTCGGTATAGGGCAATACAGCTTGGCGCGCTTGCTCGCCCCGCTGCGGCCAACTGGCGCGTGCGGCCAACCATTGCCCCACATTGTGCTGCCACGCGGCCCTGTCATCCGGTGCAGCCAACCAGCCGGTTTGCCCCGGCTGCAGCAGCTCGCCTCCGCCACAACGCGTACTGGTGAGTACCGTCAGGCCGCAAGCCATCGCCTCGGCCACCACCAGGCCAAATGGCTCATAAATGGACGGCAGGATGAAGCCATCAGCCATGCCGTAGTAACTGCGCACATCGCGTTGCGCACCGGCGAAGTGCACGCGCCCGGCCACGCCCAGCTGGCTGGCCAAAGCCTGGTAGTGCCGGCTTTTCTTGTCGCTGCCCACTACCACCAGCTGCACCGCCGGGTGCGGCACGATGGCGTGCAACGCCTGTGCCAGCCCTTTGCGCTCGAAACCGGAGCCAACGTACAGCAATACCGGTGCGTCCGCGCTTAAACCATACTGCTGGCGCAAGCTAGCACGCTGGGCACGGGCATCCTGCGGGTTGAAGAACGCGCTATCGATGCCGTTGTAAACCACGTGGCAACGCTCGGCCGGCAAGCCGGTGTACTGCATCACGTCGCGTTTGACCATCTCGGAGATACACACCACGCCGCGAAACGCCGGGTCGCGGTACATGCGCTGTTCCATGGCCAGCATGTAATGGTGGTACGGGTTCAGCGCCATGGCCACGCGGGCGGCAATACCACCACGCTGGCGGCGCACGTCCAGCCAGGCCGCATGCACGCCGTCGTCCGCGCGGTACACATGGCAGCCAGGAATGCGCTCGTGCGAGAGCACCAGGGCCGCATCCAGCGCCTGCCACAAATGGCGTGCCGCACTGGCAAAGCCCCAGTCGCGCCACACGCTGCCCAGATAGAACGGGTTGACGCTATGCGCCTCGATGCCCGGCACGGCTTCCCACTTGCGGTTGATCAGCAGGGTATGCAGCGCCGCATGGCCTTGCAGCTGGCGCAAAATGGCGCTGACGACGCGCTCGGCACCACCTGCAGGGTTGAATTTCTGGCGGATGATGGCAATGCGCTTCATGCCAGCGCCTCTTGCAAGCTGTCTACCGCGGCCAACACCTGTTGTACGCTGATTTTTTCCAGGCATTCGCTGCGCCAGCTGCCACCGCAACCGGCGTTACCACAGGGACGGCAGGCCATGTTGGCTGCCACCACACGGTGCGGTACCTGCCACGGGCCCCATTCGATATCGCCGGACGGGCCAAACAAGGCCACACAAGGTGTTTGCACCGCGGCGGCAATATGCATGGGCACCGAATCCACACCGATATACAAACGCGCCGCGGCAATGGCCGCCGCCAGCTCTTTCAGGCTGAGTTGGCCCGCCAGGCTGGCCACCGGCCGCTGCAACCGTGCACTAATGTCCGCCAGCATGGCCATTTCGTCCGGGCTAGGGGCCGCGGTCAGCAAAATCTGCTCGCCGCGCGCCGTGAGCTGGTTGATCAGCTCGGCCATTTTTTCAGCCGGCCAGCTCTTGAATAACCAGCGCGAGGTGGGGTGTACCAGCACATAGCCGCCAGGCACCAAGCCCGCTGCGGCCAACTTGGCCGCCAGGCTGGCCTCCGCCTCGGCACCCGGTAGTAGCGTCAGGACACGGGCATCCGGCGCGGGGTAAATACCGATACGGCGCAAGGCATCCAGATGCACCTCTACCGTGTGGCGGCGGTTACCCGGCACCTGCAGATAGCGGTGGGTAAAGGTTTTCTTGAAGAAACGGCCATACGGCCCCTGCGGGCCCACCGACCAGCGCGGCTTGAGCAAGCGCACCAGCCAGGCACCGCGATTATGCTCGGTCAGCGTGATGACCAGATCGTACTGACGCGACTTCAGCGCCGACAGCAGCTGCCATTCGGCACGCAGCTGGCCCAGCGGGCCCAGCTTTTTCCACTGCCGGTCTATGGTATGCAGCTGCGACAACGCCGGGTGGCCGGACAGCATCTCGCGCGTGTCGTGGTACACCAGCGCGTCTATCTCGGCGTGAGGGGCGTGCGTTTTCAGCGCCGTCAAAACCGGCGAGGACAATAGCACGTCGCCGTGGTGGCGCAGCTTGATCAGCAATACGCGGCGCACGGCCGTCAGATCGATGGCGTCTATGAGCATGAAAAGAAAAAAGCCGGATCAGGCGTCCGGCCCGGCATTCAGTTGTATCAATAAGTCGGCGATTCTATCAGGGTCTTCACTGCGCAGGATACGCGCAACCTGTGGAGCCAACGTATCAAGGTGGCTATTGAGTACATTCTGCTTCACCGCCAGCAGGTTGGCCGGGTGCATGGAGAAGCGGCGCAGCCCCATGCCCAGCAGCAAACGGGTCAGGCGCTCGTCACCCGCCATCTCGCCGCATACCGATACCTGCACGCCGGCTTTGGTGGCCGTCTTGATGGTATGGGAAATCAGCTTCAGTACCGCCGGGTGAACCGGGTCGTACAGATGGCTTACCGAGTCATCATTGCGGTCTACCGCCAGCGTGTACTGGATCAGGTCGTTGGTGCCGATGGACAGGAAGTCCACGTATTTGACAAAGCTGCCCACTACCAGCGCAGCAGAGGGGATTTCGATCATCGCCCCGACTTCCACCTTGTCGGCGAAAGGGATGTTCTCTTCGCGCAGCTCTTTTTTGGCGTACTCCAGCTGCGCCAGCGCCTGCTTCAGCTCACCCAGGCCGTTGATCATGGGGAACAGAATGCGGATTTTGCCGTACACGGTAGCGCGCAGCAGCGCACGCAGCTGGGCACGGAACATCAGCGGCTCGGCCAGGCACAGCCGCACACCGGTCAGGCCCAGCGCCGGGTTTTCGGCAGCGCCGTGGTTGAGCCAGCGCGGGTTTTTGTCTGCGCCCAGATCCATGGTACGCACCGTAACCGGGGCGCCATTCGTGGCCTCGGCCACCTCACGGTAGGCCGCAAACTGCTCGTCTTCCGACGGCAAGCTGTCGCGCCCCAGAAACAGGAATTCGCTACGGAACAGCCCCACGCCTACCGCGCCGGATTCCAGCACGTTGGCCGCATCCTGCGGCAGCTCGATATTGGCCAACAGCTCGATGGGCGTACCATCCTGCGTTAGCGCATCGGTCTTACGGATGCTGGACAGCTTGCGTCGCGCCTCAATCCAGTTACGCTGGCGGCGGCGGTATTCGGCCAGCACCGTTTCTTCGGGGTTGATGATCAGCACGCCTTGCTGGCCATCCACCACGATCAGCTCGTCTTCGCGGATCAGTTCGCGCGCGTGGTGCAGCGCGATAACCGACGGCAGGTCCAGGCTGCGGCCCAGAATGGCGGTGTGGCTGGTTGCGCCACCCACATCGGTCACAAACGCGGCGACGCTGGAATCCTTGAAATACACCATATCGGCCGGCGACAGGTCGTGCGCCACCAGGATGGCGTCTTCGTCCATATCCTCGACAAACTGCAAGTCGGTGCTGTGGCCGGCAAGGTTCTTGAAGATACGTTCCACCACCTGCAGTACGTCGTGCTTGCGCTCGCGCAGGTAGTCTTCCTCGATGGCGTCAAACTGCTCCACCAGGGTGTCGCACTGCAGTTTCAGCGCCCATTCGGCGTTGCAGCGCTGGCTGTCGATCAGGTCGCGCGGGTCGCGCGAGATGGTCACATCGGACAGCAACATGATGTGCAGAGACAAAAATGCCCCCAGCTCGGCCGGGGCATTTTCGGGGATGCTGCCCCACAGCAGCTCCAGCTGCTTGCGGGTATCGCGCACGGCGCTATCGAAACGCTGCTGCTCCGCGGCAATCTCGCTGTCTTCCAGCACCAGATGCACCACGTCGTCCATGCTTTGCGACAGCAAATGTGCCCTGCCGATGGCAACGCCGCCACCGATCGGTACGCCGTGCAACACGATACTCATGCTTGCTCCCCTGCCTGTTTATTATCGCGGGCGTTTATTCCGCCTCGTCGAAGCGGTTGTTGATCAGTTCGACCAACGCCGCCATGGCCTGCTCTTCGTCTTCCCCATTGGTTTCCAGCTCGACCGTGGCGCCTTTTGCCGCGGCCAGCATCATCACACCCATGATGCTTTTGCCGTTAACGCGGCGACCGTTGCGTGCGATCCAGACTTCGGCCTTGAAGCGGCTGGATATCTGGGTAAATTTACTGGAAGCACGTGCGTGCAGGCCCAATTTATTGATGATTTCAATTTGCTGTTTTTGCATGTTTTCCCTCCGGAAGCATATAGAAGACCCCTTCCAGGCCCCCGGTAATGGCCTTGCTGACCACGATTTCCAGTGGCTGGCTGCTATAGCTCAGCGCGCGCACCAGCATGGGCAGGTTCACCCCTGCTACGGCTTCTACCCGTCCAGCTTGCACCAGGCGGCCAGTAATGTTGGCGGGCGTACCACCGACCATATCGGTCAGCACTACCACGCCGTCCCCTTGTTCCAGCTGTGCAATCAGGCCTTCGGCTTCGAGGCGCTTGGCCTCGGGGTCGTCGTGTTTTTCCACGCCCATGATCGCCAGATTGTCCGGCACCCGGCCCAGCACGTGGTGGGCACAGTCAGCCAGGCTCAAACCCAGATTGCCATGCGAAATTAGTAGTACACCAACCATATTCTTCACCCCGGCGTATGCCGGCTATTGCCAACGCGTCAAACACTACCGTACAGGCAGCCCCTGGAGGCCGTGCCCTCAGGCACCTTCTACCGAGCTGCGATACCAGCCCAGCTGCGGTGCCAGCGACACCACCTCACCCACGATGATCAATGCAGGTGAGCTGATACTATTCGCACGAATCAAGGCAGGCAAGGTTTCCAGCGTCCCCAGCACGGTTCTTTGCCGGGGTGTCGTGGCTTGCTCCACTACGGCGGCGGGTGTATCGCAGGCTTTTCCATGACTAATGAATGCCTGGCAAAGTTCCTCGGCCATGGCCAAGCCCATGTATACCACCACGGTTTGCCCACTACGCGTTAACGCTGGCCAGTCTAACAAAATGCTACCGTCTTTTTTATGACCTGTGACAAACGTCACCGACTGGGCATGATCACGGTGTGTCAGCGGAATACCGGCATACGCCGCCGCCCCACTGGCCGAGGTAATCCCCGGTACCACTTCAAACGGTATGTGGTTGGCCGCCAGCAGGGCAATTTCTTCACCGCCGCGGCCAAAGGTAAACGGGTCTCCACCTTTGAGGCGCAACACACGCTTGCCTTCCTGCGCCAGCCGTACCAACAAGGCGTTGATATCTTCTTGCGGCAAGGTGTGGTTGGCGCGCTGCTTGCCAACAAACACACGCTCCGCGTCACGGCGTACCAGCTCCAGCAGCTCGGGGGCGACCAGGTTGTCGTACAACACCACATCGGCCTGCTGCATCAGGCGCAAGGCGCGGAAAGTCAGCAAATCGGGGTTGCCGGGGCCGGCGCCCACCAGGTAAACCGCGCCGGCAGGTGCCGTGTCTGCTGCGGCCAACCTGCGCTGCATATCGTCCCGAGCCGCCGCCTCGTCGCCATTCATCACCTGTTCGGCCAGCGGGCCCTCCAGCACGGCCTCCCAGAAAGCGCGGCGCTCTTCCACATTGCCAAAGCGGGCTTTCACCTGATCGCGAAAACCGGCAGCAAAGCGGGCCAGGCGGCCAAAGCCGGCCGGAATCAGGCTTTCCAGCCGTGCGCGCACCAGGCGCGCCAGCACCGGCACACCGCCGCCGGTAGAAATGGCAATCACCAGCGGGGAACGGTCCACAATCGCCGGGGTGATGTAGCTGGATAGCTCAGGGTCGTCCACCACGTTTACCGGGATATTGCGGGCCTGTGCCGTATCAGACACCACACGGTTGACAGCGCGCACGTCCGTCGCGGCCACCACCAGTTTATAATCGCCGATGTGCGCCGGCTCAAAGTTGGCCGCAATATGTACCAGCTCACCGCTAGCCGCCATCTGTGCCAGCTCCGGCGCCAGCTCGGGGGACACCACCGTCAGCCGGGCGCCGGCCGATAGCAAAAGCCGGGCTTTGCGCAGGCCGACTTCGCCCCCGCCAACCAGCAAGCAGGGCTCGCCCTGCAAGCGCATGAAAATCGGAAAATACTCCACATAGCCTCCTGCCAGAATGCGCTCGAGCATAACGCGCAGCGTGACGCTTGGCGACCGCTATGCGACAGATGCAGCTGGCCGCAAACTGAAAAGAAAATAGCGCGATACGCAATTCATGACAGTTTTCCTTTTATCGCTACAATCCAGAGTAAGCACGCTTTCGCCGTGCGCGCCCAGCCATGGAGAACAATGTGCCGGCCACTGCCACACTGGAAAAAGCCCTCAGCGCCCTGCCGGGTGGCTACCTGCTACTGGATGAAAAGCAACGGGTCCGTTTTGCTACCGCACGCTTTTACCAGCTACTGCACTGCGCCCCGCTGCAATACGGCCAACCCCTTCCCGCCAGCTTGCTGCCGGAGGAGCTGGAGCAGGCGCTACAGACAGGGCAAGCCCATGCCAGCCAGCAACTCTATGCCGGCCAGTTGCTGGACTGGCTGCTGACCCCCTTGCCGGATGGCACGATGCTGAGCATCCGCGAAGACCGGCAAACCTTCCGCAACCTGATTGAAAACTCGCCGGACATCATCAGCCGCTATGACCCGCAGCTGGTTTGCCTGTACGCCAATAGTGCCCTCGCCCGTTACTCGCCCATCCCCCCCGCCTTGCACGTTGGCCTGGGCATAGAAGAGCGCGGCCTGCCCGCGCACGTGTGCGATGCATTCCGCCATGCCAGTAGCCAGGTACTGGCCAGCGGCAAACCGGTAACTTTTGAAAACCAGCTGAACCACCACGACAAGCACTACGTGTTTGAATCGCGGCTGTTCCCCGAAACCGACGAACATGGCCAGGTGCAATCGCTACTGTGCATTGACCGTGATATCAGTGAAGAGCACGCCATGCGGCTATGGCAGGCTGACGAAAACCGCCTGCTGGAAATGATTGCCAACGATCGCCCCATGAAAGAAGTCATGGTGTGGACCTGCCATATGATCGAATCGCAGATCGAAGGCTCGATGTGCTCCATCATGCTGCTGGACGATGAAGGCATACACCTGCGGGTAGCGGCTGGCCCCAGCCTGCCGGACGAATACAAGGCGCAAATTGACGGCGTGACCATTGGCGCCAGCGTAGGCTCCTGCGGCACTGCCGCCTTTACCGGCGAAGCCGTGATCGTCACCGACATCCAGCAACACCCGTTCTGGGTCGATTTCGCGGCGCTAGCCAGCCTGCACAAGCTGCGCACCTGCTGGTCCTACCCCATCAAATCGCACGATGGCCGCGTGCTGGGTACCTTTGCCATCTACTTTGCCCAGCCCTGCGCCCCCGACGCCCACAGCGAGTACATTACCCTGCGCACCTCGCACCTGATGGCCATCGCCATCCAGCAGGAGCGCCGCGCCAGCCAACTGTTCCAGCTGGCCACACAAGACGCACTGACCGGGTTATTCAATCGCCGCCATTTCATGACCCTGGCCGAAGATGCCTGCGACCGCCACCCGCTGCCCGCCAAACCGCTGTGCATGCTGATGTTTGACCTGGATCACTTCAAGCAAGTTAACGACCGCTATGGCCACGCCGCTGGCGATGAGGCGCTGCGCTCGTTTGCCCGCATTTTGCAGGACAGCCTGCGGGCACAAGACCTGGTCTGCCGCATGGGCGGCGAAGAGTTTGCCGCGCTACTTACCGACACCAGCACGGAAGACGCCATGGCCACCGCCCAGCGTATCTGCCGACTGGTGGCACAAACCCCGGTATTGAGCCACGGCCAAAGCATTGCCCTCACCGTCAGCATCGGCCTGACTTGCCGGCAGCCAGGCCAGGCCTTGGGCGACATGATGCGCCAGGCCGACAAGGCACTATACGAAGCCAAAAACGCGGGGCGTAACCGTGTGCATATCGCCAGCCATGCCTAATCGCCGCGAGGGTCTGCCACCATAATGCAATTGCGCCCGGCACGTTTGGCGGCATAAAGCAGGTCGTCGGCCTGGTGCAGCAATTTTTCCGGATTCACTTCTACCTCGTCCCAGCACACCAGCCCGGCCGAAAAGGTACAGCGCAGATCGGGGGCCTCGGCCAGTAATGCCTGCGTGGCAAATGCGGCCCTCAGCTGGTCCAGTTTGCGCTGGGCGTCGGCCAGCGCGGCACCGGGCATCAGTACGCAGAACTCTTCGCCGCCGTAGCGGGCAAACACGTCCTGCGCCCGTAGCGACTGGCGAAAGAACCGGGCCAGCTGGCGCAGCACCTCGTCGCCTGCAGCGTGGCCGTAGCGGTCGTTCACCTGCTTGAAGTGGTCCACATCCAGCATGGCTATCGCCACACAAGGGTAGAGCGGCATGCCCTGCTGCAGCTGCAACAAGGCTTCGTCCAGCCCACGCCGGTTCAAGACACCAGTCAGGCCATCTTGCAAGGTTTCCCGCACCAGGCGCTGCGTCCGACGCCGCAAAATCACCATCAGAAAGCCAAAACTGCCGTAGATGGTGGCGGTCGAGGCCAGCAAGTACAACAGCGG
The DNA here is from genome assembly GCF_020616155.1 of Vogesella sp. XCS3. Taxonomy (NCBI): domain Bacteria; kingdom Pseudomonadati; phylum Pseudomonadota; class Betaproteobacteria; order Neisseriales; family Chromobacteriaceae; genus Vogesella; species Vogesella sp. XCS3. Next base: position 3,091,512 of record NZ_CP085530.1, on the reverse strand, counting down.
CTCCACCAGATCGAGCAAGGCCGGGTCCTGCAAGCCCAATACATGCAGTGACAGGCGGGCCAAAAACGCCAGCATGCCCAAACCGTACAGCGTCGTGAGAATGGGGTAGCCCTGCCGGATAGCCCGTTCGATCTGCCAATGCAGCCAGGACAAGCGGGCGTATACCAAGGCCAGCGCTACCGTATTCCAGCTTTCGGCAACGCTAACCGGCTGCCACGGGGTATTCATCAGCGTGGTCAACAACAGCAGCAATACCCCGGGCAGGTAGTGTGACCGCTGCTGCTGCAAACGTGACAGCACCAGGGCAAATTGCTGATACCCCCCCAGCAAGCCGGCCATACTCACCGCGTCCAGCCAGCGCCAGTGCAGCAAGGGCTGCGCCTCCAATACAAGGCCGCCCGCAATGCACAGGCAGCCTTGCAGCCAGATACGGCGTTCCTGCTGCAGCTCGGCCTGGCTGGCGGCAAAGCGCCAGCTGCTCCACCCCACCAGCACAATGGTAAGGGCAACCGGCAAGGTATGAATATCGATCATGTCTGGTGCACGCGTCAGGAAGAATGCCTACTGCGTTATAGCGCAGCCCCTGCCGGGGTTGCGGCCAACCTGGGCTCGCCCGCTGCCTGACAAGCCAGGTGCCACATGCCGTGCCACTGCCCGTGCAGGCAGAACGACTGCTCGCTCTGGCCGTACAGCGCAAAACCATTGCGCAGCAGCACCGCGCGCGACGCCGGATTGTGCTGCCCCACGTGCGCCTCCAGCCGCCACAAGCCCAGCGGCCCGAAAGCCAGCTGCTGCAGCCGGGCCACGGCGGCCGATGCCCAGCCGCGTCCGCAAGCCTGCTCGGCCAAGCGGTAGCCCAGCGTGGCGCGGTTAAAGTACGGCCGCTCCACCGACGTCAGATTAATGCGGCCAACCAAGGTGCCATCGTGCAGGATGAGGTAGCCGTAAGCGCGATCCGCCAGCGCAGCCTGCTGCAGCGCGAGGATGCTGTCCGCCACCGCGTCCGGCTGGTAGAACGCCGGCGCACGGGCGTTGATCCAGCGCTCGAAAAAGGCGCGGTTGGCCAGCTCGAACGCCAGCAGTTCGTCCACGTCATCCAGCGTGGGCGGGCGTAGTTGTATCTCGGACATGGCGTATCCTTCGGTATGGTGCCGCCGCGCGCGAGGCGACGACGACGAAAAAACACCCTGGCTGCCGGGCAGACCAGGGTGCGGTATATCGGTAGCAAGGCCGCCCGGCGGGCGGCCTTGCTCGCTGGCATGCGGCCAACCTTGTGCCTATGGGTAGCTTAGTGCGCTGCTTCCCAGCTATCGCCCACGCCCACTTCGGCCAGCAGCGGCACCTTCAGCGCCGCCACGTCGGCCATCAGCTGCGGCAGGCGGGTACGCACCAGGTCCAGCTCGTCGTGCGCCACCTCCAGCACCAGTTCATCGTGTACCTGCATGATCAGGCGGCTACGCAGGCCGTCCCGCAACAGCCAGCCCTGTACCGCGATCATCGCCAGCTTGATCAGGTCGGCGGCCGTGCCCTGCATCGGCGCGTTGATGGCGGCGCGCTCGGCACCGGCACGACGCGCCTGGTTGCCGGCGCGGATGTCCGGCAGGTACAGGCGGCGGCCGAACACGGTTTCCACGTAGCCCTGCTCGGCGGCCTGCTCGCGGGTGCGCTGCATGTAGTCGGCCACACCAGGGTACTTGCGGAAATAGCTGTCGATGTAGACCTGCGCCGCGTCGTTGGTGATGCCCAGCTGCGAGGCCAGGCCGTATTTGCCCATGCCGTAGATCAGGCCGAAGTTGATGGCCTTGGCGGCGCGGCGTTGCTCGGTGTTGACCTCCGCCAACGGGGTGCCGAATACCTCGGCGGCGGTGGCCTTGTGGATGTCCTCGCCGCTGGCAAAAGCCGCCAGCATGCCTTCGTCGGCAGACAGGTGCGCCATGATGCGCAGCTCGATCTGCGAGTAGTCGGCGCTGACAATCACGAACCCCGGCTCGGCGATGAAGGCCTCGCGCACGCGGCGGCCTTCGGCGGTACGCACCGGGATGTTCTGCAGATTGGGCTCGCTACTGGCCAGGCGGCCGGTAATGGCCACCGCCTGTGAATAAGTGGTGTGCACGCGGCCGGTCTGTGGATTAATCAGGGTCGGCAGCTTGTCGGTGTAAGTGGACTTGAGCTTGGCCAGGCCGCGGTACTGCAGGATCAGCTTGGGCAGCGGGTGGTCCAGCGCCAGTTTTTCCAGCACTTCCTCGTCGGTAGAGAAACCGCCCGACGGCGTTTTGCGCACACCCTTGGTGGGGATACCCAGCTTGCCGAACAGGATTTCCTGCAGCTGCTTGGGCGAATTCAGGTTGAACGGCTGGCCGGCCAGCGCATAAGCCTGCTGCTCCAGCTGCAGCATCTCACTACCCAGCTGGTGGCTTTGTGCGGCCAACTTGTCGCGGTCGATCAGCACGCCGGTGCGCTCCATGGCAAACAGCACCTCGGCCACCGGCAGCTCCATATCGCGGTATACGCTACCCAGCGCACCATCGAGCTGCGGTGCAAAGTGCTGCGCCAGGCGCAAGGTAATGTCGGCGTCTTCTGCGGCGTAGTTGGCCGCAACGTCCACCGCCACTTCGGCAAAGCCGATCTGCTTGGCGCCCTTGCCGCAGATTTCCTCGTAGGTGACGGTGGTTTCGCCCAGGTGGCGGCGCGCCAGGTCGTCCATGCCGTGGCGTTCGTGGCTTTCGATCACATAAGACCCCAGCAGCGTGTCGTCCACCACACCGCGCAGCGTGATGCCGTGGTTGGCCAGCACGTGGCGGTCGTACTTCAGGTTCTGCCCCAGCTTGGGCCGGCTGGCGTCTTCCAGCCACGGCTTCAGTTGTGCCAGCACTGCGTCGAAATCCAGCTGTTCGGGCGCGTCCGGGCCGCAATGCGCCAGCGGCAAATACGCGGCCTCGCCGGCCTGTACCGCAAAGCTGAGGCCGACAATGCGCGCCTGCATTGGGTCCAGGCTGGTGGTTTCGGTATCCACCGACACCACCCCGGCCGTGGCCAGCTTGTGCAGCCAGGCGTCCAGCTGGGCTTGCGTGAGAATGGTCTCGTAGCGGCGTTCCACCGCCGGCGGCGGCGCCAGTTGCGGTTCGATGCCGGCGGCCAGCGCAGACACGGTGTCCAGGTCGTCGCCAAACAGGCTGCCGCTGACGTGTAGCGGCGCTTGCGCCGGCGCCGGGTTGGCCGCCACCACCCCACCCAGCTTGTCGTTCACTTCGCGCAGGAAGGTGCGGAAGCCGCATTGGGCAAACAGTACTGCCAGCTGCGCGTACTGCTTGCTGCCGTGGCGCAGGCTGTCCATGCCCTGCGGCAGCTCGTGGTACAGCTCCACGTCGCACTTGATGGTGATCAGCTCGCGCCCGCGCGGCAGCCAATCCAGCACCGCGCGCAGGTTTTCGCCCACCTTGCCGCCCACGTTGGCCGCATTGTCCATCACCGCGGCCAGCGAGCCGTACTGCTCCAGCCATTTCACTGCTGTTTTCGGGCCGCATTTATCCACGCCCGGTACGTTGTCCACCTTGTCGCCAATCAGCGTCAGGTAGTCGATGATCAGGTTCGGCGGCACGCCGAATTTTTCTTTTACACCGGCTTCGTCCAGATTTTCGTTGGTCATGGTGTTCACCAGGCTGACGGCGGGCGTCACCAGCTGCGCCATGTCCTTGTCGCCGGTGGAGATGATCACCTTCAAGCCGGCCGCCTCGGCCTGGCGGGCCAGCGTGCCGATCACATCGTCCGCCTCCACGCCTTCCACCATCAACAGCGGCCAGCCGCTGGCGCGCACCACCTCGTGCACGGTCTCGATCTGCGCGGCCAGCTCCGCCGGCATAGACGGGCGGTTGGCTTTGTATTCGGGGTACAGCGCGTCGCGGAAAGTCTTGCCCTTGGCGTCGAATATGCAGGCGCTATAATCGAATTGGACTTCCTTTTCCAAACGGGCCAGCATGTTCACCATGCCGTAGATGGCACCGGTGGGCTCCCCCTGCGGCGAACGCAAGTCGGGCATCGCGTGAAAGGCGCGATACAAATAAGAAGAGCCATCGATCAATAACAGGGTTTTCATAATCAAAAAGGGCTAAGGTATGGGCTTGCACGATAAATTACCGCAAACAAGCGACCGTTACGCGATGATGCAACGCTTCCGGGCGCGCGAAGCGTGGCACGTGATGAAGATTTTGTCGGAATTCGTCGAATCCGCCGAAGAGCTGCAAACCATTACACCCGCAGTGAGCATCTTTGGCAGCGCACGAACCCCGCGTGACCACCCGTATTATAAGCTCACCGAAGACATCGCCCGCCTGCTTTCCGATGCCGGCTTCTCGGTGATCTCCGGCGGCGGCCCCGGCATCATGGAAGCGGCCAACAAGGGCGCCTTCTACGGCAAGAGCCCGTCGGTGGGCCTGAACATCGTACTACCGCACGAACAGCGCCCCAACGAATACCAGGACCTCAGCCTGAAATTCGACCACTTCTTCAGCCGCAAAGTCATGTTCGTCAAACATGCGCTGGCCTATGTGGTGATGCCTGGCGGCTTTGGCACGCTGGACGAAATGTTCGAGGCGCTGACGCTGATCCAGACCGGCAAGAGCCGCAAGATGCCCATCATCCTGTGCGGCAGCGCCTTCTGGGGCGGGCTGCTGGACTGGGTGCGCGAGCGCCTGGCCGGCGAAGGCATGATCAACCCGGCCGACCTCGACCTGCTGCAGCTGATCGACGACCCGCAGGAAATTGTAGAAACCATTTTCCGTTTTTATGAAACCCGCGGCTTCGAAACGCTGCCGGAGGAGCGCGAACAGCTGCTAAACCTGTAGAATTGGCCGGACAGAGGGGGCAATAGCCCCCCGCCACCAAGCCCAGGACCAAGGAAACCCTCATGCAGCGCCTTTTGCTGGCTACCCTTATGGCAGCCTCGCTCGCGGCTTACGCCGACACGCCCCCCGCCACCGTCCCGCCACCGCCCGCCACGCTCAGCGGCCCGCAGCCGGAAGTCCGCGTTTACCAGAACGGCCCGGACACCGTGGAAGAATACCGGATGAACGGCAAAGTCTATATGGTGAAAGTCACCCCGCAGGGTGCACCGGCCTACTTCATGATGGATGAAGACGGCAAAGGCGTGATGCAGCGCGTTTCCCCCTCCCAGCAGCAGGTTACCCCGCGCTGGGTACTGATGACGTTCTAGGAGGCTGCCATGTCCGTGTACACCTCGGTTTCCAGCGACGACATGCAGGCCTGGCTGCAGCGCTACGCGCTGGGCGAGCTGGTAGAACTCAAAGGCATCGCCGCCGGCATCACCAATACCAATTACTTTGTCACCACCACGCACGGCCGTTATGTGCTGACGCTGTTCGAGGTACTGCAGCTGGAAGAGCTGCCCTACTTTCTCCAGCTCAAAAGCCACCTGTCGCGCCACGGCGTCGCCTGCCCGGCGCCGATTGCCGACCACAACGACCAGTTTGCCTCGCTGCTGGCCGGCAAGCCCGCCTGCCTGGTGAGCTGCCTGCACGGCAGCGACGTCAGTGCGCCCAATGCGGCACAGTGCCACGCAGTCGGTGAAATGCTGGCTCAAATGCACATGGCTGGCGCCACCTTCCCGCTGCGCATGGATAACCCGCGCGGCCCGGCCTGGTGGGCACACACCGCCAGCACGCTATACCACGCCATGCCGCCAGCCGATGCGGCCATGCTGCGCGACGAGATCACCTTTCAGGCCGGCCACCGCTTTGACTTTCTGCCGCGCGGCGTGATCCACGCCGACCTGTTCAAAGACAACGTGCTGATGGATGGCGACCGCATTGCCGGCTTTATCGACTTCTATTACGCCTGCAACGACATCCTGTTGTACGACATCGCCATTGCCGTAAACGACTGGGCCCGCCTGCCCGATGGCAGCATCGACGATACCCTGGCCAGCGCCTTGCTGGCCGGCTATCAGGCCGTGCGCCCGCTTAGCGCCAGCGAAGCCGATGCCTGGCCGGTGATGCTGCGCGCGGGGGCGCTACGCTTCTGGGTATCGCGCCTGCTGGACTTCCACCAGCCGGCCAGTGGCGAGCTGACGTTTACCAAAGACCCGGGCGTGTTCCAGCAGCTGTTGGCCGCGCACCGCCAACGCACGCACTTCTGGCTGTAATTTCAGAGAATATCTATCGAAATAACTAGCTGCAGAAAAGCATACCCAAGTCATATTGCGACTGGAACAGCTTGCTACTAACATGCAGCACTACCCCCCAACGCATGGAGCATCAACATGAAAAAGAACTTGCTACTGCTGGCCCTGCTGGCTCCGCTGGCTGCCTACGCAGTGGACAGCAGCAAAGACGAGTACATTGGCGGCAACCTGTCCCTGAGCCGTCACAGCGTCACAATGCCTGGCTACACCACTACCAAGACCGACAACAACGGCAACGGCTACGGCCTGCGCGCCGGCTTCTACAGCCACGACAACCTGTCCTGGGAACTGGACTACCAGAACTACGGTAAAAGCGAGCGTACCCTCAGCAACGGCAGCAAAGTGGAATCCGAGCTGTCCAGCGTAGGTGTCAGCGCCATCGGCCACCTGCCGCTTAATGAAAAACTGGGCCTGTACGGCCGTGCTGGTTTGGCACGCGTAGAAAGCAAAACTACCGGCGCCAACAGCTTCAAGGCGCGCAAAACCGTACCGGTGATCGGCATTGGCGTAGAATCCCAGATTCAGCCCGATCTGCGTGCTTTTGTAGAAGTCGCCAAGACCGGCAAGGTAAAATCCAGCACCGGCGGCCAGGAAGATACCCACTCCGGCACCCGCCTGAGCGGTGGCATCACCTATCATTACTGATAGCGGCATGCCCGACACAACAGCCCGCCTGGCGGGCTGTTTTGCATTTATCGCGCCCCACTACCCACCGAGACGAGACCCCGTATGCCCCCACGCCTGTTACTAGTAGAAGATGACCAACGCCTGGCAGACCTGGTACGCGTCTATCTGAGCAAGCACGGTTACGAGGTACTGCATCATGGCCGGGGCGATACCGCGGCCGAACAGATCCTGGCAGAAAACCCTGACCTGGTGATACTGGACGTGATGCTGCCAGGCAAAGACGGCTTCGAAGTCTGCCGCGATATCCGCCCGCGCTACCATGGCCGCATCCTGATGATGACGGCGCGCGACGAGGAAATCGACGAAATCCTGGGCCTGGAACTCGGCGCCGACGACTACCTTACCAAGCCGGTAGAGCCTCGGCGGCTGCTAGCGCGCATCCGCGCCCTGCTACGCCGTAGCGAAGGCGAAAGCAGCCAGGCCAGCGAAGATGGCCGCATCGTGTTTGGCCAGTTCAGCATCAGCCAGGCGACCCGCGAAGCCGCACTGGGCAGCGACACGCTGGAGCTCACCACTGCCGAATTCGACCTGCTGTGGCTGCTGGCCAGCCACGCGGGGGAAATCCTGTCGCGCGACGACATCATGAATGCGCTGCGCGGCATCGGCTTTGACGGGCTGGACCGCTCCATCGACGCCCGCATCTCGCGCCTGCGCAAAAAACTGGGCGATAACCCCGATACGCCAACGCGCATCAAGACCGTACGCGGCAAAGGCTACCTGTTCTCGCGGAGCGATTGGGAGTGAAACCGCCGGCAACGTTGGCCGCATTGTTTGCCCGTTATTTCGTGCAAACCATGGTGGTACAGTTCATCCTGCTGCTGGGTTTTGTCACCCTGCTGATCTTCCTGACCTCCGGCGCCGACCGCGACCGCATAGAGCAGCAAATGGATGGCACCGTGCGCATGATCCAGCGCCAGTTGCTGGCACAGCCCCCTGCACGCCGGCCGGCCGAGCTGGCTACCGTCAACGAGCTGTTCGCCTACCCCATCAAACTGCTGCCAGCCATACCCGCCGGCCTGGGCGACGACGCGCGTGCCAGGCTAGCAAGCGGCCAAAGCTGGCTGGATTACGGTAACGAGCTGCTATACGCCCCCTTGCCCGGCACACGCCAGATTCTGCAACTGGGCCCGCTCAACCAGGAGGCCGAGCCGCATAACTTCCTGCAAACCGAATGGGGCTTGTTCCTGCTGTGGTTCGGCTTCTTTGGCGTCCCCATGGGCGTGTTGATCTACCTGAACCTGCGCCCGCACTGGCAGTCGCTCATCGCCCTGCGCAGTACCGCCAACCAGCTGGCCGAGGGCGACCTGTCCGCCCGCGCCGCCACGCTGAAAAGCCCCTTGTTTGCCCCCTTGGGCAGCGTCATCAACGATATGGCCACCGCGCTGGAGCGCCAGGTGGAAACCCGCCAGGCGCTGGCGCACGCCGTAGCGCACGAGCTGCGCACCCCGGTAGCACGCCTGCGCTTTGGCCTGTCCATGCTGGACGAGGCAGAAGACGATGACGAACGCCAGCAATACCGCGAAGGCATGGAACGCGACCTCACCGAGCTGGATGAGCTGCTGAACATCAGCCTCAGCTACGCGCGGCTGGACCGTGGCGAAGTGGCGCTGCAGTACGAAACCGTGGACCTGAACGAATGGTTTGATGACCTTGTCGACCTGATGCAGCCACTACGCCCCGGCCAGCTGCAGCTGGGCCTGAGCTGCGCGCCAGGCAGTGCCACCTTCGACCGCAAGCTGATGTACGTGGCCACACGCAACCTGCTGCTGAACGCGTTCAAATACGCCAGCAACCAGGTCCACATGACGGTCAGCCTGGCAGACGGGCAGCTGCATATTGCCGTGGACGACGACGGCCCCGGCATCCCGGCTGCCGAGCGCGAGCGCATTTTCGAGCCCTTCCAGCGCCTGGACCGCTCGCGCGACCGCGCCACCGGCGGGCATGGTCTGGGCCTGTCGTTTGTCCGGCTGATCGCCCTGCACCACGGCGGCCATGCCCATGCCGACGTGGCCAGCCTGGGCGGCGCCCGCATGGCCATTACCCTGCCGCAGCACCCTGCGGCCAGCTAGGGCCGCGCTACGCCTGCGGCCCTGTCACACAGCGTCACACAACGGCATGTTGGCCGCACATTCCCCGCACGCAAGCGACATAGTGTTAAGACCCCCTGCTGGGCACAATAGCCCCATCGAGTTCACAGATGACCCAACAGGAGCCTCACATGAAAAAGCTGATTATTGCCACCCTCTTCGCCGCTGCCGGCACCACCGCATTCGCAGCCGATACCGGCACCTATGTATTCGGCAACCTGGGCGTGTCCGCCAACCAGTGGACCCTGAAAGACGGCTCCGCCGCCAAAGCCGGCGTGAGCGACAAGAAAGTAAAGAATGACGATGCCACTTCCGGCATGTTTGAAGTAGGTTTCGGCCAGCGCGTAAACGACAACTTCGCCGTAGAAGGCAGCTACCTGAATCACGGTGATGGCACCGAGCTCAAAGGCGCAGGCAAACTGGACTACGACGCCTTTCGTGTCGCTGCACTTGGCATTATCCCTGTAAACGACCAGTTCGAAGTGTACGGCAAGGTATCGGCCAACCACATCCGCAGCAAATTCACCAGCAGCACCGCCGCGCTGCAGGGCAGCAAGGACAGCACCTTCGGCGTGGGCCTGGGGCTGGGTGCCAACTACAAGCTGAACAAACAAGTGAGCCTGCGTGCCGAATACGACGGCATCGGCAACATCAAGCATAAAGAGATCACTGACACCGCACCGGTAGGCGCGCTGAAAGTGGGCATGACTTACCGCTTCTAAGCCCGACGGCGGCCTGACTCAAGGCAACAGGCCGCCTGCATGACCCGTTTTACCCCGTTTCTCCTCGTGTGTATTCCCCGCCCGCCTCGCGGTGGGCATCTCCTTAGTGAGTGCTAGTGCGTTGCTTGGCCCGTCCCCTGGACGGGCATTTTTTTGCGGCCAACTTCAGGCCGGTGCGCCCTCGTGCTGGCGGCGCTGGCGTATCCAGGACTCGAACTGGGTCGGCGGCAGTGGCTTGGCGTACAAATAGCCCTGCCCCAGCACGCAGCCGCGATTATTCAGGCATAGCTGGTCGCCCTCGGTTTCAATCCCTTCGGCTACCGTGGTCAGGTTCATGCGTTTGGCCAGCTCGATCACGCTATGCACCACGTTTTCCAGATGCGATTTATGACTGATGGACTGCACCAGTGACTGGTCGATTTTCAGCTCGGTAAACGGAAAACGCACCAGTTGCTGCATGGTGGCAAAGCCGGTACCGAAGTCGTCTATCGACAAGCCAAAGCCCGCCAGCCGCAGGCGCGCGGCCACGCCCATGGCCTCGGCCAGGTTATCGGCAACAGCGGTCTCGGTAATCTCGAAAATGATATAGCGCGGCGGCACCTTGCTCTGCGCCACCTGCTGTTCGATGCGCCCGACCAGCTCGCCACTATCCATGGACAGCGCCGACAGGTTGATGGACATGGGCAGGCGCAAGCCGCGCCGCGCCCACTGCTGCCACTGCGCCAGGCCCTGCTGCAGCATCAGCAACGTCAGCTCGGTGCTCCAGCCGCAATGCTCGATTACCGGGATAAAGCGCGACGGCATCACCACATCGTCACCTTGCGGCCAACGTGCCAGTAGCTCGGCACCTTTCAATAGCTGACCATGCAAGGTCACCTTGGGCTGGTAATAAGGCACGATCTCGCCGTGGTCCAGCGCCAGGCGGATATCGCTATCGGCACACAAAGGCTGGCTCTGCCCGCTGCTGGCACCGTGTTGGTAAGCACGGCTTACCAGGTCGCCCAGCTCGGCCAGACTAATGGGCTTTTGCAAGGCACCCAGCACCGGGAGGCCCAGCTCGCGGCCCATCAGCTCTACCGTGGCGATCAGCATCGGGTCTTTGGCCGAGGCCACCACCACAGGCGTGACCAGGCCTTCGCGCGCCATGCGCTGCAGAACCTGCACGCCATCGACCTTGGGCATTTCCAGATCGAGCACCAGCAAAGAAGGCAGACGCTCGCGCATGGCTTGCAGCGCTTCTTCGCCGTTACGGGCAGTACGCACTTCGCTGATACGCATCTTGCGGCACAGCTCCGCCAGCAGCAAAAGCTGCGACGGGCTGTCATCCACGATCAGAACATCTTGCAATGTAAACTTGGGCATGGGCCGCCATCCTGCTAATGGAGTCATACACGGTGGCGCCTGGCCTCAAGCGCCATATCTATACCTGAATATTAAACACCGCTTATTAAAATTCAAGGATATAGAAAGGGTTAGTGTTTACTAATGGCCCCCGGTAGTGCATCCAGCGACAGCACATCGCGCGCCGCGCCCAGCTTGATGGCTTCTTTGGGCATGCCGAATACCACACAGCTTTGCTCGTCCTGGGCAATGGTATGCGCGCCGGTATCGTGCAGCTCTTTCAGCCCCTTGGCACCGTCGTCGCCCATGCCGGTCATGATCACGCCCAGCGCATTGCGCCCGGCAAACTTGGCGGCCGAGCGGAACAGCACGTCCACCGACGGCTTGTGCCGGCTTACCGGCGGGCCATCCACAATATCCACGTGGTAAAACGCCCCGCTGCGCTTGATCATCATGTGTTTGCCGCCCGGCGCAATCAGCGCACGGCCGGGAATGATGCGGTCACCGTTGGCCGCTTCTTTTACCTCGATCACCGACAGCCGGTTCAGCCGCTCGGCAAACGACGAGGTAAAGCGCTCCGGCATGTGCTGCACGATGGCGATGCCCGGGCAGCCGCGCGGCAGGCGGGTAAGAATGTGCTCCAGCGCCTGCGTGCCGCCGGTGGAGGTGCCAATCACCACAATACGCTCGGTGGTGCTGAACATCTCGCGCCCGGTAGGCGCGTCCAGCACGGCATCGGCAGACAGCTTGCTGGGCGTGGCTAACAGTGGCTTGCCGCCGGATGGTGCAGTGGGGGCTGGCGCCACCCGCACATTGCCCATGCGCGCAGAGGCAGCGGCTTTTACCGCCTGCACCAGCGCGTTACCGTTGGCCTCCAGAAACGCTTTTACCCCGCCGGTAGGCTTGGCAATGACCTCTACCGCGCCAGCCGCCAGCGCGTTCATGGCCATGTCCGAGCCTTTTTGCGTCAGCGACGAGCAAATCACCACCGGGGTTGGCCGCGTGCTCATCAGCTGTTTGAGAAAGGTGATACCGTCCATGCGCGGCATTTCCACGTCCAGCACGATCACATCCGGCCAGCGCGCCTTCATTTTTTCCATGGCCATAATAGGGTCGTGCGCCACGTCCGCTACCTCGATGCCGGAAGCCTGGGTAAAGACTGCGGTCAATACCTGGCGCACCACGGCGGAGTCATCTACCAGCATTACCTTGATTGTCATGTTGAAGCCCTTTTTCTATGGCTGGCGCGATGGCTCACCGGCGCATCACGCTCACTGCTCTGCCGCACCCACACATCGCCGCAGGCCACGTCAAACAACACCAGCCGCGCGCCGCTACCGCCAAAATCTTCTGCCTGCACGTTCAGGCCCAGCTGGGTAGCCAATAGCCTGGCCATCACGATGTTCTCCCCGGGGACGTCGGTCACCTGGCCGTCGCGCTCGCTACCCGATAGCACCGACGCGCCGCCGATCAGCTTGACCTGGAACTCGCGCAGCGGCCGCCCGCTGCGCAGCGCTTCGCGTACCAGCAGCAGCATGGCCTCGTCGGCGTAGCGGCCGCTGAAGGTGTCGCTGATTTCACCATTCTTGCGTTGCGACAGCAGGTAGTGGCACATGCCGCCCAGCTTCAGCCGCGGGTGCCACAGGGTGATGGACACACACGACCCCAGCAGTGTCTTGATCAGTGCTTCCTCGCCGCCGAAATACCATTCGCCGGGTTTCAGGAACACTTCGTTACGCATGTGGGATTCGCTCATGACAGCTTCCGGTAAATACCCGGTGCCACCAGCTGGATGGGCAAAGGCAGCCCGTGCAGGCTTTCGGAATGGCTCACCAGTAAAAAACCGCCTACCGACAAGCGGCCAAGCACGCGCTGTACCACTTGCAGCTTGGTGGCCGCGTCAAAGTAGATCAGCACATTGCGCAGGAAAATCACGTGGTAGGGCCCGATGGTGGGCAGGTCTTTATCCAGGTTGATCAGCTGGAAATTCACCTTGCGGCGCAGCTCCTTGCACACCATGAAGGTACCGGCGTGCTGGCGCACCCCTTTCAGGCAGAAGCGGCGCAGGTAGTCCGGCGGCATGCCTTCGCAGCGCTGCAGCGCGTAGTGCCCCTTTTCCGCGCGCGCCAGCACGCCCTGGCTGATATCGCTGCCCATCAGCGTCCAGTCGCCATCCATGCCGCGGATATCGGCCAGCAGCATGGCAATGCTCCACACCTCCTCGCCGCTGGACGACGCCGCGCTCCAGATGCGCAGCGTGCCAGCTACCGGGTGCTGGCGCAGCTGCGCTTCCAGCCAGTGAAAATGCTTGGGTTCGCGAAAAAAGAAGGTTTCATGCGTGGTCAGCAGGTCGATGGCCGCCTCGCGCTCGGTAAGCTCGGCCGGGTCCTGCAGCATGCGGAAATACGCCTCGAAGGTGGCCACATTGCGTGCGGCCAACCTGCGGGTAAGGCGCTGGTGCACCAGGGTTTTTTTGCCAATGGGGAAATGCACCCCGGTCTGGGCTTTCATCCACACGGCAAAACGTGAAAATGTCGCATCAGATAACTGCATGCTCCCCTCCTTGCGGCCTACCGGCAGGGCCGGTAGCCAGTGCGCTGTGTGGCCCGCCCCGGCTACCGCCTGGGGCGGGCGCTTTTATACTTCGGCTTCGCGCAGGTCGGCTACCTCGCCACCATTCATGGCAGACAAGGTGGCCATTTCTTCTACCGACAATACTTTTTCCACGTCCAGCAGCACCACAAAACGGTTGTCCACCCTGGCCATGCCAGAGATGAAGTCCACGCGGATACGGCTGCCAAACTGCGGCGGCGGCTCGATATCGGCAGCGCGAATCGCCAGTACCTCGTGTACCGCGTCCACCAGAATGCCGATGTACTGCTGCATCTCCTCGTTGGCGACCTCGATAATCACCACGCAGGTGCGGCGCGATACACCGGTTTCATTGCGGCCAAAGCGCACCGCCAGGTCGATCACCGGCACCACGGCGCCGCGCAGGTTCATCACGCCGCGGATAAACGCCGGCATCAGCGGCACCTGGGTCAGCGTGGTGTATTCCAGAATCTCCTTGATGGACAAGATACCGATAGCGTAGGTCTCGCCGCTTAGCTGAAAAGTCAGGTATTGCAGGACGTCCTCGTGGACCTCCTCTACCAGGGCGGCTTCCCGCCCCCGGCGTATGGTGAGTGCACCCATGGTGGTCTCCCCGCTTAGAAGCGCACGAAATCGTTTTCGTCCGCCTCGCCACCCACACTGCCGTGCAGGTTGGCCGCAGGCTGGCTGCTGGCGGTGCCACGCGGCGTATTACGGCGACGGCCCAGGCCCGACGTTTCAATGCGGAAGAACGAAATCAGGTCTTGCAGGTTTTCTGCCTGGCCGCTCATTTCCTCGGCGGTGGACGCCAGCTCTTCGCTGGACGAGGCGCTTTGCTGCGTGGCCGCGTTAATCTGCTGTACCGAGGCATTGATCTGGCCTACGCCGGTAGCCTGCTCCATCGATGCAGCAGAAATTTCCTGCACCAGGTCAGCGGTTTTGGAGCTGGAGCGCACGATTTCTTCCAGCAGCTGGCCGGCGCGCTCGGCCATGGACACGCTGCCGCTGGCCACTTCGCCGATTTCCTGCGCTGCTACCTGGCTGCGTTCGGCCAGCTTGCGCACCTCGGCCGCCACCACGGCAAAGCCCTTGCCGTGTTCGCCTGCGCGGGCCGCTTCGATGGCGGCGTTCAGCGCCAGCAGGTTGGTCTGGTAGGCAATGTCGTCCACGATGCTGATCTTGTCGGCAATCTGGCGCATGGCCACCACGGTCTGTTTCACCGCGTCGCCGCCCTCGGCTGCCTCGCGCGCGGCCTTGGTGGCAATGCTTTCGGTGAGCTTGGCGTTATCGCTGGTCTGGTTGATGGACGAGGACATTTCTTCTACCGACGCCGAGGTTTCCTCTACGCTGGCGGCCGACTCGCTGGCCCCTTGTGCCAGCGACTGGGCGGTGGCGCTCACCTGCTGCGAGGCAGACGACAGGTTGTCGGCGTTGCTGCGCACCTCGGCCATGATGCCGCGCAGCTTGTCGATGGTGGTGGCAATGGACGCCGCCAGGCTGGTGGTGTCACCCGGCTTCACGGTGACATTCACCATCAGGTTGCCGTTGGCTACTTCGCGCATGGCATCTGCCACGTAGTGCGGCTCGCCACCCAGCGAACGGCCAATGTTACGGATAATCAGGATGGCCACCACGATCCCTATCACCAGCGCGATGATGGACACGGTCAGCATCTGCATGAAAGCAGCGTTGTACTTGTCGTCGGCTTCTTTAGCCATATCGACACTCAGCTGGGTCTCGTAGGACGACAGATCTGAAATCAGGCTACGCAACTTGCCCATGGCCGGGTTAGCTTGCGACTGCATCATCGCGGCCGCCTCTTCGTTCTGGTTGGCCGCACCCAGCTGCACTACGCGGTCGACAATCGGAAAGGTTAGCGCCGCCTGTGCCGCAATCTGGTTCATCAGGTCGCGCTCTTTTTCGCTCATCGGCTCGACCTGGCCGGCAAACAGGTCTTGCAGCTTGCGGTAGGCTTCAGGGTATTTGGTCTTGCTGTTGTTATAAATTTCCACTGCTTTGGTCAGCTCGGCAGCATCATTCATGATGATGACGGTACGGTACTGCACGCGCATTTCCTGTACCGCGTCGTTCATAGCATTGATCTGCACCAGCTCAGGGCTGTTTTCCTTGGTAATAGCGCTTAGCTGCACATTGATCTGCCTGAAGCCATGCATGGCAATGACAAACACCAGCAGCATGAAGAAAATCACCGCGCCAAAGCCCAAGCCCAGGCGCATGGCAACAGACATTTGTTTTGTGCTCATTTTTACACTCCCCGCAGCCACCGGCTGCCATGGTTGATTTAGTGATTACCGTGGCCACCACGCTGCTGCGCGTGTTCGGCGTGGCTGGCAAAACGCTCTGCTTCCTGGCTTGTTGCAAAATGAATCAACGACGGTACATCCAGAATCAGTGCCACCTCGCCCGAGCCCAGAATGGTGGACCCGCTAATGGCGCGCAGGTGGCGGAACAGGTTACCCAGCGGCTTGATCACGGTCTGGAACTCGCCCAAGAGCTCGTCCACCACCAGCCCGGCCTTGCTGTCGCCGTAGCGCACTACCACCACGTTCTGGCGCTTGGCGTGCGGCTGGCCCAGCTCCAGGAAGCGGTTCAGCCCCAGTAGCGGCAGCACTTCGCCGCGCAGGTTCAGGCAGTTGTGCGCGTCGCCTTGCAGCGCGTCGGCCGGTAGCTCGATACACTCGATAACGGTTTCCAGCGGTATCACGAAGGTGGCGTTGCCCACCGACACCAGGAAGCCATCGATAATGGCCAGCGTCAGCGGCAGGCGAATGCGGAAGGTAGTGCCCTCGCCCACGGCCGAGTCGATATCGATGGTGCCGCGCAGCTGTTCGATGCTGCGCCGTACCACGTCCATGCCGACACCACGGCCAGAGATATTGGTGACCTGCTCTGCGGTGGAAAAGCCGGGCTCGAAGATCAGTTTGTAGATGTCACCGTCCGGCATCACGCTGTCGGCGGGCACCAGGCCATTGGCTACGGCTTTGGCCAGAATCTTGTCTTTACGCAGCCCGGCGCCGTCGTCGGCCACCTCGATCACCACGCTGCCGCTTTCGTGGTAGGCGTTCAGCCACACATTGCCCTCGGCGGGCTTGCCTGCGGCCAACCTGGCTTCGGACGATTCGATACCGTGGTCCATGGCGTTACGCACGATATGCATCAGCGGGTCACCCAGCTTGTCCACCATGGATTTATCCAGCTCGGTGTCGGCTCCGGACACATTCAGCTGTATGCTCTTGCCCAGCTCTTTGGACACGTCGCGCACCACGCGCGGGAAGCGGCTGAAAATCTCGCCGATCTGCACCATGCGCATGCTCAGCGTACCGGCGCGGATCTGCTCGATCAGGTTGGCAATGGCGATGGTGGACTCCACCAGCGCGCTTTGCGCCGAACGCCGCGCCATCAGGTTGGCCGCAGCGCCGGCGATAACCAGCTCGCCGATCAGGTTGATCAGGCTATCGAGCTTGGCGGCTTCTACCTTGATGAAGCGGCTTTCGCTGGCGCGCGGCGGCTTGGCCTCGGCGGCGCTGGTGGCCGGTTTGTCGGCCTTCTCGCTGGCTTTGTCTACGGTTTGGGCTGCCGGGGCGGCGGGCTCAGGCTGGGCGGCCACGCAGGCAGGCGCTTCGGGGTCCAGCCCCAGCGCGTGCCAGGCTTGGCGCACGGCTGCTTGCTCGGCCTCGTCGGCATCGGCGATCAGCTGCGGCCAGTGCGTCGCGGCCTCGCCCACCGGGAAAATATGGATCTGGCTGTCTTCACGCACGAACTCGAATACGTCCAGCAGCATTTGCTGGCTGGCGTCGCTGGAAAACAGCAGCTCGAAGCGCAGGTAGCAGCTTTCCGGGTCAAAGCGCTCGGCGTGCGGCAGGCGGCACAGTACCGGCTGCACTACCAGAAACTCGCCCAACAACCGCAGATAGCGAAAGAAGGCGGACGGGTCCATGCCATTGCGCAACACGTCTTCGTTAAAGCGCAGCGACATCACCCAGTCGCGCAGGCCGCCCTGCTCGGGCGCGCTGGCCTGGCTGCTGCTGGCTAGCTCCTCAGACGCAGCGGGCTGGGCATATTGGCGCAGCTCGTCCAGCAGGCTGGTCTGCAACATCTCCTGCTGCATGGCTTTGTCGTCTACCACGGCCAGCATGGCTTTGACGTGGTCGTGACAGCGTAGTAGCAGGCCGGACAGGTCTTCGCTTAGCGCCAGATGGCCACCGCGCAGCAGGTCCACCACGTTTTCGGCTTCGTGGGTGAAGTGCACGATTTCGTCCATGCCAAACAGGCCGGCCGAGCCCTTGATGGTGTGCATGGCGCGAAACAGGGCGTTGAGCTGCTCGTCGGTGGTTTCGGTGGCCTCCACATCCAGCAGGATGCGCTCCATGTCTTCCAGCAGCTCGCGCGCTTCTTCCAGAAACGTTTGCTTGGCGGCATCAAGATTCATGGCCGGCCTCCTCTTCCACGATTGGCAGGTAGATCAGCAGCCCCAGCATGGTGAGCAGCTCGCGCGCGGCGGCAGACAGGTGCACCAGCGCGAGCGTCTTTTGCAGCCTGGCGGCTTCGCTGTTCAGCCACAGCAACACCTGCGCTGCCGAGCTATCCATTTCACCGACTGCCGACAAATCCACCGTCAGGCTGTCGCTGGCAATCAGGGCATCGGCAAGCTGCTGGCGCAGCTGGGCCGCTTGGTAAATGGTGCATTCTTCGTCCAGCGTGATGGTGGATGACATGGCATTCCTCCGGCAGCGTGGCTAGGTATCCCTGGTGGCGCGCAGCCGGGGCTAGGGCAGAATCAGCTTGGAAATGGCGGACAGCAGGATGGGCGGCTGGAAGGGCTTGACCACCCAGGCTTTGGCACCGGCCTCCTGGCCGGATTTTTTCTTTTCGTCGCTGGTTTCGGTGGTGAGCATGATCACCGGGGTGAACTTGTACGATGCGTGCTGCTTCACGTTTTTCAGAAAGGTGATGCCGTCCATCACCGGCATGTTCACGTCGGACACGATCAGGTGAATCTTGCGGCCGTCCAGCTTTTGCAGGCCTTCCTGGCCATTACCCGCCTCGATTACGTCGTAACCGGCGTCCATCAGTGCAATTTTCACCACCTGGCGCAGGCTGGCAGAATCGTCAACGATCAATATGGTCTTGGCCATGTTCTTGCTCCCCGTTTATCAGAAAAAGGTCACTTCTTCGCTGGCGCTGCCACCTTGCGCCTTGCCGCCGCTGTGCAGCGAGTGTTGCTCGTGTGTGGTGTAGGTTCTTTTCAGCTCGGCCAGCCAGCCTTGCGTATCGGGTGGCGGTGGCAGCTGGCTATCCGGCACTGCCAAGGCACTGCCCAGCGTGCTTTCCAGCCGCTGCATGTCAGCCGTCACATGGCCAAGTATCTGGCTGATGCGGTCCTGGAACTGCAGGTTCACCAGTACGTCCTGGATTTCATCGCGCACATGGCTGCCACTGGCAGACAGGTTTTGCTGGCTGTCTTTCAGCTCGCGGGTAACGTGCTGGTAGGTCTGGATAACGTCGGTCACCGAGCTGCTGGCCTCACCCATCAAGGCTTTTTCTTCCTGCCCCAGCAACTGGGCGCGCTGTGCCGCAGACTCCAGCTCGCCCACAATCTGCTCTACGGCGCTGGCCATGCTCTTGCCGGTATCGTTGGACTGCATGGACAGCTTGCGTACTTCGTCTGCCACCACGGCAAAGCCGCGGCCAGCTTCGCCAGCGCGTGCCGCCTCAATCGCCGCGTTCAGCGCCAGCAGGTTGGTCTGCCCGGCAATAAATGACACCGACTCGGCCATGTCTTGCAGCTTTTGTGTATGGCTCTGCAGTTGGGTAATGCGCTCGATCAGTTGATTACGCTTGGTGACCGACTCATCCAGTACGCGCAGGGTTTGCAGCAGCTTTTGTTCGGCCTGCTCCAGCCTGGCGACATCGCTGATACCGGCATTTTTGTCGCCCAGCGACTGGCGGATGATGTCGTTCATGCTGGCAAAGCGTGCCGCCAGCTTGCCAATGGCGTCTTCTACCTGGCTGGCGGCTAGCTGTACCTGGCCAGCCCACAGCGGAAGTACTTGGGACACCAGCCGGCCGGCCTCTGGCCAGTACGGCGGCTGGGCAGGCTCCGGCAGCCCTGACGGCTCGGCGTCGCTACTGTCTGCGGGCGCGCCTGGCAACCAAAAGATGGCCAGCAACGGCACAACAAACAGTACGGCCGCCAGCCACCAGGCACTGCCGGCAGCCCAGACCAATAGCGGACCCAGCGCGGCGGACCCGACCAGATAAGCAATGTGCGGTGTATTTTTCTGCAGGCTCAGCACGGTATGACCTTTTTCTTTTATGAGTTTCACTAGTGCTATAGCTGCCATTTTTTATAGTTTCAATGTAAGACTGAGCAGGACATGACGCAGATTCGCGCATAAAAGCCACCTGCCCTGGCCGTATCAAATCGTTGCTCTACGGCCATGCGCTCACGCCAATGGCAAGTACTACCGGCGATTAAAATTTCAGGGTGATATTTTTGCCGAAAAATACCGCCATGCCGGGCGGGCAATACGGCGATACCAAGCCCACAGCCAGCGGTGCGCACGGCGACTTATTCACCGGTACCTATCTGAAAACCGCTATCACCCACCTTGCAGCCCAGTCGTTTACACAGCGGTTTGCCATTACAATCCGGCATGACTTTCGAACCCGGACTACGCGCATGAGCCACCCGCACGCCAATCAGGTAAAACAGTTTCTTTTGGGTCTGCAAGACCATATCTGCCAGGGCCTGGCCGCCGCCGACGGTGCGGCCAACTTTATCGAGGACAGCTGGCAGCGTCCGGCTGGCGGCGGTGGGCGTAGCCGCGTGCTGACCGGCGGCGCCGTGTTCGAGCAAGCCGGCGTGAATTTCTCGCACGTATCCGGCGATGCGCTGCCTGCCAGCGCCACCGCCCACCGCCCGGAGCTGGCGGGGCGCCGCTTCGAGGCAATGGGCGTGTCGCTGGTGATCCACCCGGAAAACCCCTACGTACCGACCAGCCACGCCAATGTGCGCTTTTTCATTGCCGAAAAAGACGGCGAGGCGCCGGTATGGTGGTTTGGCGGCGGTTTCGACCTGACGCCCTACTACGGCAATGTGGACGACGTGGTGCACTGGCACACAGTGGCGCGCGACCTGTGCGCGCCGTTTGGTGCCGACACCTACCCGAAATACAAAAAATGGTGTGACGAGTACTTCTACCTGAAGCACCGCAGCGAAGCGCGCGGTGTGGGCGGCCTGTTCTTCGACGACCTGAACCAGCCCGACTTCGACACCAGCTTTGCCTTCATGCAGGCGGTGGGTAACGGCTTTACCGACGCCTACCTGCCCATCGTGGCGCGCCGCAAAGATACAGAGTGGGGCGAGCGCGAGCGCCAGTTCCAGCTATACCGCCGCGGCCGCTACGTGGAGTTCAACCTGGTATGGGACCGCGGCACGCTGTTCGGCCTGCAAACCGGTGGCCGCACCGAGTCCATCCTGATGTCCATGCCGCCACTGGTACGCTGGGAATACGGCTACCAGCCGGAAGCCGGCAGCGCGGAAGCGGCGCTGTACACCGACTTTTTGCCGCACCGCGAGTGGGTATGAACGTGCTGCGGCCAACCTTGCGCCAGCTTGCGGCAGCGCTGACGCTGCTACCGGCGCTGAGCAGCCATGCCGCCAAGCCGCTGCCCGCCGAAGTCAGCGCCACGCTGCCGGCAGGCCAGGCCCTGCTGGCGTGGGAGGCGGCCGACCTCAACCGCGACGGTCGTGTCGATCTGGTCACCGTCAGCGAAGCCAGCGCCCAGCAAGACGACGACGGCCCCAGGCTGCTGCAGGTGTGGCTGCGCCAGCCCGACGGCAAGCTCAAAGCCGCCGTGCGCAGCCAACGCGCGGTGATGTGCCGCCAGTGCGGCGGCGTGTTTGGCGACCCGTTTGAAGGCCTCCAAACGCAGGCGGGTGGCTTCACGCTGCTGCACTACGGCGGCAGCAACTGGCGCTGGCGCGAAGACTTCCGCTTTGCCTGGTCGCGCCGCGACCAGACCTGGCAGCTGGTAGCGGTCGATAGCCTCAGCTTCCACACCAGTGAACCCGACAAACAAACCGCGAAACATGCCCGCCCGCCACGCGATTTCGGCCTGATCAACCTGGCCGACTTCGACTACGAAAACTGGCAAGGGCGCGGCCAACGTTAAGCCCGCAAAGGACACCCCATGCACTGCGAACTGTGCCACCAGGACGGTGGCGACATCCTGTACCGCGACGACAAGCTACGCGTGATCCTGGTGGCCGACGCCGACTACCCGGCGTTCTGCCGCGTGATCTGGCACGGCCATGTCAAGGAAATGACCGACCTGGCCCCGGCAGACCGCGCCCACGTGATGGACTGGGTGTACCGCACCGAGGCCGCATTGCGCAGCCTGCTGAACCCGGAAAAGATCAACCTGGCCAGCTTCGGCAATATGGTGCCGCACCTGCACTGGCACGTGATCCCGCGCTTTGCCGACGACAAGCACTTCCCGCAGCCGCTGTGGGGCCAGGCTCAACGTGATGGTGTGGCGCACGGCATGCCACAGTTGGCCGCCGCGCTGCGCGCCGCACTGGCCGGCTGAAGCCCGGCCGTGCTATGGTGGTCAACGTTTAATATTTCAAACAACGCTTGACCACCGTCAACGGCAGCCCGCCTGCCCAGGACGCCTTGCGAAGCCGGCCACCGGCTGGCTTCGCAAGGTGCCCAAGCGTGTGCAAAGGAGAACCCCATGTACCGTACCCTGATCAGTGCAGACGCCCTGCTGCAGCACGACACCGCCGACCTGGTGCTGCTGGACTGCCGCTTCCAGCTGGCCGACCCGTCCTACGGCCCCACCGTCTACGAAACCGGCCACCTGCCCGGCGCCCATTACCTGCACCTGGACTATCACCTGTCCGGTGCCAAAAACGGCAATAACGGCCGCCACCCGCTGCCGGACGGCCAGCGCCTGGCGGTGAACTTTGGCGCGCTGGGCATCGGCCCCAACACCCAGGTGGTGACCTACGACGACGCGGGTGGCATGTACGCCGCGCGCGCCTGGTGGCTGCTGCGCTGGCTGGGTCACGAAGCCGTGGCGGTACTGGACGGTGGCTTTCAGGCCTGGCAAGCCGCCGGCGGCACCGTGACCACCGACGCACCCGAGAAAAACAGCACCCGCTTCGTCATGCGCCCGGCACTGGAGCAGCTGTTCGATGTGGACATGGTGGCGGCCAACCTCGACAAAGCCGAACGCGTGCTGATCGACGCCCGCGCGCCCGACCGCTTTGCCGGCCAGAACGAAACGCTAGACCCGGTAGGCGGCCACATTCCCGGCGCGCGCAACCGCTTCTTCCAGCTCAACCTACAGGATGGCCGCTTCAAGCCGGCCGAGGTGCTGGCTACGGAATGGCAAGCTGTGCTGGGCGATACCGCCGCCAGCGAGGTGGTGCTGTACTGCGGCAGCGGCGTCACCGCCTGCCACAACCGCCTGGCCATGGCGCACGCCGGGCTGGACGGTGCCGCTCTGTACGCTGGCAGCTGGAGCGAATGGTGCAGCGACGACGGCCGCCCGGTAGCCACTGGCGACTAAGCCCCGCACACACACATGAAAAAAGGTTGGCCGCATGCGGCCAACCTTTTTGTTTTACTGCCCCAGGCCGATCAACCCAGCATCAATTGCTGGATCAGCTTCTGCCCGGCCTTCCAGTCGCCCAGGCCGCTATGGCTGCCCATATGGCCAGCGTTGCCGGCGTCCAGCAGCGGGACGCCCCAGCGCGCTGCCATCGCCTCGCTGCTGGCGTAATCGCAGAACAGGTCATCACGGCTGGCTACCATGCGCGCCGGCACCGGAATGCGCATATCGCGCGGTGCAGCAAAGCCATCAAACGCCGGTAGCGGTGCATCGTCCGGCAACTCGCCGCTGGCGCGCGCCCTTGCCTCGGTAATCGGCAACGCCGGTGGCGCCACCAGCAACAGGCCTTTTATCTTGCGCTGCTGCTGCAGGCTAGCCTGCCCTAGCCATTCCACCGCTGTATGGCAGCCCAGGCTGTGCGCGGCCAACACCACCTTGCCGCTACAGCCGTCTACCGTGTCGGCCAGGCGCTGCACCCAGGCATCGCGGCTGGGGTACAGCCAGTTGTCCTGCTCCACGCGGCGCGCCAGCGGATACAGCATTTCCCAGTAGCTTTGCCAGTGTTTGGGGCCGGAGTTACCCCAGCCGGGCACGGTAACCAGAAAGATATCGTCGTCGTCCCACATTACAGGCTACGCTCGTAATCGACAGTCAGCGGGGCGTGGTCAGAGAACTTCTCGTCCTTGTAAATACTGGCGCTGCGTGCCTGTGCCATCAGGCCAGGGCTAACGATGTGGTAATCGATACGCCAGCCCACATCCTTGGCGTAAGCCTGGCCGCGGTTGCTCCACCAGCTATAGCCCGGTGCGTCGGGGTACAGCGTACGCCACGCATCGCACCAGCCGCTACCCAGCAACTGCGTCATCCAGGCGCGCTCTTCTGGCAGGAAGCCGGAGTTTTTCAGGTTACCCTTCCAGTTCTTGAGGTCGATTTCGTTGTGGGCAATATTCCAGTCGCCACAGATCACCACGTCGCGGCCGCTGGCGCGCAGCGCTTCCATGTGCGGCATGAACACGTCGAGAAAATCAAACTTCACCTGTTGGCGCTCGTCGCTGCTGGAGCCGGATGGCAGGTACAGCGATACCACCGACAGGTTGCCGATATCCAGCTGCAGGTAGCGGCCTTCGGCGTCGATCCAGTCCACACCCAGCCCGGTAATCACACGGTCTGGCGTATAGCGGGTATAAATGCCGACACCGCTGTAGCCCTTTTTCTCGGCGTAGTGAAAATAGCCGGTCAGACCATCGGGGTTCTGCATGCGCGGGCTCAGGTCGCCCGCCTGTGCCTTCAGCTCCTGCAAGCAGACAAAATCAGCCTGGTGGCCAGCCAGCCAGTCAAAAAAACCTTTCTTGTCCGCCGAACGGATGCCGTTCAGGTTGGCGGAAACGATTCGAAGCATGGTGTCTCCCGTGGTATCCTTGCGGCGATTTTTCAGCCACGTCAACGTGTTAAAAGTATATAAGGGGTATTCAGATGAGCGATTTCCGCCAGGATTTTATTCGTTTTGCGCTTAAGAAGCAGGTATTGCGCTTTGGCGCCTTCGTCACCAAGGCTGGCCGCACTTCCCCTTACTTCTTCAACGCCGGCTTGTTCAACGACGGCGAGAGCACGCTGCAGTTATCCCGCTTTTACGCCAAGTCTATCAGCGAGAGCGGCGTAGCATTCGATATGATCTTCGGGCCGGCCTATAAAGGTATCATCCTGGCCGCCGCCGCCAGCATGGCGCTGGCCGAGCAGGGCCGCAACGTACCGTTTGCCTATAATCGCAAGGAAGCCAAAGACCACGGCGAAGGTGGCACCCTGGTCGGTGCACCGCTGCAGGGCAAGGTACTGATCATCGATGACGTGATTTCGGCCGGCACGTCGGTACGCGAATCGGTTCAGCTGATTCGTGCCGCCGGCGCAGAGCCTGCAGGTGTGGCCATCGCACTGGATCGCATGGAACGCGGTACAGGCGAGCTATCGGCAGTGCAAGAAGTGGCTCGCGAGTACAATTTGCCCGTCATTGCCATCGCAAACCTGAAAGACTTGCTCGGTTTCCTTGAAGATAGCCCGGAACTGGCAGACAATCTGGAAGCGGTACGTGCCTACCGCGCCCAATACGGAGTCAACGACTAATCATGCGCCCACACCACCTCGCTCTGCTGATCACCCTGCTTGTGCCGGCAGCAGGGGCCGAAGGTCTGTACAAGTGGACCGACGAGCGCGGGGTGGTGCACTACAGCGACTATCCGCCACCTACCGAGCAAAAAAGTGGCGTCAGCAAATTGAATAAGCAGGGCATTCTGCTGCGCAAAGGGGAAAGCGAAGCGGACAAACGCGCGCATGAAGCCGAGCTGGCCAGACAAAAGCAGGAACAAGCCCAGCGCGCCGAGCAAATCCGCTACGACCGCGCCCTGCAGGAGCGCTACCGCTCTAGCGCAGACATTGCTGCCGAGCGAGACAAACAGGTAAAAGCGCTGCAGACCGGCCTTCGTACGCTGGAAAGCCAGCTGCGCATGGCAAGTGCCCAGCTCACCGACCTGAACAACGAAGCCAATAAACTGCGTAGTAGCGGCAAAAGCATCTCCCAGGGCCTGAGCAGCCAGCTGGAAGAGAAACAGCGCCTGCAGAATGAAACACTGGCACTCATCCAGTCGCGTCGAGCCGAAATCGAGCGCCTGCGCCTCAAGGCTGCACAAGACATGCTGCGCTTTCAAGAGTTGAACAAGGCACCAGCAGTACCGGCCCGTTAAAACCGCTTACTGCCCTTCTTTCTGCTGCCAGGCATCCCGTAAACGCTGCGTCGCCTGCTGCATCAGAGCATCCGCAGCGGCTTTATCGGCCAAAGCCTGCTGCTGCGCTGCTTCTGCTTGCTGCTGCAGTTGCTGAGCATCCGCTAGGCGCTTTTGAGCCTGCTTCAACTCCTCCTCCACCTGCAGCAAACGCCGGCGAGCCTGATCCTGTTTGCTGTCAGCGTCCTGATACGCCATCTGTGCGGATAGCAACAGGGCATCGACATTGGCCGTTTGCGCCCATACAGGCAAGCTAGCCAGGCAGCAAAGTAAAATCATCACCTTCTGTTTCATGACTTCCCCCAACTGTATAAAAAACCAAGCTTAACGTATCTGCCCCATGGCTGCCCAGCCTCACGCCAAAGGAGTGCGGTATGGCTCAGTATGTGATTTGAACAAACCTCACTGCCGACGCCGAGATCAATGCATAAAGCCCGCGAAAGCGGGCTTTTTGTTGGGTGTGTGGGCAGGCTGCGGCCAAGGTTGGCCGCGGGGTGCGTACGGTGTTTTCGCCGCACCAAAGCACAAAGCCCAGCTCGTGTGAGCTGGGCGTCTGTATGGGGCGTCTGGCGGTGTCCTACTTTCACACAGGAATCTGCACTATCATCGGCGCTGAGGCGTTTCACGGTCCTGTTCGGAATGGGAAGGCGTGGGACCACCTCGCTATGGCCACCAGACATAAACTGTCACAAACTTGAAGAAGCCAGGCTGGAAACCTTCCAGCCGGTAGAATTTTCTTGTATCAACCAGCGCTTCATCATCAACAAAGCAACTCAAATGATAGGATCAAGCCTCACGAGCAATTAGTATCGGTTAGCTTAACGCCTCACAGCGCTTCCACACCCGACCTATCAACGTCCTGGTCTCGAACGACTCTTCAGGGAGGTCAAGCCTCCAGGGAAGTCTCATCTTCAGGCAAGTTTCCCGCTTAGATGCTTTCAGCGGTTATCTCTTCCGAACTTAGCTACCCGGCGATGCGACTGGCGTCACAACCGGTACACCAGAGGTTCGTCCACTCCGGTCCTCTCGTACTAGGAGCAGCCCCCGTCAAACTTCCAACGCCCACTGCAGATAGGGACCAAACTGTCTCACGACGTTTTGAACCCAGCTCACGTACCACTTTAAATGGCGAACAGCCATACCCTTGGGACCGGCTACAGCCCCAGGATGTGATGAGCCGACATCGAGGTGCCAAACTCCGCCGTCGATGTGAACTCTTGGGCGGAATCAGCCTGTTATCCCCGGAGTACCTTTTATCCGTTGAGCGATGGCCCTTCCATTCAGAACCACCGGATCACTATGTCCTGCTTTCGCACCTGCTCGACTTGTCGGTCTCGCAGTTAAGCTACCTTTTGCCATTGCACTATCAGCACGATTTCCGACCGTACCTAGGTAACCTTCGAACTCCTCCGTTACACTTTGGGAGGAGACCGCCCCAGTCAAACTGCCTACCATGCACTGTCCCCGATCCGGATCACGGACCAAGGTTAGAACCTCAAACACACCAGGGTGGTATTTCAAGGACGGCTCCACTGAAACTAGCGTTCCAGCTTCATAGCCTCCCACCTATCCTACACAAGTCTGTTCAAAGTCCAATGCAAAGCTACAGTAAAGGTTCACGGGGTCTTTCCGTCTAGCAGCGGGTAGATTGCATCTTCACAAACATTTCAACTTCGCTGAGTCTCAGGAGGAGACAGTGTGGCCATCGTTACGCCATTCGTGCGGGTCGGAACTTACCCGACAAGGAATTTCGCTACCTTAGGACCGTTATAGTTACGGCCGCCGTTTACTGGGACTTCAATCAAGAGCTTGCACCCCATCATTTAATCTTCCAGCACCGGGCAGGCGTCACTCCGTATACGTCCACTTTCGTGTTGGCACAGAGCTGTGTTTTTGTTAAACAGTCGCAGCCACCTATTCTCTGCGACCTCTACTAGCTTCGGACGCGAAGTCCTACACCAACAGAGGCACACCTTCTCCCGAAGTTACGGTGTCAATTTGCCGAGTTCCTTCTCCTGAGTTCTCTCAAGCGCCTTAGAATTCTCATCCTGCCCACCTGTGTCGGTTTGCGGTACGGTTCTTATGCAGCTGAAGCTTAGTGGCTTTTCCTGGAAGCGTGGTATCAGTTACTTCAGATCCGTAGATCCTCGTCATCACCTCTCGGCCTTAAGGTGCAGCGGATTTGCCTACCGCACCAGCCTACCGGCTTAAACGACCTATTCCAACAGGCCGCTAACCTAACCTTCTCCGTCCCCACATCGCACTGCATAAAAGTACGGGAATATTAACCCGTTTCCCATCGACTACGCTTTTCAGCCTCGCCTTAGGGGCCGACTCACCCTACGCCGATGAACGTTGCGTAGGAAACCTTGGGCTTTCGGCGAGCGGGCTTTTCACCCGCTTTATCGCTACTCATGTCAGCATTCGCACTTCTGATATCTCCAGCAGGGTTTACACCACCACCTTCACAGACCTACAGAACGCTCCCCTACCACGGACACATTAATGTGCCCATCCGCAGCTTCGGTTATCAGTTTGAGCCCCGTTACATCTTCCGCGCAGGACGACTCGACCAGTGAGCTATTACGCTTTCTTTAAATGATGGCTGCTTCTAAGCCAACATCCTGGCTGTCTAGGCCTTCCCACCTCGTTTACCACTTAACTGATCATTTGGGACCTTAGCTGGCGGTCTGGGTTGTTTCCCTCTTGACGATGGACGTTAGCACCCACCGTCTGTCTCCCATGCTTGCACTTTCCGGTATTCAGAGTTTGCCATGGTTTGGTAAATCGCAATGACCCCCTAGCCATAACAGTGCTTTACCCCCGGAAGTGATACATGAGGCACTACCTAAATAGTTTTCGGGGAGAACCAGCTATCTCCGAGTTTGTTTAGCCTTTCACCCCTATCCACAGCTCATCCCCTAGTTTTGCAACACTAGTGGGTTCGGACCTCCAGTGCGTGTTACCG